>NZ_JBFACU010000112.1:0-1002 GCF_040641015.1 Streptomyces sp. NPDC021356 | reverse complement strand
CTAGGACTTGTCCGGCCGATCATGTGACTACTTCGCAGTGGTGTCGTTGATGTGGACATGGGGCGGGGAGATCTGACGGATGCCGAGTGGGAACGGCTGCGGCCGTTCCTGCCGGTCAGCAACAGGCGTTGTGGCAGGTGGCGGGACCACCGGCAGGTGATCGACGGGATTCTGCACCGGGTTCGGACCGGTGTTCAGTGGCGCGACCTGCCCGAACGGTTCGGGCCGTGGAAGACGGTCTATGAACGCCACCGGCTGTGGTCGGCCGACGGGACGTGGGAGCGTCTGCTCCAGCAGGTCCAGGCCGCGGCCGACGCGGCAGGTGAGATCGACTGGGACATCGCGGTGGATTCCACCATCGTGCGTGCCCATCAGCACGCGGCCGGCGCTCGGACCGGGCCGCCGACGACGCCAAAGGGGGCCGAAGAGGTGGAACACCAGGGCGAAACGCCGTGGCAGAGCCTGGTGGCCCGCCTGGTGGAGGTGGTGCTGGAGATGAGGGCCTGGGCCGTTCGCGGGGTGGGTTCACCAGCAAGCTCCACCTGAGCGCGGACGGTCGCTGCCGCCCGTTGTCCCTGGTGGTCACCGGCGGGCAGAGGGCGGACTGCACCCAGTTCAAGCACGTGCTGGAGAAGATCCGCATCCCCCGGACCGGTCCGGGCAGGCCGCGCAAGAAGCCCGACAGCCTGGCGGCCGACAAGGCCTACAGCAACGGGCCCTGCCGCGAGTACCTGCGACGACGGGGCATCCGCCACACGATCCCCGAGAAGACCGACAGCCAGGCCGCCCGCCTGCGAAAAGGCTCACGCGGCGGACGACCACCCGACTTCGACGAAGACCGCTACAAGAAACGCAACACGGTCGAGCGGACGATCAACCGTCTGAAGCAGTCCCGGGCAGTCGCCACCCGCTACGACAAACGCGGGTACGTCTTCCTCGGCACCGCCACAGCAGCAGCCCTGGTCATCTGGCTGCGAACTTGATCGCCCGGACAAGTCCTAG
>NZ_JBFACU010000111.1:0-1003 GCF_040641015.1 Streptomyces sp. NPDC021356 | reverse complement strand
CGCACGATCTGCTGCAGCTTCTGCCCCTCCTGGTCGGTCAACCTGCGCACATGGACAAGCTCAGCCACTACACCCCCAGCAGTCGGAGCGGACGTGGCCGTGCATCCAACCGCCCGGACGACCGCCCCGGCGAACCTTCCCGGTCAGAGCACTAGCGCACGACTCCGGTCGCGCGCACGTCGGCGAGGGCCCGGCGGGCCAGTGGGCCGAAGTCCTCGCCGGTGGTGGCGTCGATCCACTGGTCGTAGGCGATCTCCCAGACGAGCGTGCCCAGTTGCGCGGTCACGCGCGCGGTCAAGATTGGGACCCCCCGGCGTTCGAGGGCCTCGATCATCGCGGCGGTGAGGTCGATCCGCTTCAGGGCTTCGCGCTCGCGCAGCTCCGTGTTGGCGTTCAGCACGGCCTGGCGCCGGCGGCTGAACTCGCGGCGGTCGGCGGCGAAGAACGTCCGGCCGAGCGCATCAAGGGCGTCCGCCACCGCGTCGAGCGGCCCCGCCGCCGACGGCGCCGAGGCGATCCCTTCGGTGAGCAGGCCGGTAATCGTGCCCGCGCCGAAGAGCACCTCGCGCTTGTCCGGGAAGTACCGGAAGAACGTGCTCTTGGTGAGCCCCGCGCGCTCCGCGATCTCGATCACGGTCGTGTTCTCGTAGCCGTGCTCCTCGAAGAGGTCGAGGGCGGCGGCGGCGAGTCGTCCTGGTGCGTCGGGTTGCCAGCGAGCCATGGGAGCAGTCTACGGGACTTCGTCCCATCACTGGTGTACGCTCGATGAGACCAAGTCCCATCACTGGCCAGGAGAGGTCACCGATGAGTAAAGCTGTCCGTTACCGGCGATTCGGCGGTCCCGAAGTGCTCGAACTGCAGGAGATACCCGAGCCGCACGCCGCACCGGACGAGGTCCGCGTCCGGGTCACGGCCGCCGGGCTGAACCCGATGGACTGGCAGATCACCACACAGCCCGACATGGCGGCGCGGTTCGGCATCACCTTGCCGGCCGGGTTCGGCA
>NZ_JBFACU010000110.1:0-1051 GCF_040641015.1 Streptomyces sp. NPDC021356 | reverse complement strand
CCTAGTAGGGCTTGGTCAGGTTTGTTCGTGGGTGGCGTGTCTGTTAGCTGGTTGGTGTCGTTGTCCTGGTGTGACACCTGAGGAGTTGGCCGGGGTCCGGGAGGACCTGGAGGCGTTCGCGGCGGAGTTGTTCGACGGTTTCTTCCGTGCGGATCAGCGGCGGTGGGGGCAGACATATGTGCGGGGGCTGCTGCTGGACGGGCGGCGCAAGTCGGTGGAGCCGATGGCGGCCCGTCTCGGCGAGGACGGCAACCGGCAGGCGCTGGCGCACTTCATCACCTCCAGTCCGTGGGATCCGGCGCATGTGCGGGCCCGGCTGGCCTGGCGGATGCACGAGGCGATCGGCCCGGAAGCACTGATCATCGACGACACCGGCTTCCTGAAGGACGGGGATGCCTCGGCGTGTGTGGCCCGGCAGTACACCGGCACCGCGGGCAAGGTCACCAACTGCCAGGTCGGCGTTTCGGTGCACCTGGCCACTGACCGTGCCTCGGCCGCGATCGACTGGCGGCTGTTCCTGCCCGCATCCTGGGACCCGGCCTCCCCGCAGGCGGATGCGGACAAGGTCGCCCGCCGCACCCGCTGCGGTGTTCCCGCCCAGGTGGGGCATGTGGAGAAGTGGCAGCTGGCCCTGGACATGATCGACGAGACACGGTCGTGGGGCGTTGATGTTCCGCTGGTGGTCGCGGACGCCGGTTACGGCGATGCCGCCGCCTTCCGTCACGGGCTGGAGGAACGGGACCTGTCCTACGCGGTCGGCATCTGCGGCCGCCACACCGCCCACCCGGCCCGGGCCCGGCCCGTCCAGCCCGCCTACGCGGGCACCGGGCGCCCGCCCAAGATGCAGTACCCCGAGCCCGCCCGGACCATGAAGGACCTGGTCATCGCTGCTGGAAAGGCGGCGGCCCGGCCGGTGTCCTGGCGGGAAGGCTCCCGGCCGGGACCGGGTCGCAGTGGCTTCAAGCGCATGTACTCGCGGTTCGTCGCTCTGCGGATCCGCCCGGCCGGACGCGGCATCCGCAGGACCGTCGACGATCCGGAACTGCCCGAG
>NZ_JBFACU010000109.1:0-1104 GCF_040641015.1 Streptomyces sp. NPDC021356 | reverse complement strand
CTGCGCGACCGGGTCCGCGTGGTCGCGGGCCGGGATGCGGAGCCGACGGCCGGCATCATCGATGCCCAGTCGGTGAAGGCAGCTGCGTCGGTACCTGCCGCGACCAGGGGATTCGACGGCGGGAAGAAGGTCAACGGCCGCAAGCGGCACATCACGGTGGACACCCTCGGACTGCTGCTGGCCGTGATGGTGACGGCGGCCTCGGTCACCGACCGGGACGCGGGTCAGACACTCCTGGCCCGGCTGCACGAACGCCACTGGCGCGTCACGCGGGTATGGGCCGACGGAGGCTGCACCGGACGCCTGGTCGACGTTGCCCGGGCCGCTTGGCGGATCTCGCTGACCGTGGTCAGACGCAGCGACGACGCCAGCGGCTTCACCGTGCTGCCGAAGAGATGGCTGGTGGAGCGCACATTCGCGTGGCTGATGCACTCACGCCGACTGGCCCGCGACTACGAGAAACGCACCGACACCTCGGAAGCGGTGATCCGGTGGTCGATGAGCATGGCCATGAGCCGCCGCCTCGCCCGACGGGCACGTGGAACAGCCCCGGACGTTCCTCCGCCAGCCAGCCAGCCAGCCAGCCCCGCGCGGCCAGGCGCTTGGCTTTCGACCGCACTCCCTCCACCTTGGCCGGGACCGGCTCGAGCCCATCGCGGCTGCGAGTCGACGGCAGTCCATCGCCTCCCCGTGCGTCCCGTTCCCACCGGCCAGGACGTCCATGATCCGCTGGTAGTCCGGCGCGGGAACCGTCGGGGTGAGTCCTTCCCGCCAGTGGGGCACGGCTGAACCGGGCACCGCCGTCGTGACCTGCACCGGCCGTTCCTCGGCCACCACGCCTGGCGGAACGGGCTCGCCACCGCGCGGCTCCGCCAGAACTTCGCCCACCGTCTCACGGGCGATCGCGAACCGTTCCCACACGACCTCGGCCTCCCGAAGCTCAGCCTGGAGGGCCTCCACTCGCTGCCGAGCGGCGCGTTCACGCTCCTCCGGCAACGCCATCACCGACGGCATCCCGACACCTCCACCGGAGAGACGACACGACACCCCGTCCCTGCCACCGGAACACCGCACCTACACCTGACCAGCGGAAACGAACCCGTC
>NZ_JBFACU010000108.1:0-1143 GCF_040641015.1 Streptomyces sp. NPDC021356 | reverse complement strand
TCATCGCGCGGTCTCCTTGGTGTGGTTGGCGTGGTATTGGCGGAGTGCTTCTTCGTGGGCGGGGCGTGCGGCGCGGATGTCGGCGAGGACGTCGTCGGCTGAGCGGACCACGTTGCGGGGGTTCTTGAAGCGGGGGATGACGTACTTGCCGAAGAGTTCGATGGAGCGCATGAGCTGGTCGTGGGGGAGGCTGTCGATTCGCAGGACGAGTGCGTCGACGCCCATGTCGGCGTAGCGCTGGACGTGTTCGATGCAGTGGTCGGGGTCGCCGACCATGAAGCCCTGGGAGCGTTCGAACATGTACTCCTCGTCGTTGAAGTCGATGTCCTTGACGGCGCCCATGTAGGCGTAGTCCTTCGACAGCTTGGAGAGGCGTTCGTAGGCGTCGGTGGAGAGCTTGGCCATCTCGAACAGGGGCTTTGCTTCGGTGCGGGCCTGTGCGGTGGTCTCGGCGCAGTGCATGCCGCCGGCGACGGCGACCATCTTGCGCGGGGTGATCGGGTAGGGGTGGTCTGTGGCGGCGAGGGTCTTGTCGTAGAGCTTGACCATGTTCTCGACGAGGTCGTAGCCGAGGTAGAGGCCGCCCATGATGGCGCCGATGCCCATGGAGGCGGCGGTCTCGACGGAGCTCGGGCTGCCGGCGGCGGCCGAGATGGGTGGGTAGGGGCCCTGCAGGGGCTTGGGGACGAGGCTGCGGGGCGGGATCCTGTAGTGGTCGCCCACGTAGGAGAACACGTCGTTCAGGAAGGCGCGGCGGATCAGCTCGATGCCTTCGCGCCACTGGGCCTTGTTCTCCGAGGGGTCGACCTCGAACGCGCGCAGCGCGAGTGTGGTGTTGCCGCGGCCGGTGCCCAGTTCAACGCGGCCGTTGGACAGGATGTCCTCGGTGGCGACACGTTCCGCGACGCGCAGGGCGTGGTTCATCCGGGTCGGCAGCAGCGTCACGAGGTGGATGAAGCGGATCCGGCTCGTGAGGGCCATCAGGTAGGGGTAGAGCACCTCCGGAGCCGAAACCGAGGCCGTACCCAGGGCGACGTGCTGCTCGGAACTGCCGAAGGCATCGAAGCCCACCCGCTCCGCCAGCAGCACCTCCTCGATCAGCTCCCGATAGCGGTGCTCATGCGTGAGCCCGACCGGGGTGTC
>NZ_JBFACU010000107.1:0-1310 GCF_040641015.1 Streptomyces sp. NPDC021356 | reverse complement strand
CCCTCAAAGAGGGCGGCGAGGAATACCTCGACTCCGAGAAGTACCAGCTCAAACCCCGCGACTGGGCAGCCGCCGAACGCGAGGGCCGCACCATCGCCCCCCTCATCACCCGCCTCAACGACATCCGCCGCCGCAGTCCCGCCCTGCGGCAACTGCGCGACCTGCACTTCCACCACGCCGACAAGGACGAGGTGATCGTCTACTCGAAGCAGAGCGGATCGAACACGGTTGTGGTGGTCGCCAACCTCGATCCGCACCACACCCAGGAGGCCACGGTCTCGTTGGACATGCCGCAACTCGGCCTGGAATGGCACGAGTCGGTGCCGGTGCGCGACGAGCTGACCGGCGAGACCTATCACTGGGGCAGGGCCAACTATGTGCGACTCGAACCGGGCCACAGGCCCGCGCACGTCCTCACCGTCCTGCGACCGTCCACCCCGCAGATCGGAGGGTCACCCACAACATGATCGTCAACGAGCCCGTCCCGGACACCTTCGAGGACACTCCCGCAAAGGACCGCGACCCGGAGTGGTTCAAACGTGCCGTCTTCTACGAGGTCCTGGTCCGCTCCTTCCAGGACAGCAACGGTGACGGCATCGGCGACCTGAAGGGCCTGACCGCCAAGCTGGACTACCTCCAGTGGCTCGGCGTGGACTGCCTGTGGCTGCCGCCGTTCTTCAAGTCACCCCTCAGAGACGGCGGTTACGACGTCTCCGACTACACCGCCGTCCTGCCCGACTTCGGCGACCTGGCCGACTTCGTCGAGTTCGTCGACGCCGCCCACCAGCGCGGCATGCGCGTCATCATCGACTTCGTCATGAACCACACCAGCGACCAGCACCCGTGGTTCCAGGAATCCCGCAAGGACCCCGACGGACCCTACGGCGACTACTACGTCTGGGCCGACGACGACAAGCAGTACCAGGACGCTCGGATCATCTTCGTCGACACCGAGGCGTCGAACTGGACGTACGACCCCGTGCGCAAGCAGTACTACTGGCACCGCTTCTTCTCGCACCAGCCGGACCTGAACTACGAGAACCCGGCCGTGCAGGAGGAGATGATCTCCGCGCTGAAGTTCTGGCTGGACCTCGGCATCGACGGGTTCCGCCTCGACGCGGTGCCCTACCTGTACCAGCAGGAGGGCACCAACTGCGAGAACCTCCCCGCCACCCACGAGTTCCTCAAGCGGGTGCGCAAGGAGATCGACACCCAGTACCCGGACACGGTGATCCTGGCCGAGGCGAACCAGTGGCCCGAGGACGTCGTCGACTACTTCGGCGACTTCACCGGCGGCGGCGACGAATGCC
>NZ_JBFACU010000106.1:0-1517 GCF_040641015.1 Streptomyces sp. NPDC021356 | reverse complement strand
AGGAACTCACCGACTACCTCACCGAACTGACCGGGGAAGCCGCCGCCTACATGCGGCCCAACCTGTTCACCAACACCCCCGACATCCTCCACGCCCACCTCCAGCACGGCGGCCGCCCCGCCTTCGAGGTCCGCGCCGTCCTCGCCGCCACCCTCTCCCCCTCCTGGGGCATCTACAGCGGCTACGAACTCTGCGAGAACACCCCCCTCAAAGAGGGCGGCGAGGAATACCTCGACTCCGAGAAGTACCAGCTCAAACCCCGCGACTGGGCAGCCGCCGAACGCGAGGGCCGCACCATCACCCCCCTCATCACCCGCCTCAACGACATCCGCCGCCGCCACCCGGCGCTCCACCACCTGCGCAACCTGCACTTCCACGCGACCGACAACGACGCCGTGCTCGCCTACAGCAAGAGCACGGGTGAGGACACGGTCGTCGTGGTCGCCAATCTCGACCCGCACCACACCCAGGAGGCCACGGTCTCGTTGAACATGCGGCACCTCGGCCTGGACCCGCACGCGTCCACGTCCGTGCTCGACGAACTGACGGGTGAGACCTACCACTGGGGCAGGACCGACTACGTGCGACTCGACCCCGGACAGCGTCCCGCGCACGTGCTCCATGTCCAGCGACCGTCCACCTCGCCGCAGATCGGAGGGCCTCCCGCGCCATGACAGTCAACGAGCCCGTCCCCGACATCTTCGAGGACGCCCCGGCCAGGGACCGCGACCCGGAGTGGTTCAAACGTGCCGTCTTCTACGAGGTCCTGGTCCGCTCCTTCCAGGACAGCAACGGTGACGGCATCGGCGACCTGAAGGGCCTGACCGCCAAGCTGGACTACCTCCAGTGGCTCGGCGTGGACTGCCTGTGGCTGCCGCCGTTCTTCAAGTCACCTCTCAGGGACGGCGGTTACGACGTCTCCGACTACACCGCCGTCCTGCCCGACTTCGGCGACCTGGCCGACTTCGTCGAGTTCGTCGACGCCGCCCACCAGCGCGGCATGCGCGTCATCATCGACTTCGTCATGAACCACACCAGCGACCAGCACCCGTGGTTCCAGGAATCCCGCAAGGACCCCGACGGACCCTACGGCGACTTCTACATGTGGGCCGACGACGACAGGGGCTATCCGGACGCGCGGATCATCTTCGTCGACACCGAGACCTCCAACTGGACCTTCGACCCGGTGCGCGGCCAGTACTACTTCCACCGTTTCTTCTCGCACCAGCCGGACCTGAACTACGAAAGCCCCGCCGTCCAGGAGGAGATGCTGGCCGCCCTCCGCTTCTGGCTGGACCTCGGCATCGACGGGTTCCGTCTCGACGCGGTGCCCTATCTCTACGCCGAAGAGGGCACCAACTGCGAGAATCTGCCCGCCACCCACGAGTTCCTCAAACGGGTCCGGCGCGAGATCGACCGGATGTACCCGGACACGGTGATCCTGGCCGAGGCGAACCAGTGGCCCGAGGACGTCGTCGACTACTTCGGCGACTTCACCGGCGGCGGCGACGAATGCC
>NZ_JBFACU010000105.1:0-1618 GCF_040641015.1 Streptomyces sp. NPDC021356 | reverse complement strand
ACGCAGCATGAGGCGGTTTGAAGCCTCCCCCCGCAGGGCGACTCCGAAGGGCCAAAAAAACCTTCATCTTCCACACAGCACCATGATTGGAAGCTGTTCCTACAACCAACTCCCTCTCATGCTCAGGACACACGGAGACGTGGAACATCCGACCGATCAGCGTCTTGATCCGTGCCAGGGCCCACCGCTGGTCAGACCAGCCGTGGGCCAGCGGGCCACGTCCAACTCCCGTTCCAATCGGGCAATCTGGTCCTCACTGAGCTTCGGTCGGCCCGGTGACCCCTTCGGCAGCACTCCGGATTCGCCCTGCTCCCGTCAGGCCCGGCGCCACCGCTCCACCGACCGCTCGCTCACCCGCAACGCGGCGGCGAGCCTACTGTTGCTGTCCCCGCCCTCGAAGCGTGCGACGGCGCGAAGCCGTAAGCGCTCCCGTGCGGCCCTGCCGGCATCGGTCAGGCCCCGCCCTGTACGTACCTCACGCCCGAGGTCTATCGCACACACCAAGCCCTCGGCTGGCCAACGACCCCGACATCACGCTTTCAGGTTCAGTACTGCCGTCAGACGCCTTGGGAGCCCCGCCGGAAACCAATCCGACGGGGCTCCCAAACTACGAGCTGACCTGTTTTATAGGCCAATGCTCGGCTGACTACTCCATACTGTGGAGGCTTCCAGCGTTAGCGGCTCGACACCCCCTGCTCCTGCGAGAAAAATCGCCCACCAAAGCTCCTCACATGGAATATGACCCTCACCCTTCGTGTCGATCCAGACGCAAACGGATCCGTGGCTGCCCAGGGTGACATCCCACCACGACCAAGCCCGAAGATCCGGATCGAAGCAGTAAAGCCACTCCTCTACATCCCAGGGGCGATCCTCCCTGGCTTCCAGATACCTACGCTTCCCTTCACTCCCGTCTGGATCGCCTTGGGCGCCCCCGCCGCCACCTCTAGAAAGCTCGCGAAACCAGGACGGAAGCGAATCCACCGGCAAGTCATCGCGCTCGAAGTCGGTAGACCTGGCGACCTCGACAGCCCCGCCGATCAAATTCCTAAGACGTTCTGCATATCTCGCAGGATCGGCGACAGGCGTGACAATCAGCAGGCCGAGCAGGCCGATCGGATCCTCCGAGGGGCGCCGCTTCAAGCGCTCCCCCTCGAAGGACAAGTCATAACGACTCATCATGCACCCCTATCCAATAATTCGACCCGACCCAGGGATTATTGCATCCATCAGTCCAGGGATGTGGTGATCACGTAGCCCCACAAGGCCGGCACCGTCAGATCCATCCGAAGCCATCTTGCGAGCAAAGTTCCATTCACGCTTGGTCCCCGCCCAGCCGGGAGGCATGCGCTGAGGAAGTGCCGCTCCGGTAATCTCATTGACATAGGAGGTTGGCACATCAAACGCGATTAACAGATCACCTTTAAATCCAAGCGAGTGGTCGATCTTTCCAGTCATATTCAGGAACAGGGCACCAGAGCCCGAATGCGAGACATTTCCATCTGCATCAATGGACAATCTCTGGGTTGCCGAAATCGACGTGTCCTGCTTTCGATATACCGTCGTGACATCAGTCTCGTCACAATTGTGGACGAGGACCGGCGTGGCCCCTGCCAGCACA
>NZ_JBFACU010000104.1:0-1660 GCF_040641015.1 Streptomyces sp. NPDC021356 | reverse complement strand
CCTCGATCTTGCGTGACGGTCTGCCGACGGAGTCGGCGGACCGTTTTGCTTTGTCCGGTGGGTGATGGTCAGGCCGGTGGCCCGACTGTCGTGTCGGGTGGGCGCCGGGTTCCACTTCTCCGGGTGGATTGTGCTGCTTGTCGGGACGGTGAATCTGCTGGTCAGCCGGGGTTGGGGAGTTCGGCGAGTCGGTTGAGGGCGGCGGTGATGTGGCTGGTCCAGGGCCAGTGCCGAGCAAGGCGGAGGATCCGCCGACGGCCGGTGGTGGCGAGTTGCCCGGCTGCGGAGAACAGGCGAAGCCGTAGGCGGCGGGGCTCCCAAAGCCTGGCCTTGCCGGTCAGGGCAAGCATGGGCAGCCAGGCCAGCAGGTCGAGGGCGATCTGCACGATCTCCAGCCAGACCTTGTTCTGGGCGGTGTGGTGCAGGGGGAGGTTGCGCAGGCCGGTGGCCCGGGCGGCCCGGATCCGGTCCTCAGCCCGGGCCCGCAGCCGGTGACGCAGTTCGAGTTCAGCAATCGGCAGGCCGGTGGTGTTGGTGGCGAAGCAGGTCAGCCGCATGCCGTCCGCGTCGGTGAGCCTCAACTGGGCTCCGGGGTGCGGCCGTTCTTTGCGGACGATGAGCCGCATGCCCTTGGGCCAGCCGTCCAGGACGCTGCCGGTGAGTTCGGCGACCCAGGCTCCGTCACGGATGTCGCCGTCTGCCTCCACGGCCGGTGTCCAGGCCGATGCGGGGACCTTCAGTACGTGCTGGTGGATCGCTTCGGTGATCACCATGCCGACGGAGTAGGACAGCCAGCGGCCCTGCCGGGCGAGCCAGGCGACGAAGTCGTGGGTGCCGCCCGCGGAGTCGGTGCGGATCAGGGTCTGCCGCCCGCGCCGGTACTTCTTCGGTAGTTGGGCTAGGGCCAGGCGGGTGGCGGTGATGTGGTCGGCGGCGGTGTTCGAGCCCGCGTTCCCCGGCCTGAGCAGGGCCGCGACGGGTTCTCCGGTGCCGCCCGGTCCGTGGTCGACGAAGGCCATCAGCGGGTGGTGGCCCCAGGTCTTCTTCCAGGTCGCCGCCGCGTCCTCCTTGTCCGAGTGCGCGATCACCAGCACACCGTCCAGGTCGACGGTGACCGTTCCGCCCGCATCAGGCGCCGTCTCGAGGGCCAACTGCCACACATGTTCGCGCACTTCGGCTCTGGCGGCGCGGATTGCCCGCAATGCCGTGTCGCCGCAGGCGGCGAGAGTGTCGACCAGGCGAGAGACCGTCGGGTCGGAGGCCACCGGGCCGAAGACGGCCGGCTCGGCCCGCAGCATGGCGACATCGGCCAGGCAGTCTCCGCCCATCGCGACCGCCAGCGCGAGGTCGAGGAGAATCTTCCCGGGATCGTGGACGGCCCGTGGCTTCCGCCAGGGCGCCAGCGCGGCGGATATCGCCCGGTCGAGACTGGTCTTGCGGATCGTCTCCACCAGCAGGACCGAACCTGCCTGCGAGACCACCTGCCGGCCGTCCCCCTGGACGCGGACACGTGGGTACGACGCGATAGTCTCTCTCACCTGGAAAGTGCTCTTTTCTTTGCAGCCAACAGGACCCTCAGCAAGTCCTATCGTTGCAGGTCAAGGGCACTTTCCGTGTTTCTGATCAGCTCTTGGACAGCCCATCTCGTGAAAGCGCGAGG
>NZ_JBFACU010000103.1:0-1699 GCF_040641015.1 Streptomyces sp. NPDC021356 | reverse complement strand
GGGCTTGCAGATCATCAAGGTGTTGCTTCCCGTCCCGTGGCTCGTTGGTGTGGTATGCGCATCCCGGACGAGATCCGTACCCAACTCGCTGTGAAGTTCACGGTGTTGTTCCCGCATCTGGACGAGCGGCAACGACGGCTACTGATGGCCGCGGAGGCCCGTGTCCTGGGACACGGTGGTGTTCGGGCCGTCGCGCGGGCGGCCTCGGTGAGTGAGACCACGGTCCGCAAGGGCGTGTTCGAGCTGGAGACCGGCGAGGAGCCTCTGGGGCGGGTGCGGCGGCCAGGCGGAGGCCGCAAGAGGGTCGCAGATCTCGATACGGGGCTGCGGCCGGCACTGCTGGCACTGGTCGAGCCGGACGAGCGCGGTGATCCGATGTCGCCACTGCGGTGGACGGTCAAGTCGACCCGCAACCTCGCGCGGGAGCTGGCCCGGGCCGGGCACAAAGTCAGTGCGGACACCGTCGCCGACCTCCTGCGGGAGGAAGGCTTCAGCCTGCAGGCCAACGCCAAGACCATCGAGGGAAGCCAGCATCCGGACCGGGATGCCCAATTCCGTTATCTCAACGAGCAGGCCCGCGATCACCGGGACACCGGCCAGCCGGTGATCAGCGTGGACACCAAGAAGAAAGAGCTCGTCGGCGAGTTCAAGAACAACGGACGGCAATGGCGGCCCGCGGCTGATCCGATGCCGGTGAACGTCCATGACTTCGCCGACCCCCAGCTGGGCAAAGCCGTCCCGTACGGGATCTACGATCTCGCGGCGAACACCGGCTGGGTCAACGTGGGCACCGATCACGACACCGCCGCGTTCGCAGTGGAATCGATCCGCCGCTGGTGGTCCGGCCAGGGCCGGACCGCCTACCCGCAGGCGACACGACTGCTCATCACCGCCGACGCGGGCGGCTCAAACGGCTACCGCACCCGGGCCTGGAAGCTCGAACTCGCCCGGCTCGCTGCCGAAACAGGACTGACGATCACCGTGTGCCACCTACCGCCGGGCACATCGAAGTGGAACAAAATCGAGCACCGGCTCTTCTCCCACATCACCATGAACTGGCGCGGCCGCCCGCTGACCAGCCACGAAGTCATCGTCCAGTCCATCGCCGCGACCACCACCCGCACCGGCCTGCGCGTCATGGCCGAGCTGGACACCAACACCTACCCCACCGGAGTCCAGATCGGCGACGCGGAGATGGCGGCCCTGCCACTGACCCGACACCCCTTCCACGGCGACTGGAACTATGCCGTGCACCCCCAGCCGTGCCCCGCCGTCCCAGCACCCCGGACTCCGCAAAAGCCGGCCCCGGAGTGGGACCATGCTCTATTATCCGACCCCGCCCTGACCGGCATGTCCCGGCAGCAACTGAGCGATCTGACCGACACTCTGGCCGTCGACGGCGACGTCAAGCGCGGACGCCCGCCCCGACTCGCCTTCCCCGACCAGGTCCTGGCAGCCGTCCTTCACCTGCGGGTCGCCCTGGCCGCAGAACCCCTCGCCGTGCTGTTCGACAGCAGTCGCACTGCCATGCACCGCACCCTCCTGAAGATCAGGACACTGCTCAAGGCGCACAGCATCGTCATCCCGCCGGCAGCCACCCCGCCCGCCGCCCTCACAGCCCTCCAGGCTCGGGTTCAAGCCCTGAGTGGCGACCCCAGCAGCATGATCAAGACAACGTGTTAATGATCTGCAAGCCCTT
>NZ_JBFACU010000102.1:0-1740 GCF_040641015.1 Streptomyces sp. NPDC021356 | reverse complement strand
CCACCGACCCGAACCCCCGGATCAGCAGCCACCACACCCAACACCCGCACCAACCGCTCGACCAACCGCTCAGCCGTCACCACGTCGAAGAGATCCGTGCTGTACTCCAAGGCGCCCCGCATGCCGGCCGGCGTGCCGTCGGTGCCGCGCTGTTCGGAGAACCGGAAGAGCAGGTCGAACTTGGCGGCTCCGAGGTCCACGGGCTCGGGCGCGACCGTGAGACCGGGCAGACTGCGCACCGCGTCGGCGGCGGCCTGCTGGTCGATGTTGTTGAAGACGAAGCGCACCTGGAAGAGCGGATGCCTTGCCTCGACACGTGTGGGGTTGAGAACCTCCACCAACCGCTCGAAGGGAACGTCCTGGTGGGCGTACGCGGCGAGATCCGTCTCGCGCACCCGGGCGACCAGTTCCCTGAAGGTCGGGTTGCCGGACAGGTCCGTGCGCAGTACCAGTGTGTTGATGAAGAAGCCGACCAGGTCCTCCACCGCGTCGTCGGTGCGGCCGGCGACAGGGGTGCCCAGCGGGATGTCGGTCCCGGCGCCCAGCCGCGACAGCAGCGTCGCCAGCGCGGCCTGCACCACCATGAAGGGGCTGGCCTGGCACCGCCGGGCCAGCTCCACGAGCCGGGCGTGCAGCTCCGCCGGTATCTCGAAGGGGAACGATCCGCCCTCGAAGGACGCGGTGCCGGACCGCGGCCGGTCGGCAGGGAGTTCCAGTTCCTCGGGGAGTCCGGCCAAGGCCTGCTTCCAGTAGTCCAGTTGCCGCGAGATCGGGCTGTCGGTGTCCTCCTCGGAGCCCAGTACCTCTCGCTGCCAGAGCGTGTAGTCCGCGTACTGCACGGGCAGTTCCCGCCACTGCGGGGCCGTGTCCGTGGTGCCGGCGCCGTAGGCCGCGGTGAGGTCGCGGGCGAGCAGCGGCATGGACCAGCCGTCGCCGACGATGTGGTGCACCAGCACCAGCAGGACATGCTGCTCCGGCCCCAGCTCGAACAGCTCAGCGCGCAGAGGAAGTTCGGCGGTCAGGTCGAAGCCGTAGCGGGCCGCTGCCTCCAGTGCGGCGGGCAGTCCGGCCTCGTCGGTCGGTACGACGTCCAGGGCGGGTACGGCTTCCTCGACCGGGAGCACCTTCTGGTAGGGGCCCTCGGCGTCCTCGCCGAACACCGTGCGCAGGGACTCGTGCCGGGCGACGACCGCGCCGAGAGCCGTCCGCAGGGCATCGCGGTCCAGTGCGCCCGTCAGTCGCAGCGACACCGGCATGTTGTACGTCGGGCTCGGGCCCTCCAGCCGGTGCAGGAACCAGAGGCCGCGCTGGGCGAAGGACAGCGGCAGCCGGTCCGGCCGGGAGGCGGCGCGGACAACCGGCGTGCGACCCGTGTGCGCGGTGTCGAGTGCCTGGGCCAGCGCGGCGACGGTGGGTGTGCTGAAGATCTGCCGCACGGCCAGTTCGGCGCCGAGTGCGGAACGGATGCGGCTCGCGAGGCGCGTGGCCAGCAGGGAGTGACCGCCCAGGTCGAAGAAGCTGTCCTCGACACCGACCTCAGGCAGGCCGAGCACCTCGGCGAAGAGACCGCACAGGATGTCCTCGCGTGGCGAACGTGTGCTGCGGTCCCGCGACGTGACGGTGTACTCGGGTGCGGGCAGCGCCCTGCGGTCGAGTTTGCCGTGCGGGGTCAGCGGGAGCGCGTCCAGGACCACGACCGCGGACGGCACCATGTACTCCGGCAGCGTCTCACCGAGCGAC
>NZ_JBFACU010000101.1:0-1751 GCF_040641015.1 Streptomyces sp. NPDC021356 | reverse complement strand
CCCACTCTTCCCCCCCCATCCCCGCAACCCCTTTTTGGGGGGCTTTTTCTGGATTTTCGCGGTGCCCCCCCCCCCGGGGGGGGGGCGGGGGGGGGGGCCCCCCCCCCCCCCCCGGCCCCCGCCCCCCCACCGGGATCCTGAGTGTGGTTTACCGCCTGGCGTCACACAGCCAGGGGCGCGGTACCGCCGAGCAGTGCCGAAGCGGTCCGGAGCGGAGCGGTGGCGCACGCGGCTGCGGCCTCGGGGCGCTCGTGGCACGTGAAGCCGAGGCGCCTCATGGCCCGCATGACTTCGTCGGCGGAGAAGTCACGCGGGTCCTGTCGCGTGATGACCCGGCCCGCCTGCTTGACGGGGTAGCGGCGGCGGCCGATGGTCACGGACTCACTCGTGACCAGCTCGGGCCTGACGCCCTTCATCGAGGCCAGCACCCCGGTCCTGGTCAGCTCGAACGGATACCGGGCGATGACACAGCGCATGATGCCTCACAGGGGGAGAAGCCGCGGCGGGAGGAGAACGGCGGCAAGGGGAACGGGCCGCCCGGGGCGGGGCGGATCAGCACGAGGGGGCGAGGACGCCCGGGACCCGGCCGTCCTCACCGAAGCGGTCGGCGCGAGCACCGGGTGACGGCGCCGGCCCGTCGAGGACGTCCCGCAGGCGGATCCGGTCGGTGTACGCGGAACTGCCGCGCAGGAGGGCGAGCCGGACCAGGGTGATCAGGCCCGTGCGCTGGTCGTCCCCGTCGCACACGGTCAGGTACTCGACCCGGGCACCCGCCATGACGGCCAGAGCCACCTCGACGGTCATGTCGTCACACACCCGGGGACCGTGTGCGGCGTCCTCGGCCACGGTCACGGGGGTGGGGTCCGGCACGTGGTACTGCGTCCGCGAGGGCGTCAACGGTGTCTCCTTCGGTAGGGGCCGGCTGGTCGGTCCGGTGGCGCTTGCGGCCCCGTGAGAGCACTACGGCCACGGCTCCCGCGAGGCCACGGGGCGGGAACCGCGCCGGGCCGCCTAAGCAGCCGATTCGTTGCTGCCGGGCCGCTGCCGTGCCCTGCGGAGGACCTCCGCGCCGGCGGGCCGTCCCTGGCCGGTGCGGCCCCGGCGGCCCCGGGACGGCGAGGACGCGCGGGGGGAGCGTTCCGTGACAGGCGCGGTGATGACCACCGGGACGCCGGAGGGCGCCTGGGCACCCGTGATGCGGCTCAGCTCCGTCTCGCCCGAGCGGACGGGGGTGATGTGCGGGGTGATGCCGGCCGAAGCCATCAGCCGGGTCATGCCGCGGCGCTGGCCGGGGGTCACGAGGGTGACGACGCTGCCGGATTCCCCGGCGCGGGCCGTGCGCCCGCCGCGGTGCAGGTAGTCCTTGTGGTCGCTGGGCGGATCCACGTTGACGACCAGGTCGAGGCTGTCGACGTGGATGCCGCGGGCCGCGACGTTGGTGGCCACCAGCACGGTGACGTGACCGTCCTTGAACTGCGCCAGGGTCCGGGTGCGCTGGGGCTGGGACTTGCCGCCGTGCAGGGCCGCCGCGCGGACACCGCTGTTCAGCAGGTGCTCGGTCAGCCGGTCCACGGCGTGCTTGGTGTCCAGGAACATGATCACCCGCCCGTCCCGGGCCGCGATCTCGGTGGTCGTGCGGTGCTTGTCCGCGTCGTGCACGTGGAGCACGTGGTGCTCCATGGTGGTGACGGCCCCGGCCGACGGGTCGACGGAGTGGACCACGGGGTCGGACAGGTAACGGCGGACCAGCA
>NZ_JBFACU010000100.1:0-2051 GCF_040641015.1 Streptomyces sp. NPDC021356 | reverse complement strand
GCCGGTGGCCGTTCATCTATGCGGGCACCATCCCGATGCCGGAGCAAACCCCCGGATCAGGTCGAACCCGTACACCACTTCCCTGGACGCAACCCCCGCCGCATCGGCCTCGAAGGCAGCCAGTACGGGAGGTGCCTCGCCGACCTGCCGGGCAATGAGCTGGACCTCGTCAGGCGTCGGCGCACGAAACACAGGATCCTGAAAGGTGGCCGGGCACGTGACAAAGACCGGGTCGCTGAACACCAACTCCAGGCCATGGGCATATGAGATGTCGTGCCCGGCGCCCAGACTCAACCGCCCGGGGTCCCAGGCGACAATGTCCCAGTCCCACCATGACCCTTCGGGAAGCTCAATCACAGCTCGTTGCCCGCCCGGACCGCGCCGTCAATCGGGAATCACCAAACCAAACTCACGCAGCCGCGGAAGGCAGACCTCCAGGCACGCCTCCAGAGAGACGGCGTCCGCGCGGACCAAGAGATCATCCCGAAGCGGAGCCCCGCTCGCGACGACGGTCCAAGGCTTCGTCGCATCGCGTATGCGCTCGGCGTCGACCTTGAACAGCACCGTCACACCCTGCTCTGCCAACGACTCCATGACTCGCACTACGTCCATCGCATCCCCACCCCCTGCCCGCAATCGAACAGCCAGAAGGCTACAGGCCTCTCGCGACCCCGGCTTGACCGCTTGGCACCGTGAGGTGTCTACCGCCTCGCCAGCACCCGAGCACGAGCCGAAGAACCTGCCAAGGCCGGCTGATTCACTGGAAGCCGACTCGGCCCAACGGTGCGTCGGGCCGGGGATAGGGTCGGCAGATGCGCCAGTTCACGGATAGTGAAGCCTTGTCAGGGATCGTGCATGAAGCACTGGGGGCGGACGCTCGCGTTGTCGGAGTGGACCGGTTGCGCGGCGGGAGCAAGAAGGGGGTCTACCGGGTTCACACGAGCGAAACACGTGCAGCGAGTGTGATCGTCTACAGCTGGGCCGAGGCCGAGAACTTCTGGCCGGCTGCGGAAGCCATCGACCCGGCTCACCCGTTCGCTCCCGCCTCTGGGCTGGCCCCCTTCCTAGCGGCTCAGGGGAAACTCGACGGCCTGGGAGTCCGGGTTCCAGAGGTGCTTCTCGCTGACGACAGCCGACGCCGCTGCCCGGCGGACGTGGCAGTTGTCGAGGACGTTGCCGGCGCCACTCTGGAATCGCTCTTGCCAACAGATCCCGCACGTGCATCCAATGCCTTGAGCGAGCTGGCCGCAATGCTCGACGTGATGCACCAGCAGCACAGTCAGCACTACGGCAGGGTGGACGTGCTCGAACGGGGCGACAAAGCGAGTGGCGATTCATGCGAGCAACTGGTGCTCGAACGTGCCATCGAGGACGCCGCTGAGGCGGCCGACCGCGACCCCAGCATCGGATCAGCCGCGGCTTCTTTGCAGGATCGCTTGCAGGAGCTGGCCACACGAGTGGCTCCACGCACGCAGCACGGACTGATCCACGGCGAACTCGGGCCCGACCACGTCCTGGTCGATGCCTCCGGCCACCCCGTCCTCATCGACATCGAGGGCCTGATGTTCTTCGATGTCGAGTGGGAGCACGTGTTCCTGCAGCTTCGTTTCGGTGATCAGTACCCAGCTCTGTCCCGCCCCGGACTCGATCCGGCACGGCTCGACCTCTACATGCTCGCGATGCGTCTCTCACTGGTGGCCGGCCCCCTTCGTTTGCTCGACGGCGATTTCCCGCACCGCACGGCGATGCAGGAAATCGCCGAACACAACGCGAAGGAAGCGCTGGCACTCTTGGACTCATAGCACCGCGTCCACCACATACGCATCGCTCTCCTGCCGCTACCTGCCTCGACGGCCAGCCGCCTTGACGGGCGGCTGGCCGCCCCGCGTACCCCTCACTCACTCCGCAGTGCCGTCATTTCTCTTCGACACTCGCGAGCAGACTGATCGACAACTGAGAGCTTGTCTCACGTGGTTTGAGGCTGATGCGGCATGATGCCGTGTCATGGGTGTTGGTCTGTCGCAGCGGTTGGTTCCTGACGAACTCTGGAT
>NZ_JBFACU010000099.1:0-2154 GCF_040641015.1 Streptomyces sp. NPDC021356 | reverse complement strand
ACCAACCGAAATGCTGACCGACCAGCACGAACACCAGCCCGCATCAGTGACGCGGAAACCCGAACACCCCAGTGGCGCCTTCCCCGAACCTCACAGCGGGTGTACATGACGGCCACGGCCCGGATCTGGGAGGCGGCGGAGGGGGAGACGCCGCGGTTGGTGGCGAGCATGGACGAGGACTCGCCCGTCTTTGGTCCCGTGGCGTACAAGCTGAAGCTGTCGGATGCCATCCGGTTGGGCCTGGTGGCGCCGTATCAGGTGCTGTGCATGGATATCCGGGATCCTGAGCTGTGGGCGGCGTTGCAGGCCGGGGATGCGGCGTCGGATGGGGTGCGCGGGGCGCGGCTGTCCGCGATCGCGGCGGGGTTGATGCGGGCCGCGTCGGCGGAGCGGTTCCGGCGGGTGCTCTCGTTCCACTCCCGGGTCGGGGAGGCGGAAGCCATGGCCGCCACGATTCCCGGCGTAGCGCTGCGGTTGGCCGAGGACGATCCCGAGGCGTTCCCGCCCGCAGAACAGGTATGGGCCGACTGGCTTTACGGCGAGCACGTTCCCGCGCACCGGCGGAAGGTGCTCGATGAGTTCGCTTCCGATTTCCTCGGTGGCGATGAATTTTCGGGTCGTGATGTTCTCGCGAAATTGCGGGTGCTTTCGTCGGTTCGTGTCCTCGGTGAAGGGGTGGATACTGCCGAGTGTGACTCGGTTCTTTTCGCTGACGCCCGGGGCTCGATGGTGGATATCGTGCAGATGGTCGGGCGTGCCCTGCGTATGCATCCGGGGCACGGGAAGCTGGCCACTCTGATCGTGCCGGTATTCCTCGGACCGGACGAGGACGAAAACGCGATGCTCACCTCGGACGCCTACGGGACCCTGGCGAAGGTCCTCGGGGCGCTGCGAGCGCACGACACGGACACCGTGGAAGCACTGGCCGACCCGAGGCCGCGCAGCGGCCCGAAGGGACGCGAAGTCGCCCGTGAGGAGGGCGAGTTGGCTGACACGGCCGGGGACCAGGACGAGGACCAGGCCGAGGGCACCGAGCGGTCGGCGCGGGTGAGTGCGGCGGCGGCCGGCGTGCTGCGGTTCAGCACCGAGCGCGATCCTGCGGCGGTGGCTGCGTTCGTGCGGCTGCGGGTCATCGACCCCGAAGGGGCGTACTGGCGGCGCGGCATCGAGGCCGCGTCGCGGTGGCTGCGGGAGACCGGTTCGGAGGTGCTGTCGGTGCCGGTGGCGTTCCGGAGCCCGCAGGACTGGGCGGAGGTCGGTTCCTACCCGTTGGGTGCGTGGTTGGCGGATCAGCGCCGGTACTACGCGGCCGGGGCGCTGGAGGCTGAGCGGGTGGCCGAGCTGGAAGCGCTGGGCATGGTGTGGTCGGTCTACACGGAGTGGGACGGCATGCTGGCCGTGGCCCGCTCGTACGCGGACGTGCACGGCCACTTCGTCCCTCCGGCCACGGCCGTGTGGGAGGGGCAGCCCATCGGGACGTGGGCCAAGAATCAGCGTCAGGCCGCCCGGAAGGCGGCTCAGAACGCCGCGCGGCGCGCGGCCGGGGATACAGGCGTACCGAGCACTGGGGAGCTGACCGAGGGGCGTAGGGAGGCGCTGGAGGCGATCGATGCGGGGTGGTGTCCGGTGTGGGATGCGGGGTGGCAGCGCTTCTACCGGCTGTGTCAGGCACACGTCCGCGCCGGCGCCCCGCTCCCCGAGGTCGCGGGCGCGGTCATCGTGCAGGGCGAAGACCTCGGCGCGTGGGCGGCCGGGCAGCGCGCCGGGTGGGAGCGGCTCATGCCCGCCCAGCAGTACCTCCTGGAGTCGCTGGGCCTGGAGCCAGCCCCCGCCGGCCCCGAGGGAGCGGGGGGCGCGGCGAGGCCGGTGGGGCGGCGGGAGGCCGCGCGGGCGGTCAACCTCGCGGCCGCCCGGCAGTTCTTCGAACGGGAAGGACACCTGCGGGTCCCCCGCAAGGCGGTGGAGGTGCTGCCGGACGGGACCGAGATCAAGCTCGGTGCCGTCGTCGACAACACCCGCCGCCGGGCCGACAAGCTGTCCGACGAGCAGCGGGCGGAATGGACCGCCCTCGGCATGCGCTGGTAGCGATCGGTCGTAGGACAGAGAGAGGGGGTGGGTCCCGGCGGCGGGGTCGCGCCCCCGGCAGGTAGGGAA
>NZ_JBFACU010000098.1:0-2172 GCF_040641015.1 Streptomyces sp. NPDC021356 | reverse complement strand
GCGTCGTGGACGAGGAGGTCGGCTTCGTTGCCGGGGGTGACGGTGACGACGTGGAGGTCGCCGGTGCGTGGGTCGCGCAGGACGCCGTGTTCGCCGTCGGTGCCGAAGCGGACGGGCCGGCCGTGTTCCAGGCGGATGAGCGCGTGGGCGGCCTGCTGGGTGTCTTTGAGGGCGTCGAAGGCGCCGTCGTTGAAGATGTTGCAGTTCTGGTAGATCTCGATGAGGGCGGTGCCGGGGTGGGCGGCGGCCTGTTGCAGGACCTCGGTGAGGTGTCTGCGGTCGGAGTCGATGGTGCGGGCGACGAAGGTGGCTTCGGCGCCCAGGGCGAGGGAGACGGGGTTGAAGGGGGCGTCCAGGGAGCCCATGGGGGTGGACTTGGTGATCTTGCCGCGTTCGGAGGTGGGGGAGTACTGGCCCTTGGTGAGGCCGTAGATGCGGTTGTTGAACAGCAGGATCTTGAGGTTGACGTTGCGGCGCAGGGCGTGGATGAGGTGGTTGCCGCCGATGGAGAGGGCGTCGCCGTCGCCGGTGACGACCCAGACGGACAGGTCGCGGCGGCTGGTGGCCAGGCCGGTGGCGATGGCGGGGGCGCGGCCGTGGATGGAGTGCATCCCGTAGGTGTTCATGTAGTACGGGAAGCGGGAGGAGCAGCCGATGCCGGAGACGAAGACGATGTTCTCGCGGGCGATGCCGAGCTGGGGCATGAAGCCCTGGACGGCGGCGAGGATGGCGTAGTCGCCGCAGCCCGGGCACCAGCGGACTTCCTGGTCGGACTTGAAGTCCTTCATCGACTGCGCGGCGGTGGCCTTCGGCACGAGGGTCAGGGGCTGGGCGGTGCCCGGGGCGGTGGGGGACGTCTCAGGCATCGATGGCCTCCTTGAGTGCCGTGGCGAGTTGTTCGGCTTTGAAGGGCATGCCGTTGACCTGGGTGTGGGGGCGGGCGTCGACCAGGTATTTCGCGCGGATGAGGGTGGTGAGCTGGCCGAGGTTCATCTCCGGGACGACGATCTTGTCGTAGGAGTGCAGGAGGGTGTCCAGGTTGGCGGGGAAGGGGTTGAGGTGGCGCAGGTGGGCCTGCGCGATCGCGATGCCGTCGGCCCGCAGCCGGCGCACGGCTGCGGTGATGGGGCCGTAGGTCGATCCCCAGCCCAGGACCAGGGTGCGGGCGTGGTCGGGGTCGTCGGCCTCGATGTCGGGGACGGTGATGTTGTCGATCTTGGCCTGGCGGGTGCGGACCATGAAGTCGTGGTTGGCCGGGTCGTAGGAGATGTTCCCGGTGCCGTCCTGTTTCTCGATCCCGCCGATACGGTGTTCCAGACCGGGTGTGCCCGGCAGGGCCCAGGGGCGGGCCAGGGTGCGCGGATCACGCTTGTAGGGCCAGAACACCTCGGTGCCGTCGGCCAGGGTGTGGTTGGGGCCGCTGGCGAAGGCCACCTTCAGATCCGGCAGTTCGCTGATGTCGGGGATGCGCCAGGGTTCGGAGCCGTTGGCCAGGTAGCCGTCGGAGAGCAGGAAGACCGGGGTGCGGTAGGCCAGCGCGATCCGGGCCGCCTCCAGCGCCGCCGCGAAGCAGTCCGCCGCCGTCCGGGGGGCCACCACCGGCACCGGCGCCTCACCGTTGCGGCCGTACATCGCCTGCAGCAGGTCGGCCTGCTCCGTCTTGGTCGGCAGGCCCGTGGAGGGGCCGCCGCGCTGGATGTCCACCACCAGCAGCGGCAGCTCCAGCGACACCGCCAGCCCGATCGTCTCGCTCTTGAGGGCCACCCCCGGCCCCGACGTCGTCGTCACCGCCAGCGCGCCGCCGAACGCCGCGCCCAGGGCCGCGCCGATCCCGGCGATCTCGTCCTCCGCCTGGAACGTGCGCACCCCGAAGTTCTTGTGCTTCGACAGCTCGTGCAGGATGTCCGAGGCCGGAGTGATCGGATACGAACCCAGAAACAGCGGCAGATCCGCCTGCCGCGCGGCGGCGATCAGCCCGTAGGCCAGCGCCAGATTCCCCGAGATGTTGCGGTACACCCCCGGCGCGAACGCCGACCCCGCCGGCGCCACCTCGTAGGAGACCGCGAAATCCTCCGTCGTCTCCCCGAAGTTCCACCCCGCCCGGAACGCCGCCACGTTCGCCGCCGCGATCCGCGGCTTCCGCGCGAACTTCGCCTCCAAAAACCGCTCCGT
>NZ_JBFACU010000097.1:0-2318 GCF_040641015.1 Streptomyces sp. NPDC021356 | reverse complement strand
GGTCCGCGTAGACGGCCACGCTCGCGATTCCGGCGTCCCGGCAGGCCCGGGCCACGCGGACAGCGATTTCGCCACGGTTGGCGATGAGCACCTTGCGCACGATTGAGGCTCCCTCCTTGAAACAAGCCGAGTTTAGGGACTGCCGACACGGCACTTCGACCCGTCCCCAATGGTGAGCTTGCCCACACGGAGCGTGATTCGAGGCTCGCTCGACCCGCGAAAGTCCTAGTCGCACCTTGGTACGCAGGACTCTTTCGGAAAACCCTAGCCCGCCGGTGTGGTCAAGGTCTCTGTGAGAGGGTGCTGCGGCCCACTTCGTTTCTTTGTGGAGTCCCTACGAATGGCCCAATGAATCTTTGCCCTCGGCAGGACTCTTGTCCCCAGGTTTACCGGTTAGTAGCGTTCGCGATGTCTGACGGTACTGGCGGTAACAGGGCTCCGGGTGGAGCGGTGGTCGGAAGTGGGTGGATCCGGTGGTGCGCAGACCGGTGGCATGGGTCGTGGCGGTCGTGCTCTTCGCGGAGGCCCTCGGCTTCGCGGCGGTGAACTGGCTCCTCGGTGAGGTCGTCCACCGGCAGCGGATGTCCCTGGCCGGTCTGGACTCGAACATGATGTCGACGTCCTCGAAGATCGCCGGAGTGGTCTTCGGCCTCTACCTCGCCCTGTGCGCTCTGGTCGCCCTGCTCGTCGCCGTGCGGGGCCGCCGCCCGGCCGGGTTCGGACGCGGGCTGCTCGTCAGCGCGGCCGTGGTCCACGCGCTGCTGGGCGCCTTCGCGTGGGGGCTGGTGGGCTGGGCGGCGTTCCTGTTCATGATCGTCGTACTGGCGCTGATCGTGCTGCTCCTGATGACGTACGACCCGCAGGCGGAGCCGCGGGACGGCGCGTCGGCGGGCGGCCCGCAGGGCGGCGGGCCGGCCCCGGCGGCCCCTCCGGCCGAGCCCACGGCCCCCTGAACCGGCCTTGGCTCCCCGCCGCGCCCACGGCCGCTCAGGCCTGGCCCGCGGTCCCCTGCCCGGCCCGGTACCTCAGGCACGGTCGCTCAGGCCGAGCTCGCGGCCCCCTGCCCGGCCCCGGTACCTCAGGGCGGACTCAGTTCTCCTGGGCCGGGGCCCACAACTCGGTGATGCCCACGCCGAGTTCCGCCAGCAGCCTGCGCAGCAGGGGCAGGCTGAGGCCGATGACGTTGCCGTGGTCGCCGTCGATGCCGTCGATGAAGGGGGCCGACCGGCCGTCCAGGGTGAAGGCGCCGGCCACGTGGAGGGGCTCGCCCGAGGCGACGTACGCGGCGATCTCCTCGTCCGTCGGCTCGCCGAAGCGGACCACGGTGGAGGCGGTGGCCGCGGCGTGACGGCCGCCGGCCGTGTCCCAGACGCAGTGCCCGGTCTGGAGCGTCCCGGCCCGTCCGCGCATCGCCTTCCAGCGGGCGAGCGCCTCCTCGGCGTCGGCGGGCTTGCCGAGGGCCCGGCCGTCGAGGTCGAGCACCGAGTCGCAGCCGATCACCAGGGCGCCCTTGACCTCCGGCCGGGCCGCCACGACGGAGGCCTTCGCCTCGGCGAGGGCGAGCGCCAGTTCGGCGGGCGTGGGCGCGGTGATCGCGTCCTCGTCGACCCCGCTGACGATCACCTCCGGGTCCAGCCCGGCCTGCCGGAGCAGAGCGAGCCGGGCGGGGGACTGGGAGGCGAGTACGAGTCGGCGGCGCGGCTGGTCAGTCATGCGGCCAGCGTATCGGCGCAGGCGGCAGCGCTCACCTCAGGCCGATCGCCACCATCGCGACCACCATGGCCAGCGCCATGAGAACACCGAGCCGCCGCAACATGGCCTGCATGTCGCGCAGTTCCTTCGGCGGCTCGTTCTCGGGGTCGGACCACAGCATTCCTCGATGGTCCGGGGGCGGGCGGGTGCGGCGCCTGAGTACGCGTACTCAAGTTGGCGCCGGGGCGGGCCCGGGCGTCCCCGGGCGTCCTGGGGGTGGCCCGGGGCCGGGCCCGGGGCGGTCAGCCGGGCCAGTACGTGCGGGACCAGGCCGCCGGGCCGGGGTGGGGGATCCGGTGGGCGGCGATGCGGGACGGGTCGGCCCAGGAGTCCCGGGGGCGGGGCGCGCCGGACGGACGGTCGGCCGCCGCCGCGGCGCGCGCCCGGACCACCGCCAGTGCGGCGGCCAGCTCCTCCGGGGTGGGGTTGCCTCGTACGACCTTGATGGTCATGTGGTCTCCCAGGGGGCTCACAGGGGGATGTTGCCGTGCTTCTTCGGGGGGAGGGTTTCCCGTTTGGTGCGCAGGTGTCGCAGGCCGCGGATGATGTGGGAGCGGGTGTCGGAG
>NZ_JBFACU010000096.1:0-2860 GCF_040641015.1 Streptomyces sp. NPDC021356 | reverse complement strand
GCCGTAATCGAAGAGACCACCCGTACACCCGCAAACACGTAAGCAAAGGAAGCCCATGGCAACGACCACACCAGCCGGTGTGCGGGCCCACGCCAAGCACGGGGGCGCGTCCCCGGACGACGCTCCGATGACGCACCGGCAGATCATGGAGGCGCTCTCCGGGCTGCTGCTCGGACTGTTCGCCGCCATCCTGTCCTCGACGATCGTCACGAACGCCCTGCCGACGATCATCAAGGACCTCGGCGGCGGCCAGTCGGCGTACACCTGGGTCGTCACCGCGGCGCTGCTCGCCATGACGGCCTCGGTGCCCCTGTGGGGCAAGCTCTCCGACCTGCTCAGCAAGAAGGCGCTCGTCCAGCTGGCCCTGGTGATCTACGTCGCGGGCTCGGTCATAGCGGGCCTGGCGCAGAACCCCGCCATGCTGATCACCGCGCGGGTCGTCCAGGGCCTGGGCGCGGGCGGCCTGTCCGCGCTTGTCCAGGTCATCATGGCCGCGATGATCGCGCCGCGTGAGCGTGGCCGCTACTCCGGCTACACCGGCGCCACGTTCGCCGTCGCGACCGTCGGCGGCCCGCTGCTCGGCGGTGTCATCACCGACACCTCCTGGCTGGGCTGGCGCTACTGCCTCTTCGTCGGCATCCCCTTCGCCCTGATCGCCCTGCTGGTGCTGCAGAAGACCCTGCACCTGCCGGTCGCCAAGCGCCAGGTCAAGGTGGACTGGGCGGGTGCCTTCTTCATCACCGCCGCGGCCTCGCTGCTGCTGCTCTGGGTCACCTTCGCGAACGACAAGTACGACTGGGTGTCGTGGCAGACGTTCACGATGGTGGGCGGCGTGATCGTACTGGCGCTGCTGTTCGTGTTCGTGGAGACCAGGGCGAGCGCGCCGATCATCCCGCTGCGCCTGTTCCGCAACCGCACCATCGCGCTGGCCTCGCTGGCCTCGCTCTTCGTCGGTGTCGGCATGTACTCGGGCACCGTGTTCTTCTCGCAGTACTTCCAGCTGGCCCGCGACAAGACCCCGACCATGTCGGGCGTCATGACGATCCCCATGATCGGCGGCCTGTTCGTCGCCTCCATGGTCTCCGGCCAGATCATCACCCGCACCGGCCGCTGGAAGGCCTGGCTGGTGGCAGGCGGCGCGTGCCTGACCGCGGGCCTGGGCCTGCTGGGCACCATGCGCTACGACACCCCGTACTGGCATCTGTCCATCTACATGGCGCTGCTCGGCGTCGGCGTCGGCATGACGATGCAGAACCTGGTGCTGTCCACCCAGAACCAGGTCGCCCCGCAGGACCTCGGCTCGGCGTCGTCGACGGTCAGCTTCTTCCGGACCCTCGGCGGCGCCGTCGGCGTCGGGGTGCTCGGCTCGGTGATGTCGACCCGTATCAGCCACCACGCCAAGGACACCATCACGTCCCTGAGCCCGCACACGCGGGCCGCCGCCGCCAAGGCGGTGAGCGGCGGCGGTGAGCTGCCCGACATGAACGCGCTCCCGCACGCGGTGCGCACCTGGCTGGAGGGTGCCTACGGGCACGGCATCGCCGACGCCTTCCTCTACGCCGCGCCCTGCGCGTTCGTCGCCTTCCTCGTCGTCCTGTTCATCAAGGAGGTTCCGTTGCGTACCACCGGCGCCCTGGCCCAGGCTGCCCAGCAGCAGAACGCGGGCGAGGCCCCCGCACCGGCCGCGATGCCGGTCGAGGCCGCCCAGACCGCCGCCCCCGCACCCGTCGAGGCCGCAGCCGAGCAGCGGGTGCCGAGCTGGGCCACCGCCGCGGCGAGCACCGAACCCGGCCCGGAGGGCACCCAGCGCCTCGCGGCCGTCGCCACCCTGGCCCCCGGCGAGCCGGCCCAGGAGAGCGGCGGCGGGATCCCCGTGCGCGGCTACGTGCGAGGTGCGGAGAGTGTGCCGGTGCCGCAGGCCGCGGTGACGCTGATCTCGCTGACGGGCCGCCAGCTGGGCCGCTCGGTGGCGCAGCCGGACGGCGCCTACGCCCTGGACGCGCCGGGTGCGGGTTCGTACGTGCTGATCGCTTCGGCGGACGGCTTCCAGCCGCAGGCCTCCACGATCGTGGTGAACGGTGAGCCGGTGGCGTACGACATCCTGCTCAGCGGCACCAGCGGGCTGAGCGGTGTGGTGCGCTCCGCCGAGGGAGGTGCGCCGGTGAAGGACGCGATGGTCATCGTCACCGACGTGCGCGGCGACCTGCTGGCCACCGGGACGACCGGCGAGAACGGCGAGTTCTCCTTCGCGGAGCTGGTGCCGGGCGTGGTGACCGTGGCCGTCAACGCCGCCGGGCACCGGCCGCGGGCCCTGCCGCTGGAGGTGGGCGGGACCGGCGTCACCCGGATCGAGATCGACCTCCAGGCCGGCGCCCAGCTCCAGGGCGTGGTGCGTGCCCCGCACGGTCCGCTCGCCGATGCGCGGGTGACGCTCGTGGACGCGGCCGGCAACGTGGTCGGCACGGCCACCACCGGCGCGGACGGCGCGTACGCCTTCACCGACCTGGACAGCGGCGAGTACACGGTCATCGCGACCGGCTACCCGCCGGCGGCGACCGGGCTGACCGTGGCCGGCCGGGGCGTCGACGGCCACGACATCACGCTCGCCCACCCCGGCGAGTAGCCCCTCCACCGGCCCGCGGCAGCGAGGGCGCACACGTTCGCCGACAAGCGGAACAGCGGACGCCCCCGCGGCCGCGGGCCGACCCCTTCCCCCACCCTCTTTGTCACACTTCACCAGCAGCGTTTTCCAGGGAGTACACGTCGATGGGACTGACCGCGAGGATCCGCACCCGGGACGGATGGGCCGTGTCGCACGCGGTCGTCACGGTGACCGACATGACCGGCACGCAGGTGCTGC
>NZ_JBFACU010000095.1:0-3397 GCF_040641015.1 Streptomyces sp. NPDC021356 | reverse complement strand
CTGGGCCGTCACGGGGACATGCGCATGAGCAAGCTCGCCGAGCTGCTCGCCGTGGACCTGTCGGTGACCAGCCGCCATGTCGCGCACGTCGCCGCCCGCGGCTGGATCGACCGGCTGCCGGACCCCGCGGACAAGCGCTCGCGCATCCTGCGCCTGACGCCCGCCGGCCTCGACCGGCTCGACGACCTGTCCCGGCGGACCACGCACCTGCTGACGGAACGGCTGAGCGACTGGACCGACGACGAGGTCGGCCAGCTCATCCGGCTGATGACCCGGCTGCGCGACAGCTTCGGCGACTGCCGGTCCACCCCGGTCCGGCTCCCCGAGCCCATGGCCGAGCAGCCGTGGTCGAAGACGCCGTAATCGAAGAGACCACCCGTACACCCGCAAACACGTAAGCAAAGGAAGCCCATGGCAACGACCACACCAGCCGGTGTGCGGGCCCACGCCAGGCACGGGGGCGCGTCTCCGGACGGCGCTCCGATGACGCACCGGCAGATCATGGAGGCGCTCTCCGGGCTGCTGCTCGGCATGTTCGTGGCGATCCTGTCGTCCACGATCGTCTCCAACGCACTGCCGAAGATCATCGGTGACCTCGGCGGCGGCCAGTCGGCCTACACCTGGGTGGTCACCGCCGCCCTGCTGTCGATGACCGCCTCCACTCCCCTGTGGGGCAAGCTCGCCGACCTGTACAGCAAGAAGGCGCTCGTCCAGATAGCCCTGATCATCTACGTCGTGGCGTCGATGGCGGCCGGGCTCTCGCAGAACCCCGGCATGCTGATCGTCTGCCGCGTGATCCAGGGCATCGGCACCGGCGGTCTGTCCGCCCTGGCGCAGATCGTCATGGCCGCGATGATCTCCCCCCGCGAGCGTGGGCGTTACTCCGGCTACCTCGGCGCGACGTTCGCCGTCGCCACCGTCGGCGGTCCGCTCCTCGGCGGTGTCATCACCGACACCTCCTGGCTGGGCTGGCGCTGGTGCTTCTACGTCGGCGTGCCCTTCGCGGTCCTCGCGCTGATCGTCCTGCAGAAGACCCTGCACCTGCCCGTCGTCAAGCGGAACGTGAAGGTCGACTGGTCCGGCGCCACCCTGGTCGCCGCGGCCGTCTCGCTGCTGCTGATCTGGGTCACCTTCGCCGGTGACAAGTACGACTGGCTGTCCTGGCAGACCGCCGCCATGGTGGGCGGCTCGATCGTGCTCGCGCTGCTGTTCGTGCTGGTCGAGTCCAAGGCCACCGAGCCGATCATCCCGCTGCGGCTGTTCCGCAACCGCACGATCACGCTGGCGTCCCTCGCCTCGCTCTTCGTCGGTATCGCGATGTTCACCGGCACGGTGTTCTTCAGCCAGTACTTCCAGCTGGCCCGGGGCAAGACCCCGACCATGTCGGGTGTCCTGACCATCCCGATGATCGGCGGCCTGTTCGTCGCCTCCACCGTCTCCGGCCAGTTCATCACCCGCACCGGGCGCTGGAAGGCGTGGCTGGTCAGCGGTGGCGTCCTGGTGACCGCCGGCCTCGGCCTGCTGGGCACCATCCGGTACGACACGGCGTACTGGAAGATGGCGATCTTCATGGCCCTGCTGGGTCTCGGCATCGGCATGATGATGCAGAACCTGGTGCTGTGCACGCAGAACCAGGTCGACCCGAGCGACCTCGGTTCGGCCAGCTCCACGGTCACCTTCTTCCGTTCCCTCGGCGGTGCGGTCGGCGTCTCGGCGCTCGGTGCCGTGCTGGCCAACCGGATCACCCACTACGTCAAGGACGGCCTGGCCGCCCTCGACCCGAAGTACCAGGCCGCCATGGGCGGTTCCGGCTCCAGCAGCAGCATCCCGGACGTCGCCAAGCTCCCGGCGCCGCTGCGCACGGTCGTGGAGGGCGCCTACGGGCACGGCATCGCCGACATCTTCCTGATCGCCGGCGCCATGGCGGCCATCGCCTTCCTGATCACGCTGTTCATCAAGGAGGTCCCGCTGCGGACCCGCGGCGGCCTCGCGCAGGCCGCCGAGGGCGAGCCGGCGCCGGTGGACCCGGTGGCGGCCCCGGCCGTCGCCGAGGCCCAGGAGCAGGCCGCCGTCTCCGCCGCCGACCAGTTCTCGGCCGCCGCCGAGGACAAGGCGCCCAGCTGGGCGTCGGCCGCCTCCAGCACCGAGGCCGGCCCGGCGGGCACCCAGCGCCTCGCGGCCGTCGCCACGGTGGCTCCCGACGCCCAGGCCTCCGGTCCCGGCGGGGTCCCGGTGCGCGGCTTCGTCCGGGGCGCCGAGGGCGCGCCGGTGCCGCAGGCCGCGGTGACGCTGATCTCGCTGGCGGGCCGCCAGCTGGGCCGCTCGGTCGCGCAGGGCGACGGCGCCTACACGGTGGACGCGCCCACCGCGGGCTCCTACGTCCTGATCGCCTCCGCCGACGGCTTCCAGCCGCAGGCGTCCACCATCGTCGTCAACGACGAGCCGGTGGCGTACGACATCCTGCTCAGCGGCACCAGCGGACTGAGCGGTGTGGTGCGGGGCGCGGAGACCACGCTGCCGGTCAAGGACGCCATGGTGATCGTCACCGATGTGCGCGGCGACCTGCTGGCCACCGGGACCACCGGTGAGAACGGCGAGTTCTCCTTCGCCGAGCTGGTGCCGGGCGTGGTGACCGTCGCGGTGAACGCCGCCGGGTACCGGCCGCGGGCCCTGCCCGTCGAGGTGGGCGGCGCCGGTGTCACCCGCATCGAGGTCGACCTCGACTCCGGTGCGCAGCTCCAGGGTGTCGTCCGGGCGCCGCACGGTCCCCTCGCCGACGCCCGCGTGACGCTGGTCGACGCGGCGGGCAACGTGGTCGGCACCGCCACCACGGGTACGGACGGGGCGTACGCCTTCACCGACCTCAACAGCGGCGAGTACACCGTCATCGCGACGGGCTACCCGCCGGTGGCGACGGCCCTGACGGTCTCCGGCCGCGGCGTCGACGACCACGACATCAAGCTCGCCCACCCCGGCGAGTAGTTCGAACCCGGCCCGTGGCGGGGCGCGCTCCCCAGCGGAGGCGCCCCTGCCGCGGGCCGGTCACTTTCCGACCAGTTTGTCAGGCTTTTCAGGGAGAAAACGGGATGGGACTGACCGCGAGGATCCGCACCCGGGACGGATGGGCCGTGTCGCACGCGGTCGTCACGGTGACCGACATGACCGGCACGCAGGTGCTGCGCGCCGAGGCCGACCACGAGGGCGCCGTACGGGACACCACCGAGCTGGCGCCCGGGGCGTACACCGTCATCGTCACCGCCGTCGGGTACGCGCCCGCCGCGTCCAGCGCGATCGTGACCGCCAGCGGCCGGGCCGAGGTGGGCACGGTCACGCTGGCCCGCCAGGGCGGCAGCGAGCTGCCCCCGCCGGGGCCGTGGACCATCGACCCCGCGCACTC
>NZ_JBFACU010000094.1:0-4339 GCF_040641015.1 Streptomyces sp. NPDC021356 | reverse complement strand
TCGGGCGCATCGCCGGTCTTCCTGCGCCAGTCCTCCGTAGCGATCTTGAACACCTCCGAAATAAAGGTGTTGCGACGACCGGTTGAATTCGCCCTGCGACCCGCGATCGGAATGAACAATGCATCCGGCGACCTGGCCGCCTCTGGTCGCGATCGCCATCTGCAGTGCGACGCTGACCAGCGCGGCGTCGTGCCGCTGCCCCATCGCGAAGCCCAGGACCCGGCGGGAGAACGCGTCGTGGACACTCGCGAGGTACAGCTTGCCCTCGCCGGTGTCGATCTCTGTCATGTCGCCCCACCACAGCACGTCGGGCGCGATGGCGTCGAACTTGCGTCGTACGAGGTCAGGGGCTGTCTTTCAGCGGCCGAACCAGCTGTGGCGAACCCAGCGTAGAGGTCGCCGGCAACCTTGCCGTACCGCTCACCTCCGCTCCCGCGGGGAGCAGCTGTTCGTCGCGCTGCTCTTGGCCCTCGTCGGCCTGGCCCTGGCCGTCGGCTTCGGCTACGCCGTCCACCGCTGCCCGGCGCTCGCTGTGCCGGTCACCGTCGCCATCGGCGCCGCCGGCTTTTACGCCGCGGTCGTGTTCGGCATCACGAGGCGGCCGCCTCGTGATGGTTGGGTTGCCGCGCCAGTCCCACGGTCGGCCTGCGCCGGTTCGTAGGCCGATCCCCGCGCATCAGTAGATGGAGAGTGGGGGCACAACGATCGATGAACCGTTGTCTCGTAGTCTTGCTTGCCACTGGGCTTCGATGTTGGGACGTAGCTGCCGAATTTGCCGCCAGCCCTCAATCGAATCAGGCAGAGCGTCTCCCCTCGACCAAGCCCCCATCAGCATGCGGGTCTCGCTCCGGGACAGGAACGCCACTTCCGGCAGGGAGTATCCGGGCACACTGTCGGATAGGGCCATGTCCACGAGGTAGCAGATTTCCGCGATGCGGAGGCGTAGCTCCTTGTCCAACAAGAACGACTGCTCGAATCCCAGGGTGGCGCATATCTTGGTGGCGCTCTCCACAGTGTCGTCGGACGGCTGGTTGAGAAGCATGATGGGATGTTCCAAGTAGGCGCCCAGGATGTTCTCGACCGCGCTGCGCTCCCGGTCTGCCTTGGCGGCCCTGCTCTCGTCTTCAATGGCTCGTCGCCGGGCCGCCTCCGCGTCCTCCAAGGACTCCTGCCGGGCCCTCTGAGCCTGGCGACGGGCGCCGATCCTTCCGATGGTGTCGCCGCTGAGGCCTATAAGCCCGCCGACGGCAACGCTGACGACAGTTCCCCACTCCATGGGCTACCCCCGTGTAGTTGAAGCGCCGCCTGGGTGTTTGACGACCGGGGCGCAGAGCTAAGACGGCCACCATCTACTTGGCCGGACTCCATGTCGCAGGCATCTTCCTCTGGTCCGCACGAACTCGCTCGCTCGCGACCAAGGCCCGCTGAGCACCTGCGCGCATCCAACGGGCATCCGCAACCATGCGACGAGCTGTCTCGCTGCAGGGCACGCGCTCTCACCACGCAGTTCCGCTCGTGCATCTCCCGCCTCCAGGCCACGCTGCCCACTTCAAGCGTTCCCATCACAGCCCCCTCGGGGCCGAGCTCGCCGGGCCGGACATGGCGACAAGAGCCTGAGTGCAGGTTACTCCGCACACCGAGGCCAGTGGTTACCAGAGATCAACGGTCACGCTGCGTACGCGGCCACACGAAGTGGACCAGAGCCCTGCTGGGTTCTGGCACAGATCTTGGGGAGCGGTCGCGGAGTGTCATCGGGGCAACAGCATGGGTAGGGTCAGCCCGTAGGGCGGTTTGCCGGGACAGTCGAAATTTCCGGGCACTCTCGCGAGCCGTGCTGGCATCGTATGAATCATGGCAGCGATAGACGACACATCCGGACCAGACAGCCCTGTCCGCAGGGCATATCCGCCTCTGGTGGAGGCAGCGTGGCTGTATCAGGCGGATCAGGTGTGTCCGGAAGACCTGCCGATGACCGCTGCCCAGGCACTCGCCATGGGCTTGGACACGCCGACCCTGTGCGAGCTCGCCGGTCTGCCGCGTCACGCGGACCCTCGGGACATCCGCGACACATTCGAGCAGGCTCTCGAAGAATTGGGGATCACTCTGCCCGATCACCACGTGGCCCGACGATACGCGCTGCGCAGGCTGGCCACGCGATTCACCGCCGGGGAGGTGGATCTTGCCGAGTTGGCATCGGACGAGTGGTCGGAGCTGGAGGTTCAGACCGCTGAGGAGCATGCATTCGTGGCGCTACTCCCGCCATGCGCGTGCTGCATCGAGTACACGCTGGGGCTCGACGAGGCGGCATGGAAAGCGCAACTGCAGATCGCGGCCTGTGCCTTGGTCTCACATCCCAGCGTCGGGCCGCGCTCCTGAAGAGTGAGGTCAGGAGGCGTTTCTGTCACCACATCAGGGGTCGCGATCGCGGAGAGTCACTGAATCAGGATCATTTTGCGGAGGAGTTCGAATCCGGCTCGGCCGTAGAGCTGTCTCTTGATCTTCTTGATGCGGTTGACGGCGCCCTCGATGCTGCCGGAGCTCCAGTCGAGGGTGAGCCCGGCTGTCACGGCGTCGAGGTCCCGGAGCAGGTGCAGTGCGAAGCCGGTAAGGCCGGGTAGCTGGCTGGCGTCGACGGCGTCGATCCAGGTGGGGAGTGTGGAGCCGAGGCGGTCGGTGAGTATCTCGCCGAAGTCGCGGACATGTCCGGCGGCCTTGTCCAGTTCGGGGCAGCGCGCCAGAACCTCCTTCAGGCCGGCGTGGTCTTTCTCGGTCAGTGTCACGGGGTGCCGGGTGAGCCAGCCGGTCACCTGCCGCACCGTCGGCGGCCGAGGCGGTGCTTCGGACGGAGCCGCACGCAGGGTGGCGATGTGGGCGCGGACCATGCCGTAGGTGACGGGAGCGTGCTCGGCTATCAGTTCGCCGTGCAGTCGGGTGACGCTGGTGCATCCCTCGGCGAAGCGTCGCTCCAGGTAGGGCTTGTAGGGGTCCAGTCTGCTGGGCCGGGGCCGGTTCTCGCGGATGGTGTCCTGCCAGCGTGCGGCGTTCGCGTACCGGAGCACGGTGTTGAGGCCCCAGCCAGGTGCCGGGCGATCGCCCGGCGTGAGTGGCCTTGGGCGAGCACCTCGTGGACCAGGGTGTGTGCAGCCTTCTTGCGCTCGGCCCGCCGGCCGACGGGCTCCGGGTCGTCCTGCGGCCGACCGGCAGCCGGCCGGGTGTCCTGCGACAGCATGCCGCTGGGCGACGGGCTGCGCAGGCAGTCGCGGTGGGCGGCGACGCAGGTCTCCACGGCGCGGCCGAGACCCTGCCACAGATGGAACCGGTCGGCGACCTGCAGAGCATCGGGGGCACCGCAGCGGGCGCCCTCGGCGTAGGCGCCCGCCCGGTCCCGGCAGATGATCTCCACGCCGGGGTGGCGGATCAGCCAGGCGGCCAGCGGCCCGGCTTCACGCGTCGGGAGCACATCGACCACGCGATGGTCTTCGACGCTGGTCAAGACGGTGGAGTAGGTCTGGCCGCGGCGGATCGCGAAGTCGTCCACGCCCAGCACACGCGGAGTGCTGAACTCCGGATCGGGCAATGCCATGACCCTGCGCAACAAGGTCATCCTTCCGGCGCCGAAGCCCAGCTGGGCGGCCAGCCGGGCGCCGGCCCGCCCGGCCAGGGCGAGCCCCACTCGCTCCAGGGCGTGGTTGAGCCGCGTGGTGAACCGTGCGTGCGGGGCGGCCAGCCTGGAGAACGGCTCGGCGAACGTCCGGCGTGGGCAGTCCGCCGACGCGCAGATGAAGCGCCGGACCGTCAGCCGGATCACGAAGCCCTGCTCAGCGAGCGGAAGGTCCTTCAGCCTGCGCTGGTAACGGTCGTGGACTCGGTCCGAGAAGCGGCCGCAGTCCGGGCATGCAGCCCCGGCCACGCGGCCTCGCGCCACCACCTCAACCGTACCGAACGCGGCCGAAACCGCCTCGACATCCACATCGTCGGTCCCGTCGAACACCAGCGAGTCCCAGAACGGCGCATCGGTCTGCATGACCAGCACCATCACCGCCCACAGCCGACCAGAGCAGCGATCGGCAGGCACCTGATGGAGCGTCATTTCCGACTGTCAGACAACAAGGCGTACGCCGTCTCACGCGAGCCAGTCTCCTGCAATCGAACATCGAGGTAACGCTCCGCGACCGCTCCCCAAGATCTGTGCCAGAACCCAAAGCCGGTGAACAAAGCCACCCGATCATGGACGTTCCACCCGCCCCCCACCGCTGCCGGTGAGCAGCACATCGCACACCTGCGCGCCGCCCTCCAGCGCGTGCTGCCCCTGCTCAGCTTCTACGCCGGCCGGGAAGCC
>NZ_JBFACU010000093.1:0-4840 GCF_040641015.1 Streptomyces sp. NPDC021356 | reverse complement strand
ACACCACCGTCTGCCTGGGTCTCCGTTTCCCGGTTTTTTGGGTTTTGGGGGGGGGGGGGGGGGGGCCCCCCCCCCCCCCCCGGCCGGGGCAGGCCCGTCAAGGAACGGGCCTGCCCGGTACCGCTGTTACTCCTGCTCGCTGTCCTCCTGGTCGTCCTCGGCGGGCGCGTCCTCGTGCCCCTCCGTCTCGTCCGCGCCCGCGTCCGTCTCGGCCTCGGGGTCGGTGTTCTCTACCGCCCCGGCCGGTTCCTCGTACTCCTCGTCCGTGTCGTCGTACTGGTAGTCCTCTTCGCCGTCGTCGCCGTCATCGCTGGACTCCTCGTCCTCGTCGGGCGCGGGGTTCTCGGCCTGCCGCGCGGCCCTGGCCGCTTCCCGCTCCTCGCGCTGCCGCTCCTGCTCGGCCCTGCGCTCAGCCTCGGCCTCGGCTTCCTGCTCGGCGGTGGCCACCGTCTCCGCCTCGACCTCCGTCACGCCGTACCCGTGGTGCTTCAGGAAGCTGATCCACTCGGCGGTCGCGGGCCTGATCCGGCCGCGCACCGAGGGGCCGTGGTGGTAGTGGGGCTCCCCGCGCCATGCGTCGTCCTTCATGTGCTCGGCCTCGAAGTAGCCCGCCACGTGCGCGAACAGCGTCCACCAATACCGCTTGCTCGCGGTCTTCTTGATCAGCGAGCTGATCACGTCCTTCGGGTGCCGGGTGAGCCGCTCGTCCCCCAGGAACTTCGCCAGCATCGCCCCGTGCTCCTGGCTCCCGACGTAGTGGGTGTAGTGCCCATCGCTCGCGAGGAGCGTCCGCATGATCAGGTCCTTGACGTCGGCCGGGGCCTCGCCCTTGTCCTTGCACATGTCCGCGATGTGGGCCTCCCGGCCCGCTCGGGCCGTCCTCCACGCGAGGTTGTTCACCTTCACGCGGCGGCGCTCCTCGCGCACGGCCTCGGCCTTGGCGGCCTCCTCCTCGTCAGGCTCGCCGTCGCCGTCGTCACCCTGGGCGGCCCCGGCGATCCGGTGGCCATGCTTCTTCCAGTCGACGCACAGCCACACCACCTCGGCCGCGTCGGGGTCGATCGTGGCGGCGTGCCCCTCGCAGGTCTCGCTGTGCCCCTGCTCGCTCATCGGCATACCGATGCCGCTTACCAGCTCCTCCAGCGGCCGGGCGGTGCTGTAGGACCAGTTCCACACCCAGTGGACGGTGTTGACCTTCTTCTCGGCCAGTTCGGCCTTCAGGGTCTCGATCCGCTCGGTCCGGGCCTTCTTGGCGCGCAGCTCCTGCATGGCGGTCTTCCACGCGCCCCGCTTGGCGTTGCCCTCCTGCTCGTCCTTGGCCTTGGCCCGCATGAGCGTGACCTGAGCGTTGGATACGTCCTTGACCTCGTCGTAGTCGCCCAGCTCGACCCAGTCGAATTCGATCTCCTCGCCCCGGAGGTCTTCCAGGGTCTCCGCGTCCATCTGCGCGACCTTGTGGGCCGCGTCCAGCTCCTCCTCGGTGCGGCCGATGGCGGCGGCCAGGCTGCGCTTACGGGCCTTGGGCACCTTCTTGGCCTTGACCAGAAGGGCGAGCTGCTCGGCGGCGTCCACGTCGTCCTGCGCGCTCGCCTGTCGGCGGTGCAGGTTCTCCACCATCGAGACGGTCAGCGCCTCGTCATCGACGCCGCGCAGGTCGTCACGGATGATCGCCGGAATCTTCCGGTACTCGCGGCCTTCCTGCGCGGCCGCGCTGGCGACCCGGTACGCGGCCAGGGTGCGGCGCTGGCCGATCACGATGCCGAGCTGTCCGTCCCGCTCGCCCTCCTGCGGGCGCAGGATGATCGCCTGCTGAACGCCGACCTCCTCGACGCTGGCGATGAGGGCCGCGTCAGGCTCGGTGGTGTCGCCCTCCTCGCGCTTCTTGCGGTGGTTGTACGGGTCGACGATGACCAGCTTCTCCGTACCGCCGTCGGGGTCGAAGTCGAGCGGGTCGATCGCCACCAGGCGGCCGAAGACTGCCGGTTCGGCCGCCTCGTTCTCGGGGGTGTGCTCCGTCTGCTCGGTCTGCGTCACGGTCACGTTCGTGCCTTTCGTTCGTACGGGTTTCGAGTGGTGGTGCCGGTCGGGGTGCCACCCCCTTCCAACAAGCTCAATATTACCAGCGTTGGACCGGATCGCCTAGCAAAAAGGGGGTCCTGACCAGGGTTTTTCCAGGAACCGAGGGCGGCCCGCACGTCCCCTCCGGGCCGGTCCGCCCCTCTTCCTTGCCAGCCGCTTTTGGTGGCCCCGGGCCGGGGCCGGCGTCCCCCCGAGAGGGCTGCGCCCACGGCGGCGGGGGCCCGCCGCGAACACGCGCCGATGCGCGCGCAGGAACGGCGCGGCCGTCGTTCTCGGCAGCTCGCCCCTCGGCCGGCGCGGGGGCGGAGGAGGCGACGGGCTGCCGTCGCGTCCGGCGGTTACGCCGCCCGGTCCGGCCGGTACGTCCGGCCGGACCGGGCGGGGGCCTTCACCAGCGGACGGGCTCCCGGCCGGGGGCTGAGGTCTCGACCCATTCGATGCCGCCGCCCGGCGTCACCTGGATCTCGCCGCGCTCGCCGCCTTCGCCGTGGAACTTCAGCTCGCTGACGACTTCATGACCGGCTGCCAGGCAGAGCCGGACGAACCTGGCGAGCGGCTGGTGGATCGCTCCGCTCTTGGAGACGTGCGAGACCGCGAGTGCGCTGACGGTGACCGGCTGCGCCTGGTCGAGCGGCACGTCCTTCGGGATCAGGGCCCACACGCCCACGATGTCGGCCCAGGGGCCAACGGCGTCCGGGTCATCGACGCCGGGGGCCAGGCAGAAGATCGGCAGATCCGGCCCCTGCGTCAGGGGCAGAAGTGCGGGGAAGGGGATCGGCGGGGTGACCTGGACGGTTCCCTCAACGCTGTATTCGTAGCCCATGGGGCGCTCCATTCCGTGCTCGGTTCGGGTTTCGAGGGGGGCCGGTCGGGGTGCCATCCCCTTCCGGCCGGGGGCGTCCGGGGCGGCCTGGTGGCCGCCCCGGGTCGCCTTACTGCGGCAGGTGCTCGCTCGGGCGCATGATCGTGATGACGCGCTCGCCGTTGTCGCCGGGCGACGCCTCGGCCACCAGGGTCACGCGCTGCGGGTCGCGGCTGTGGCCGTCGACCGGGACGCGGTAGAGGGAGAACGCGAGCCGGGGCGGGCGGCCGGACCCTGCGGCGGCCTTGATCGCCCGGGACGCGGTGATGAGCAGGTCCCATTCCCGCTCGGCGTCGTCCAGCCGGATGCCGGTGTCCCACCGGTAGGTGTCGGGGACGGCGATGCAGTCCGCGTAAACGGCCTCGGTCATGGCCACCGGGGCGGGGAACTCGACCTCGGCGGCAATGCCGGGGTCGGCCTCGATCAGCGCGCCGGTCTCGATGGCGTGGGCGCGGGTGGTGACGGTGCCGGTCATGGTGCTCACTGGGTGCCTCTCGTTGTACGTACGGGTTTCGAGGGCCGGGGCGGCGGTGCCAACCGCCGCCCCGGCCGGGGCAGATCAGAAGTGGTCGGAGTGGACGGCGCTGTGCGCGCCGTCGAAGGTGGCGACGACCTTCAGGTGGTTGCTGGCCGCGAGGAGCAGTGCGCGGCCCTCCAGCCCCTCGAACTGGCCGACTCGCTTGGCGTGGTCCCGCGCGGCGTCAAGCAGCGCGTTCATCTCGGCGGCCAGCGGGGAGGATGCCCGGACGGTGATGATCTCGGGCGCGTACTCGTGGTCGGCGTACTCCTTGATCACCCAGTCCAGGACCACGGTGTACGACCGCAGACCCGCCCGGCGGGCCGCGCGGTGACGGGCGCGGATGGTCTTGAAGGTCTCGATGAGTGCGCGCATTGGGTGCTCCTCGGTGGGTTTCGAGTGGTGGTGCCGGTCGGGGTGCCATCCCCTACCAACAAGCTCAATATTACCAGCATTGAGCCTGATTCGGAAGCCGCAAAGGGCTCCTGACCAGGGTTTTTCTGGGTTTACCATCCCTGGATCGCGCGGTGCGCGATCCAGGCCAGGGCGGCGAGACGCTCGTGCGCCCGGAGGTACGGGGACAGCTCGGCGGGCCGGGCCTGTCCGTCGACCTCGACCGTCCAGGCGGTCTCAAGGTTGCGCGCGAAACGGTCGTATCGCCACGCCACGGGGCGGCCGTCGACGTGGCACTCCACTCGCATCGCCCGGGAGCCCATCGAATCCAGCAACGGCCCCCGGTCACAACGGGGCTCCTCCTCGACGTAGCGGGGGTTCTCGATCCGGTGCCTGAGCAGGCCCAGCCGCGCCACGAGGGTGGCGGCCAGCTCCTCCGCCCCGACGATGCCCGGCCGATAGGGAGCCAGCCCGAGCGGAATCCGGTACTCCACGGGACGGTAGGTGACGGTGTCGCGGGGGTCGATAGTCAGCAGGTCCATGGTGGCCAGCCCTTCCGTTCCGGTGGGTTTCGAGGGGTTCTCGTTGTCCGGGGTGCCATCCCCTTCCAACAAGCTCAATATTACCAGCGTTGGACCGGATCACATAGCCGAAAAGGGGGTCTGACCAGGGTTTTTCCCGGAAGTTCCATGATCTTTTAGAGGGCGACCGGGCTCCGCCGACCCCCCTCCCTGCCAGCCGCTTTTCCCTTCCCCGGCCCCGGGCCGGCCCGCACCTCCTCCACCGGCTCCAGCTCCTCCTGGCCCTCCTCGACCTCAGCCCCCGAACGGTCACCACGACGTGCCGGCACTCGGGCTCGGCGCTCCGTTCCCCCGCCTCAACCACGACGGACTTCAGCCCGTCCCCCGGTCCCCGGGGGGCGGGCGTCCGGAGGAGCCCCCCGGGGCTTCGCGCAAGGAGCGAAGCGACGCAGCCCGCGCGCAGCGCGG
>NZ_JBFACU010000092.1:0-4854 GCF_040641015.1 Streptomyces sp. NPDC021356 | reverse complement strand
AATACGTCGACGCTGCCGTCGAACGACTCACCAGCTTCTATGCGAACAACCTGTAAGGCATCCGAACCGGCGAACCTATGCGGTCACAGCACTAGACGCCTTCCCGCACCGGGGCACCATCCAGCACGACGGTCATCGGCTTCAACTCGACGGAGACTTGGGAATTGAGACGTACCTCTTGTACGACACTCCATCGGCCGCTGAAGACGCTGGGAGCCGAAAATAGTCCGTCCTGACCCTGCTTGTCCTGCCCCGACCCCATCAGGTGCCACGTGGGGCCGGCTGACGATCTTCATGACCCGGGTCCTGACGGGCGGCGGTGTGTCACCGCGTGCTCGCAGGAGCATCTGAGAACGGTATGGCCACCAGCCGTTCGTGCCGGAGGAACTGCGGGTCGGCAAGATCGCTCGGGTGCTCGTCGAGCACCCGAGCGGGCTCAGGAACGACGCGCTGGCTCAAGCGACGGCGCTGACGGTGCCGCAGGCGGAACGGGCGCCTGAGTGGCAGAACACGCGGTCCGCCCGGTGACGGGATCAGCAGTGCAGGTGCCAGGACCGTTGATCTGAAACCCCTCTCCTCCTTCTGCCGTGCTACCAGCGCATGCCGAGGGCGGTCCACTCCGCCCGCTGCTCCTCGGACAGTCTGTCGGCCCGGCGTCGGGTGTTGTCGATGACGGCTCCGAGTTTGATCTCGGTCCCGTCCGGCAGGACTTCCACGTGCTTGCGGGGCACCGTCAGGTGCCCTTCCCGCTCGCGGAACTGCCGGGCGGCCGCGAGGTTCACCGCCCGCGCCTGCTCCCGCCGCCCCACCGGCCGAGCCGCGCCCTCCGCGCCCTCGTGGCCGGCGGGGGCGGGTTCCAGGCCGAGGGTCTCCAGGAGGTATTGCTGTGCGGGCATGAGCCGCTCCCACCCGGCACGCTGCCCGGCCGCCCATGCTCCGAGGTCTTCGCCCTGCACCATCACCTCACCCGGCGTCTCGGGGAGCGGGGCGCCGGCGCGGACGTGGGCTTGGCAGAGCCGGTAGGCGCGCTGCCATCCGGCGTCCCATACCTGGCACCATCCCGCGGCGATGGCTTGCAGGGCCTCCCTGCGCCCCCTGGGCAGCTCCCCGGTGCTGGGGACGCCCGTTTCCCCCCGCCGCGCGCCGCGCGGCATTCACAGCCGCCTTCTTGGCCGCCTGTTTCTGGTTCTTCGCCCACGTGCCAATGGGTTGCCCCTCCCACACGGCGGTCGCGGGCGGGGCGAAGTGCCCGTGCGCTGCGGCGTACGAGCGGGCGACGGCGAGCATGCCCTCCCACTCCGTATAGACCGACCACACCATGCCCAGCTGCTCCAGCTCGGCCACCCGCTCGGCCTCAAGCGTCCTGGCCGCGTATACCGGCGCTGATCCGCCAGCCACGCGCCCAACGGGTGAGAACCGACCTCCCGCCCAGTCCCGGGGGGTCCGGTAGGTCACCGGCACTGACAAAACGTCCGGCCCCGTCTGCCGCAGCCACCGCGAGGCGGCCGCGATGCCGCGCCGTCAGTACGCCCGCTCGGGATCGATGACCCGCAGTCGCACGAACGCGGCCACGGCCGCTGGGTCGCGCTCGGTGCTGAACCGCAGCACATCGGCCGCCGCCGCACTCACCCGCGCCGCGCCCTCGTCGACGTGGTGCTGGTCGTCGTGGTGACGGTCCGTGCGGTGATCAGGCGCGGCTGGGTGGCGGAGTCCGGGGGTCCGGAGAGTCCGGGGAGTCCGGGCGCGGGTCCAGCTGCCTGGTAGGGGAGGCGCGGGTCAGGTGGGGTTCAGCGGAGTGATGCCGGTACCCGCGTACAGCTCAGGTTCCAATGAGAGGACCGTCAGCGGCTCTCCCGCCTTTACCGCGTGCCAGGCGATCGCAGCGGCGTGGGCCACTGGCAATTCCACGTTTGCCCAGCCCATCGCATCCACGGCGTGTGCCGCGGTGAACGGGACGTTCTCCGCGAAACGCAGGGATGCGGCGTGCTTGCCGGCGCCCGTAACCTGCCGTTCGGCAGCGAGCACGGACAGTGAGGGGATGATGACATGGCCGGTGCCGCGCGAGGCCTCGATGTAGAGGCCCGTGAAGAAAGAGTCCGCACGGTACAGAGCGGCCAGAGCCGTGTGGTCCAGGACGGCCGTCAGGTTCATGCGGCGGCGCCGCCCTGATGGGCGCGAATCTTCGCCCAGGCGTCCCGGCCGACCTGCTGGACCTGCTCGGTGTACTCGATGCCGAGCTCACGAGCCGCCTCGGCAGCACGCTGCTCGCGTTCGCTCTCCGTGAGCTCGCGGGTGGCGAGCTCTTCCAGCAGCTCCGTGATGGTGGTGCCGCGTTCCTCGGCGAGGACACGCAGCCGATCGCGGACTTCCTCGCTGGTCTTGATGCTCGTCGGCTTGCTCATGCCATCGATTCTACCGCCGGTAGAACCACGGGGGACAGAGACCGTCGTGCCGCCGCCCGCTGCCGTCCTGCCGTGCCTGCGCTGACGGCCCCGGGCCGTGCCGCCCGCCAGCCTGTGCCACGCGTCCGCCGGGCTGTGGCGGTCTGCTGTCCGGAGCGTGCCGTCCCCGCCCGCTGGCACGGTCGGCACGGCCGGGACCGCGCGGTGCGGGCGGGCCCGGGACGACGTCCGGGCACCGTTCTTCCGGACCTACGGCATCGCAGCCCCCGGACGGCGAGAAGCAGCTGTACGGCGGCGGGCGAACGCGCGGTTGGCGCGGGCCGGGCGCGCGGGGGAGCGGCGGCGCGGGCCGGACGACGGCCCGGGCCCGCCCCGGCACGACTGGCGCCAGGGGGCGACGGGGACGATGCTGTTCGTTTGAGCTCGCCTTCGTTTACCGACGGGCGGTAAGAAGAGTCACCAGATTGGAGGCGGACGTGCACGAGATGCGCCCGCCGAAGAAGACGGCGAAGAAGCAGACAGCCGGGAAGGCCGGGAGGAAGCCGCCGGACCGCCGGTCCTGCGGCGCATAGGACGCTGGCCGGGCCCGGGCGGGGGCACGGCCATGGCGGAGCGCTGTTCCTGGCCGGCATCCGCGAGCTGGGCATCGTGTGGACGGAGTATCTGCTAATACCCCAGCTGCTTCGGTTGGCGGGCCTCGCCAGCTGAAGCGCTCGGTATCACTGGGTTTTGGATCTACCCCGGATCGGCTCAGACCGAGCTGTACGGCCCCTCGGCCGCCTTCAGCCGCTGCATGGCCGTCAGCCGGGCCGCGAAGTGCATTGCGGCCGCCGCTGCGGCGATGTCCAGGATGTCGGCCGCTATCACCTGAAGCACGGCGTCCCGGATGCCTCCGAGGGTTTCGGCGTCCTGGTAGCGCTGCGAGGCGTACCGGTTGAACAGGGTCGTGGTGAGGAACAGGCTCCACCACAGGTTCACCGGCCAGAAAGAGACCTTGTACGGCTCGCCGTCGGCCGGCAGCCGCGTGCTGGCCCCCCACATGTCGACGGCGACCCGATAGGGCATCCAGAGGTTCGCCAGGGGGATGAACCAGGACCCGATCGCCCAGCTGGGGCCGTTGCGGAACCGGTCCGGCCCGAGCACTCCGGCGTTCCGGCGCATCCAGTGGAACCAGACGATGAAGACGATTGCGCAGGCAAGGAACGTGGCGATCTGGAGCTGTCCTGCCGTCTGGTACAGCGCGTCGGCACGGTCCAGCTCCTGCTGAGAGGCAAAAGCGAGGCCCCGGTCCTCGTCGATCAGCATGTATGCCCGGACGCCGGCGTAGACGGCGAACAGGTCGCTGAGGGCGACGGCCGCGAGCAGCGCCGACAGACCGGCCAGGAGGCCGCGCGGTGGCCGCGGTACCCGGTTGGGCAGCGCGGGCCGCGGACAGACATCGCTGGATGCGGACATGACGGTGGCCCCCCACAGGCACGGAAACGGAATCGCCCGCGGAAGAGCGCGCGCTGAGGGAAGATACGCCAGCCGCGGGCGGCCCGTCCATGGCAAATTTGCAGGACCGGCCCGGCACGGGGCGCATGACCGAAGGACGGCTCACATCGAGCTGTTCAGGCGGCGAGGCCTGCCGTCTGAAGCGCTCAACACCAGCAAGATCACGATTTACCGGGGCGCTGAGGTGCCGAGCCGGGGCGGAACTGTCCGCGCCCCGTCTACCGGGCGAGGGCGACGGTGATCGGGGTGTCGGGGCACTGTACGAGGACCTCGGCCAGCGCGGTCTGTTCGGTGGTGTCGATGGTCAGGCTCCAGCGGGTCTTGTCGGCGATCCAGTCGGTGGCGTAGGTGTGCAGTGGCAGCCGGCGCCCGGGGGCAGCCGGGTGGAGGGGTCCTGGTCGGCCTTGGACCGGTTGGAGGCGGCCGATACGGCGATTTCGTCTCCGAGATCGTTGGCGCAGGCTTCGCGCTGTGCGGGCGTCCAGGTGCTGGCGCCGGAGTCCCAGGCTTCGGCGAGGCGGACGAGGTGGTCGATGTCCAGTCCGCTGGGCCCTTCGATGCAACGGTCGTCGTAGGAGGAGAACCAAACGCCCTCGGTGAGACGGCAGTCCGGACCCTGCTCGGGAGCGGTGACGGCCTCGGCCTTGAGGACCTCGGCACGTGTGTTGCAGCCGTTGTGGTCGGCGTCGGTCCAGTGCTTGAGCTTGGAGCGCTGGTTGAACCGCTCCGTGTTCGGTGGAGGCTGTTGACGCTGCCGCTGTGGCCCGCCCATGCTGTGGAGAGAGCGAGTATGCACTTCAGTCGGTGAGTCCACCGGCTTTGGCCATGCGCTCGGCGAGGTCGGCGGTGACCTGTGCGAGTTCCTCAGCTTGTTCTTTATCTACCAGGACCTGCCAGGCTTGCCGATGGCCTTGAGGGTCTCGGGGCGTCTGACGGTTTTGCCGACGTCGTAGCGGGG
>NZ_JBFACU010000091.1:0-5558 GCF_040641015.1 Streptomyces sp. NPDC021356 | reverse complement strand
CAGCTCCCGATAGCGGTGCTCATGCGTGAGCCCGACCGGGGTGTCCCCCTCAGTCATGAGGATGAAGTCCATGACGACCCTTCCGTCGAATGTTAATCGTCAATAACATAGAAGGTGACTCGCCCCTGGTCAAGCCTCCAACAGGAGGCGCTTAGCGTTAGGTGTTGGTAACAATGAAGGCCGGGCTGAGCATGCATGGCCGACCACGCCGTGGGGGTCGTACCGACGTCGACGAGGGTGTGATCTTGCTAGCCGGTCCAGTGGAAAACGGCTGCGCCGCTGAGGGTTCATCAAGATTGCGGACGGTGAACCACGTGCCTACTCGTTGACGACATCAGGGCGTGCGCACCCACGGCTACTCGACCACCCGCATGGCATAGGCGCTGACCACACGTTGCCGCGCGCCCTGGCACGTTCGACTGCGCACCTGGGACTGCGACCGCTCCTGAAGCGCAGGAAAGGATCATTTGAACCGTCGGGCGGATCGGACGAAGATGCCGGCGACGTGAAGTCCGGACAGGTAGATCGCCGCGGCCGTCCTGTAGCAGCGGGCAAGCCAGGAGGTCGACACACCGCGCAACAGTGTTGCACTTCTTGAAGATTTCTCAGTGAAAGCGGCAGGTATCACACCTCGGCTGCACCCGTCGCAGCGGATAACCACGTGGTCCACCGGCAGTCAGAACACGGCCCCGATGCCACGCTTTCGCAGATGACACGGCACGCATCGGGCGCCACTGCCCAGCGTCTGAGCCCGCCAGAGAAGCCAACGATCTCCTGCGACGCTGCGCGGCAGCACATACCGATGTCCCGCCAGCGGCGGGGGAGCGTCGGACCTGCCGCTGAGCGACCGCGGCCGGTGATCAAGCCCTGCCCTGCCGCCAGGAGGGCAAGCGCAGTGACGTAACGCCTGGGCCCAGCCCCGGGGGCCCCATCGTCACAAGCCTGCGCGGCCACGACCACACCTGTGATGTGGTCGCCATGGCGGTGCCAATACCAAGCACGGCACCCGTCGAGGCGACTACACGGGCGCGGGCACACCTTCGCGGCACGGTCCGTTCCGCGAAGGTGTGCCCGCCCGCTCCCCCTGCCGCCAAGCAGCTGACCGGCAAGAACTACGTGCCCTCTGGGTCTTGGAGCTCAGTGCCGTTCGGCGTGCACAGGTGGGTGTACTGCGCGTTCCCCGTGTCAGATGGTGTCTGCTGGGATGAGTAGTGCGTTGATGGCGGCGGTGCGGATGGTGGCTGCTACGGTCTCGGGGGCGAGTCCGCTGTTGAACTGCGGGACGGCGTTGATCATCGAGAAGACGGCGTGGGTCAGGACGCGGGTCTGGGCGTCTGACAGGTCGGGCCGCAGCCGGGTGACCAGGCCGCTCCACTCCTCGGCGTAGAGGCGCATCATGCGTCGCATGCGATGGCGTTCGTCGTCGGGGACGTTGTGTTCGTTCTTCAGGAACACCAGCGTGGACGGCACGTTGTCGAGGGTGCGTCTGACGTGGTAGTCGATCATCGCTTCCAGTGCCTGGCGTGGATCCGAGATCTCGGCTGCCGTCTTGCGCGCGTTCGCCAGCAGCTCGTTCAACGGATCCTCGAGCACGGCGATGAGCAACGCCTGCTTGCTGGGGAAGTGCCGGTAGAGGGCGGGGCCGGTCACGCCGGCGCGGGAGCCGATCATCTCGGTGGTGACCGCATCGAAGGCACGCTCGTTGAACAGCTCGCCGGCGACCTTGATCAGCACCTGCCGACGTGTCGCGCGCGGAGATGCAGTACGAGGAGAAGGTGAGCTAGTCATGTACGAAGCTTACGTGAGTCGTCGATAACGGATCGTTGCGTGCGTCGGTGAGCAGGTCGGCGACGGCGTTCAGGCAGGCAAAGACCAGCTCAGAGGACATGCCGTGCGGGTTGCCGAGTACTCCGTCGGACGCGACAGCCTTGACGCCGTCGGTAAATAGCCGCGTCAGAAGTCAGCGCGCCGAGATCAGCAGGCGGCACAGGAGGCCCCGAGTCTCGGTCTGCAGCGAAAGCGTCCGGCGCACGGTCCGCACCGGCGGTCGAGTGCGTGCCTTCTGATGCAGGGCGACAGCGAGTCATACCGATCGGCTAGGGGTTCCAGTCACCGCGGCTTGGCGGCACCGTGCTGCTCCGTGGCGCATAGCGGCAGGACCGCATAGGCATGCCGCTCCCGAGGAGTCCGCGATCTCGACGAGCCCGGACGCCCGCGACTCGCTCACGTGTGGTTACTCCTCCCCGGCCGACCCCCTCATTGTTACCAGCACCTAACGCTATTGGCTCGTCGGTAGCCACTTGACCTGGGGTGAGCTACCTTCTATGTTATTGGCAATTAACATTCAACGGAAGGATCGTCATGGACTTCATCCTCATGACTGAGGGGGACACCCCGGTCGGGCTCACGCATGAGCACCGCTATCGGGAGCTGATCGAGGAGGTGCTGCTGGCGGAGCGGGTGGGCTTCGATGCCTTCGGCAGCTCCGAGCAGCACGTCGCCCTGGTGGCGACTTCGGTCGCCGCACACACTGCCCGCGAGGTGTGGAATGGCTAATCAAGTCCAGGGACTGGATGCGGCCGCCTTCCGCTCGGCGCTGGCTCAGTTCCCTTCAGGCGTGACAATCGTGACGACCCGAGGAGCTGGCGGCACGCCGTACGGATTCACCGCGAGCTCCTTCGCCGCCTTGTCACTTGACCCGCCACTCATTCTCGTCTGTCTGGACCAAGGGGCGGACTGCTTCCCGGCCTTTGTCGCGGCTGAGCAGTTCGTGGTGAACATCGTGACGCCCGAACATGCGAAGTTGGCGATGAAGTTCGCCACGAAGGGCGAGAACAAGTTCGCACACGGGAGCTTCGACTCCGACGAAAATGGTCATCCGATACTGCCCGACGCCGCCGCGGTCATCCGCTGCGAGCTGGAGGAAGCAGTACCCGGAGGAGACCATGTAATCCTCATCGGCCGAGTGCACGACGCCCGGATAGGCGGCGGCAAGCCGGTGACGTGGTATCGAGGCGACTTCCTCCACCTCGGGGAGAGCGTTGTATGAACCACATCGGGCCCGGATCGACAGTCGTGGTGGACCGCAGCGCTGTGGTGCGACCCTCCGCTCGAGCCGTGCTGCGACCGTACGGTGAGTGATCCCGTGGAGTCCGACCGCGTGAAGATCGGGAACGTGCTGCACCCGGTTGCAGACGTCGACGCCGCAGTGCGCTTCTACACCGACATCTTCGGCCTGGCCACGATGTTCGTCGACGGTGACCGCTACGCCGCCCTCGACGCCGGCAGCACCACGTTGGCCCTGGCCGGCCCGACCGAGGACGTCACCGGCGGTGCGCCCGCGGCGTCGTTCAAGGTCCCCGACGTGGCCTCGGCGCTCGCAGTCCTCGTGCAGGGTGGCGGGTCCGTAGTCCGGGAGCTCGAGCGCGGTCCGCATGAGATTCGGGCCGTAGCCCGGGACCCATGGGGCAACACCGTGGTGATCTACGGACCGCAGTAGGTGAGTCCGGTAGCGGGTCTCTGGCCTCCGGCATGTCCCCTGACTGAGGCATCAGGGCGCATCTCCGGCCGAGGCCCTCATACCCGATGACATTCCTGTTCGTCCCCCTCTCCTGCCGTCGACCAGATCCTCGACTTCTTCGCCCAGGAACGACGTGCGTGGCCCAGGCGCCCACACTCGCTGCCCGGCGTCGGCGGCGGCTGAACTTGGGTTCTGGATCACTTTCAGTACCAGGGCCACGGAGGGTAACCGAAATCGCGATCATGAACGGCCGTGGGTGATGTCCTCCTCCAGGACCTGTGGTTCCACCAGGTCGAAGGTGTCGTGATTGAAAACGTCGTACCTGACGGCGAGTTGGTGGCAGTGCGGGCCAGGGCTGCTGCGGAGCGGGCCGCGTGTCCGGCGTGCGGGACACGGTCGTCCCGGGTGCACAGCCGGTATGTACGTCGGCTCGCCGACAGCGCGGTCGGCGGGCGCCCGGTGCTGATCGAGTTACGGGTGCGGCGTTTCCGCTGTGGTCAACGTTCCTGCAGGCAGGCGACGTTCGCCGAGCAGGTCGACGGACTGACCGTCCGCCACGGCAGACGCAGCACCGGCCTGCAGAGGGTGCTGGAGCGCGTGGCGGCGATGCTGGCCGGCCGTCCCGGCGCCCGCTTGTCCCAGGCTCTGGCGGCCGGGGTGAGCAGGTCGACGCTGCTGCGGTTGATCCGCCGCCTGCCTGAACCCGGGACGCCGACACCGCGGGTGCCCGGGGTGGACGACTTCGCGCTCCGCAAGGGGCACAATTACGGCACGATCCTGATCGACATCGAGACCCACCAGCCCATCGACCTGCTGCCGGACCGGACGACGTCGACAGTCCCTCGGTGGCTCGCCGAGCATCCCGGCGTTGAGGTGATCTGCAGAGACCGCTCCACGGCCTATGCCGAGGCAGGACGGCTCGGCGCTCCGAACGCCATCCACGTCGCGGACCGATGGCACATCTGGTCGAATCTGGCCGAGGCCGTCGAGAAGACGGTCGTCCCACCGAACTCTGCTGCGGGAACCGCACGGCCCCTCCGCCACCAGGGGCGCTGCGGACATGGAGAACACGAACCTCGAACCGTCCCCTCCCACCGGGCTGCGGACAACCGGCCGGCTCTCCGACCGCGTCCGTGAACAGCACACGGCCGTCCACGCTCTCCTCGACCAAGGCGTCGGACTACGCGCGATCGCCCGCCAGCTCGGGCTGGCCCGCAACACGGTCCGCCGCTTCGCAGGCGCCGCGGACCCGGACGAGCTCCTGGTCGGCCGATGGACCGGCCGCACCAGCATCCTCGACCCCTACAAGCCCCACCTGCACCAGCGGTGGGCCGAGGGCTGCACCGTCGCCCGCCGCCTGTTCGAGGAAATCCGCGAGCGCGGCTACACCGGCGGCGAGAGCGTCGTGAAGAAGTACGTGGCCAAGCTCCGCGAGAACTTCCCGCACGACCCGCCCCGCAAAGCACCCTCCGTCCGGGACGTGACCAGCTGGCTGACCCGCCACCCCGACCGTCTCACCGACGACCGGGCCCAGCAGCTCAAAGCGATCCTGACCCGCTGCCCCGCGCTCGACCGAACCTCCCACCATGTCCGCACGTTCGCCGAGTTGATGAACGACCGCCAGGGCAAACACCTCAATCAGTGGATCGACAGCGTCCAGGCCGATCCTGCCCGCCCTGCACACCTTCGTCACTGGCCTCGGTCAGGACCTCGAAGCCGTCGTCGCCGGCCTCAGCCTCCGCTACAGCTCCGGCGCCGTCGAGGGCCACAACAACAAGATCAAGATGCTGAAGCGGCAGACGTTCGGCCGAGCCAACTTCGACCTACTCCGCAAACGCGCCCTCCTCGCCGCGCGAGGCCGTTCATGATCGCGTTTTCGGTTACCCTCCGTGGCCCTGGCACTGAGAGTGATCCAGAACCGACCCACTTTCGTCGCTTGGGTTCTAACCTCGCGCTTTCACGAGATGGGCTGTCCAAGAGCTGATCAGAAACACGGAAAGTGCCCTTGACCTGCAACGATAGGACTTGCTGAGGGTCC
>NZ_JBFACU010000090.1:0-5838 GCF_040641015.1 Streptomyces sp. NPDC021356 | reverse complement strand
ACGTGCACCTTGGTCGGAGCACATGATCAGACGAAGGCCGCCCCCGTGTCCGGCGAACCCCCTGGTGAGCGACTCAGTTCGAGACACCGTTCGAGTCCGGTAGATAAAGAACACGGGTATGTTCGAGTAGCCTCGGCGCCTCGGGTCCGCGCCCAGGAGGCTTCCGTCAGGCGCGCGCAGTTCCTCGTCCCCTGCCGGCTCGATCCCAGCGGGTACGCGAGCTTCGAGGTGGGCGGGGCGCCGGTCTGGAAGCGGAGGTCAGAGCGTGCGGCATTGAGGCGCGTTGTGCAGCAACCTTCGGCCCATCCCTTCCGCCCAGGCCCTGTGCCAACTGCGCGGGAGCACCGCGACCCGCTGGCCACCCCGGACACCGACGACTGCCGGCGCCAGTGCCGCAACATCGCCCGCCCCGACGGCGACATCCGGCACCTGCACCGACGCCTCGGCGAACTCGCCACCATCGTGGACGACCCACTGTCCCCGCCCATCCGGCATGAACACGAACCCGCGCCGCGCCGCCGGCTAGACATCGACAAGGAGCCTCCCGTGGCGCTACTGACCAAGCCCGACACGTTCGACGACGGCACGCTCGCGCTCGACGAGGAGGGTGGCGGCAAAGGGCATGAGCCTACGCCGGAGGCTGGCCGACCGACCGCTGATCAGCTTGTGGGCAGGAGCCTTCGGTCTGCCGCAGTTCGCGCCGCCGGTCGGGCGTGGTCGTGGCGGCGGCCGTCGGTGCGATCTGCGCGGTCGCTTTCAGACGGTGCTGGTCAGTGCCGGGTTCTCGGGGAGCTGCCAGTTGCCGCCGCGGTCCCGCGTCGAAAGGCGCGCGGCGAGGTCGGGGACGTGGAGAAAGCAGGCCAGCGCGGTGGTGGCCTGGAAGACATCGATCGCACGCTGGGTCATCGGCAGGCCCAGGCGCAGCAGGCGCGGGTTGACTTCGCCCTGGATCTCGTTGACGAAGGGCCGCAGCACGCGGTCGTAGTTCGCCAGCGCGGTCGGCAGGTCGCCCGGGTGCCGGTTGATCTCTCCGGCCAGGACGTGGGCGCCGACCAGGCCGCCGGAGGTGCCCATGCCGCTGTAGGGGGAGGTGCAGTGCGCGGCGTCCCCGGCCAGGACCACGCGGCCCTTCGACCAGGTGTCGGTGCGGACCTGGACGATCTCCTGGGAGTAGAAGAACGAGCTGGTCTCCATGCCCTTGATGAAGCGCTCGGTCTGCCATCCGGCATCGTGGAACCTGCTTGCCCAGAACTCCTGCTGGCGCTCGACGGGCGCCCGGTGGATCGCCGAGGCTTCCTCTGATTCTTCCCGTATGACGAAGTACACCTGGGTCTGGGCCGGGTTGTGGCTGCGGCGCATCATCTGTCGGCCGCCCGGGATCATGTAGGTGTCCCGGATATTGCTGTCGGACGCGATGCGCGGAACGAACCAGTAGGCCATGTGGATGCCCGTCCGCCAGTACGGGTCGAGACCCTTTGGGAGAATCGCTCGCCGGATGCGCGATCCCTGCCCGTCCGCGCCGACCAGGAGGTCGAATTCGCCGGAGGATCCGTCGGAGAAGTGCCCGACGACCTTGTGGGCGTCCTGCTCGAAGCCGTCGACGCTCACGCCGAAGACGTACTCGGTGTCGTCCTTGGTGGCGTCATGCAGGATGCGTATCAAGTCCCCGCGCATGATCTCGTACTCGGACGTGAGGGTCTGCCGGCCCTTTCCCGAGGTGTTGGCCATGATCGTCGCCTTGGGCTTGCCGCGTGCGTCGATGAAGGCGACGCCCGCCTCGTCCACGAGCTTGCCGCGGACGGCGTCGAGGAGCCCCATCTGCTTGACGGCCTCGATGCCCTGTCCTCGCAGATCGACCTGGGCCCCGGCGGCACGCAGCGCCGGAAAGCGTTCGGCGACGGTCACCTGGTGGCCGCCCCGGGTGAGCCAGAGTGCCAGGGCCTGCCCCGCGATCCCACCACCGGCGACGAGAACCCTCAGGGGCTGCCTGCCCGATCTCCTCGTCATGCCCGTCCCTCCAAAATCTATCAGTGAAAGATTCCTTCCCAGCGTCATCTATCAGCGATAGATTGTCAACGTGACCAAGATGAACCGCGAGGCCGTCGTCGCTGAGGCGCTCGGCCTGCTCGACGAGGTCGGGCTGGACGCCGTCAGCACGAGAAGGCTGGCGAAGCGGCTGAACGTCGAGCAGCCGTCGCTCTACTGGTACTTCCGCACCAAGAAGGACCTCCTCGCCGCCATGGCGGAGGCGGCGATGACACCCCATACGACCGCGCCCCTGCCGACGCCCGATGACGACTGGCGCGACTGGTTCGCGGACAACACACGCAGCTTCAGGCGCACCCTGCTGATGCGCCGGGACGGCGCGCGGCTCCACGCCGGCAGCACCCCCACCGGCGACCTCGACCGGATCCGCCGCAAGATGGACTTCCTCGTGGCCTCCGGCGTCCCTGAACGGGATGCGCAGATGGCGATGCTGGCCGCAAGCCGCTTCACGGTCGGCAGCGTCCTGGAAGAGCAGGCAGAAACCGATTCCGGTGACAGTGCGGACCTGCCGGCCGACGTGCCGGTGATCGATCACGAGTCGGCATTCGAGGCAGGCCTGGCCCTCATCCTCAACGGCCTGGCGCACCGTGTCGAGGTGTAGGGAGTCGGCTGGTCCCGCAGGTCAGGCGCCCGATGGGTGGGGAGATCCACTGAGCGGATGTGGGGACACCCGCGAGTAGAGGGTGGCCGCTTTCAAGGCTCCGGCCGCAGCTCCGTGAACCACAGCGCCTGGTGCGCGAGCAGGGTGGCTCCTCGCCCTACGATCGCCGGAAGCGGCCGTCCCACCGCCACCGAGAGGCAGCGATGAGCAGGAACGTCAGCGGGGTGACGAGACCGGGCTCAGCCCGGCGACGGTGAACCGTCTCATCGACGCGCTGAAGGCGGACCGGCTCGTCACGGACGCCCAGCGCGAGGCCTCACGAGGCGGCCGTCCCGCCCAACTGGTGCGGTTCAACGCCGAGGCACAGAGCGTCCTCGCTCCCACCCTGAGAAGCGACACCGTGCAAGGCGCCGTGTGCGACCTCGCGGGGCGGATCCGCAGCCGGCCCAGCCGGCCGCTGCTCGACCGGACGCACGACGCCGAGTCCGAGTCCGCGGCCGTCATCGAGCAGGTGATCGCCCTCAGTGCGGAGCTGTCCTAAGCAGCCGACGCGCTGGACGCCCCGCCCCGCGCTGTCGCCGTCGGAGTACCCGGCGTGGCCACCGGGCAGGGCGGCCTCGTGGAGTTCGCCCCGGCGCTCGGCTGGTCGAGCATGCCCCTGCCGGACTCACCCCGTCCGCGGCGGACAAGGTTCCGCCGGCGCCCTTCTGGATCTGATCTGGGCGCGCCCAGCGCGAGGTCGGCTACCGCGGCAGTGAGCGAGGGTGAGCCGTCGCTGTCCTCGTTGACCGAGGCCCTCCTCGGCCTGCTGCCGATGACCTTCGGACACCGTCCGCGCCGTACCCTGGCGGCATGCGCATGCGCCCCACCCTGAGCTGGACCCCTGACGAGGATCTACCGCCGGGCACCACGGATCTCCAGCCGGTCGCCGACGCGCTGGGCGCCGGTGGTGTGCTGGTGCTCAGCGGGGCAGGCATCTCCACCGAGTCGGGCATCCCCGACTACCGGGGGGAGGGCGGGAGCCTGAGCCGGCACACTCCGATGACGTACCAGGACTTCGTCGCCGGGGCCCACGCCCGGCGCCGGTACTGGGCGCGCAGCCACCTCGGCTGGCGCACCTTCGGCCGGGCCCGCCCCAACGCCGGACACCGGACCGTTGCGGCGCTCGGGCGGCACGGACTGCTCTCGGGCGTGATCACTCAGAACGTCGACGGCCTGCACCAGGCCGCCGGCAGTGAGGGCGTCGTGGAACTCCACGGGAGCCTGGACCGGGTGCGCTGCCTCGCCTGCGGCGCCTTCAGCCCACGCCGTGAACTCGCCGAACGGCTGGAGGAGGCCAACGCGGGCTTCGAGCCGGTGGCCGCGGGGATCAACCCGGACGGTGATGCCGACCTCACCGACGAGCAGGTCGGGGACTTCCGCGTGCTGCCCTGCCTGGACTGCGGGGGCGTCCTCAAACCGGACGTGGTGTTCTTCGGCGAGGCCGTGCCGCCGGCGCGGGTCGAGCACTGCCGTGAACTCGTCCGTGCGGCGACCTCGCTGCTGGTCCTGGGGTCCTCGCTGACGGTGATGTCCGGGCTGCGGTTCGTACGCCAGGCGGCGCAGGCCGGCACGCCTGTGCTGATCGTCAACCGAGACCCGACCCGAGGCGACCGGCACGCCCGCACCCGGGTCGCGCTTCCCCTGGGAGCGGCCCTGACCGCCGTGGCCGCCCGACTGGACGTCCCCCTCGACGACCGGGCGGCGACCTGAAGGTTACTGGGCGGAGGAACTGGCCGCTCCGCACGAGAAGTTCGTGAAGGCCGGTTACACCGTCGACTTCGCTTCCCCGGGCGGAGTGCTGCAGCCCCTGGACGAGCACAGTGCCGACCCGGCGCTCGCGGGAGAGGACTGCGATCACTACGTGGCACACGCCCAGAAAGCGCTGCAGGAGTTCGGCCCGCTGCTGAAGCTCGACGAGATCGACATCGACGACTACGTCGCGGTGGTGCTGCCCGGCGGCCACGGCCCGGTCGTCGACCTCTTCCAGGACGCCGACCTGGGCCGTCTGCTGGCCGAGGCGGACAAGGGCGGAATGCCCATCGGCGCGGTCTGCCACGGTCCGGCCGCGCTGCTGAGCGCCGAGGACGAGGACGGCAACTGGCTCTTCGCCGGCCGCAGGATGACGGCGTTCACCAACGAGGAGGAGCAGATTTTCGGCACGGCCGAGGGCGCTCCGTGGCTGCTCGCCTCCCGCCTGCGGGAGCTGGGTGGTGTCCACGTCGAAGGGGCGGCGTACCAGCAGCACAACATCATCGACGGCAACCTCTTCACCGGCCAGAACCCCGCCTCCAGCACCAGGCTGGCCGAAGACATGATCGCCGCACTGCGCTGACCCACCACCGGCGCACGAAGGGCGGGCCCGTCCTCCCGTACGAGGGTCCGCCCTCCGTGCGCCACCGGTCGACCAGCCATGCGGCGCACCCCAGAAGGAAGAGTTCCATGAAGACAATCACGCCGGACGACGTCATCGGACGTGTGGAGAAGGGGCTGTTCGTCGCCGGCCGGTGGCGGCCCGCGACGGACGACGCCACGTTCACGGTGTACGACCCTGCCACGGGCCGGACACTGTGCGAGGTGGCCGATGCCACGCCGGCCGACGGGGCGGCCGCCCTCGACGCCGCACACGCGGCCCAGGCCGACTGGGCGGCGGTCCCTCCCCGCCGCCGGGCCGAGATCCTGCGCCGCGCCCACGACCTGCTGCTGGAGCGCGTCGAGGAATTCGCGCTGCTGGTCACCGCGGAGATGGGCAAGTCACTGGCCGAGCCCCGGGCGGAGGTCCGCTACGGCGCCGACTACCTGCGCTGGTTCGGTGAGGAGGCGGTGCGGATCGACGGCACCTGGAAGGTCAGCGAGGACGGCACCGCACGCATCCTGGTCACCCGCCGGCCGGTGGGTCCCTCTCTGCTGATCACCCCGTGGAACGCGCCGCTGGCGATGCCGGCCCGCAAGATCGGACCGGCCGTGGCAGCCGGCTGCACCATGGTCGTCAAGCCCGCCCCGCAGACACCGCTCACGACGGCCGCGCTCGCCGGCCTGCTCGCCGACGCCGGTCTGCCTAACCTCGCGCTTTCACGAGATGGGCTGTCCAAGAGCTGATCAGAAACACGGAAAGTGCCCTTGACCTGCAACGATAGGACTTGCTGAGGGTC
>NZ_JBFACU010000089.1:0-6033 GCF_040641015.1 Streptomyces sp. NPDC021356 | reverse complement strand
GACCCTCAGCAAGTCCTATCGTTGCAGGTCAAGGGCACTTTCCGTGTTTCTGATCAGCTCTTGGACAGCCCATCTCGTGAAAGCGCGAGGCTAATGCGCGTTGCCCGCAGTGGCGCCCTGCTCGCCTCGCTCACCAGCCTGCTCCTGGCCGCCACTGCCACCGCCACCCCGCCCCGCCCCGCCCCGCCCCGCCCCGCCTACGACGCGTCGCCCACCGCGGGAAGGCGCCGGACGCAAGGCCGGTTGCGGCGTAGGCGGCCGCGGCGGAAGCTCCCTTGGTATCGAACCCGTAGTCCAACAAGCGGGTGGAGTAGCCCTTCGCTCCCTCAGCACCGCTCGCGCCCGCGCCGTCCAGCGCGGCCATCACGCGCACGGCCAGAAGCGGCTGACACTTGGACGCAGCGGTGGCGGCGTCGGCGGCTCGTCATAGCGCGGAGGCGCGGGCAGGCCCCCTCCCGCTGTGAGGCGTCACCCGACCCCAGAAGCGGCCGTACCAGCTGGGATTTCCGTCCCACGTGCGAGGGTCCAGCGCAGCTCTCCCGAGTCCGAGCAGGCCTGTGTTCACCGCCGCCCTCCTGGCCCGCCACCTCACCACTTCCAGGAAGCCCCGCCATGCCTGACACGCCCTACGCCATCGCCGCCGTCCTCGTCGCCGCCGCCGTCACCTGGGGCCTGCGCGTCCTGCCCTTCGCCGCCCTCACACCCCTGTGCGAGAACGGCACCGTCCAGTACCTCAGCACCCGTATGCCCGCTGGCGTCATGGTGATCCTGGTCGCCTACTGCCTGCGCGACTTGCCGGTAACCGAAGCCCGAGCCGTGGCCCCGCTCGCGGCCCTGGCGGTCACCATCGGCCTGCACCTGTGGCGCCGCAACGCACTGCTGAGCATCCTCGGCGGCACCGCCACCCACGTGATCCTTTCCAGCACGCTCTTCGCCCGCTGACTCTGCCTGACGCCAAACCCGGCGCTGTCGCGCTTCTCGTGAACATCGAACACAGCACAACTTCGACGGCGTCCGAAGGCATGAACAACTGCTGTCCGTTCTCGTGAACAAAGCCAGTGGGCTCCACTCGGTGGACGATGCCCGGCGTCGTCACCACAGCCAGGCGTTGGAGTGCCGCACCCGGGACGGGGCTCGGGCGTCGCGGCGCGCGGCCGCGGCTTTCTTCCCGGCTTTTCAGGCAACTCCTCCTGTGGTCCGGCCCGGCGCGTGCTGAATGCCGGGCTGCGGGGTGTGCGGCGGCCGGTCCGTCGCCGGGGCGGGTTGCGGTCGGGGGCCGTAGGCAGCGGCGCGTTCTCGCGCGCCGTCACGGAGCTTGGCGGCCAACTTCGCGGCGGCTTCGAAGGTCCGGCGGGTCTGCTCCACCGTGTCGACGCCGGTCTCCGGCTCCAGGAGGCGGCCGTCCTTCCGGCCGGAGCCGACCCGGTGGCCAGAGTGTCAGCGGCGAGGCGGGCCCGCTCGTACGGAGTCGCGGTCCGCTTGCGGGTCAGCGGGCGCAGCACGGCCTGGTCCTCGGTGTCGCGCGGGTACAGGGCGCGCAGGTCGGCGGTCATCATCCGCCGACTGGCCGGGCGGGTGTAGCCGTCGACGACGGTCTGCACGATCTGTTCGTCCAGGCCCGGCTGGTGGGACCGGCCGCGCAGGACGTAGGAGAGGTGGCGGCGGGCTTCGGCGAGCAGGTGGTGGCGTTTGAACGCGCCTCGCATCACGTACACCACGGCGACGGTGTCCACGGCCGCCAGGGCGAGGTCGACCACCGGCCGTACCCGCGCCCACACCGCCGCGGCTGCCGCCCGCGCCCTCTCGGCGAGCCGGTAGACGGTGCAGGCGCCGAACGCCCGGATCGCGGAGTCCCGCCATCGCTTGCGCAGCTCGGTCAGCGACAGCAGCTCGGTGCGTTTGGGTGCGCGGGTCTGGTCGGCGGCCTGGCAGGCCAGTGCGTAGGCGGCCCGCTCCCCCGGCGCGTGTCCCTGCCGTTCCTCGTACCGGGCGGTGAGGACGGGCAGCGCGTCCTCGATCTGCTGGCGGCGGGTCGACTGCCAGCCGATGAGCCTCTGGTCGATGCCCGCGATGTCCATGACGGGCCGGCGGCCGGGCGCGACGCACGCAGGCGCTCCGCACGCTCGGGAGCAAGGCGGTGACGGACCATGGGCCGACGGCGCTCGACGGGCTATGCCGCCGGTCGGGCGCCGTCGAGGCGGGCTGCGGCGCCGGGGAACAGGGCGGCGGCGTTGCGTCCGATGTCCTGGCGTTGCCGCGGCGTCAGGCCGTCGAACTCGAGCAGGGATTTCCGGTTGGCTTCGACGGTCTCCTCGGTGCTACAAGGCACCCCGGAGTCCGAGCCGTAGACGAGGTGGTCCGGCGTGGTCATCGTGAGTGCCGCCGTCAGGCAGGACGGGAACCCGGTTGCGGCGGTGTCGAGGTAGAGCCGCCGCAACTGGACGCGGATCTCGTCGGCGCTCAGGGCGTTCGGATTGGGGACCCATGCCTGGGTGCCGAGCAGCCCGAGCCGGCCCGACATGGCCGGCAGCGCGCCCCCGCCGCCGCAGTGGGCGACGATCAGTTTCACGTTCGGGTATGCGCGGAACACGCCTGCGTAAAGCATGTCGACGATCGTCCGCGTGGTCTCGAAACCGACCTCCAGCAACGGTGCCGGCCGACCCTGCACGCCGTCCGCGTACGCGTCGGGATGCGCGAACACCGTGGCGCCACGGCAGTCGAGTTCCGCCCACATCGGTTCCAGGCTCGGGTCGCCGAGGTACACGCCGTTGCGCCGACAGGTCACCGCGAAGCCGTCCGCGCCCAGTTCCGCCGCTCGGTCGAGTTCGGCCATCGTCGCGGTCACGTCATCGGTAGGCAGGGCGGCCAGTAGGCCGAAACGGTCGGGATACTGCCGCACCAGGGCCGCCCCGTAGTCGTTGGATGCCAGCAGTGCCTCGGTCGTGTCGGGCTGGTTGCTCAGCATCTGCATGCCGATGCCCGTCCGGTCCATCTGCTCGAGCGTCCGCTCGACGGTCCAGTGGTACGGCTCCGGCGCCAGGAAACAGGCATCGCGCATCGCCCGCCAGGTCGCCTCCCGCTGTCCGGGGGTGGTCGGCGGGGTGTAGTGGGCATGCACGTCGATCCAGGAATCGCTCATGCTGTCAGCCTGCGCCGCTCAGCACTCCCAAGGAAGCGCATACTTCCCATGTCCGTTATAGAGTTGGTCTATGTCCGCCGGGATCCGGCTGCGAGGCCTGGACAACAATCATCTGTACGCGCTCTACGGATTGCTGACCGAGCGAAGCGTCACCGGCGCCGCCATACGGCTCTCGCGCACCCAGCCGACGCTGTCGGCCGCACTGGCCAGACTGCGCCGCCACTTCGGCGACGAACTCCTCACGCGCGTCGGCAACCACTACGAGCTCACCCCGTTCGCCAACCGGTTGCAGCCGTTGGTGAGCGTCGCGATCTCAGCGGTCGAGCGGGTGTTCTCGGCGCAGTCGGAGTTCGACCCGGCGGGATCTGACCGCGTGTTCACCATCGTGTCCTCGGACTACGGGACGAGCATCGCCGGAGCCCAGCTCGTCGCGCTGCTCGAAGAACGCGCGCCGAACGTGAGTGTCCACTTCAGCCCGGTCACCGCCGAAGTGCTAGCCCGAGACGGCGAGTTCTCCCGCACGGTGGACGGGGTCTTCATGCCGCACGGCTACCTGGACCTGCCACGCTCCCTCACCCTGTTCCGCGACCGCTGGATCTGTGTGGTCGCGGCCGACAACCCGGACGTCGGCGAGCACCTGACGATGGCCGACCTGTCACGGCTTCCGTGGGTCACCACGTTCGGTGACCCGCTCGGGAGAGCACCGGCGTGGCGGCAGATGGAACTGCTGGGCGTCGTGCCGCGGGTCTGCGCGATCGCCGACTCGTTCTTGGCGATGCCGCATCTGGTCCGCCGCAGCGGCGGGATCGCGTTCATGCAGCAGAGGCTGGCCCGGGATCTCGCCGCGGTGCTCGGCGTGCGGATCGTCGACACGCCGTTCGATGCCGTACCGATCGTGGAGGCGTTCTGGTGGCATCCGATGTACGACACGGACCCCGGTCACACGTGGCTGCGCGGGCTGCTCGCGGAGGCCGCGTCGCAGCTCCAGTGAGGCGGGTGATCAGGCCGTCGGCCCGGCGGCCGGGCATCGGTTACGGCCATCGCTCGCGGCCGAGACCCAGCACACCTCACCACCCTTGGCGGGCGGCGGGCAGCTCGGTGGCGAGCTGGACCAACGCGGTCGGCGGGGCTTCTGCGATCCGGATGCCGTGTGTGCGGAGCCGTTCACCCATGCCCCCGTGCACTGATCGGACGGTCCCGGCTGACCGTCGCGGAAGAGCCACCTATGGAGTCAGCCGCAACGGCGGAACAGATCACGGCGCTTGCCGACTTCTGGACGTCCTCCAGATCGAGCGGCATGGCGACCTGGAGGCAGGCAGCTTTGGCGACACCGTCCTGCCGGGCGACCGCGCCGGCGTGGCAGGTGCCACACACGGACACGATTCCGGCGTCCCAGGCCGTCCGGTCCGCGGTGGTCTCCTCCCCGCGCTGGTCGGTGAACTTCCGCCCGCCCACACGTCTAGTCCCGGGGCTTCCACCTTGATCGTGGACACCGGTTGTCATGCAGCGATGGCCAGCATAGTGGATCTCTGTTCGAAGGCGGCCGGCGCGAGGTAGCCGATTGTGGAGTGCCTGCGACGGTGGTTGTAAAAGCCGAGCCAGCGGAAGACTGCGAGGCGGGCGGCTCGTGCGGTCGGCCAGCCTCGTCGGCCGGGAAGGATCTCCCGCTTGAGCGAGGCGAAGAACGACTCCGCGGCGGCGTTGTCCGCGGAGGTGCCGACCGCTCCCATGGATCGGAGGATCCCGGCCTGGTGGCAGGCGTCGGCGAATGTCTTCGATCCGTATTGAGCTCCGTGATCGCTGTGGAAGATGACGCCGTCCATCTGGCCGCCGCGCGTGCGGACGGCCGCGTTGAGCGCGTCGGTGACGAGCTCGGCCCGCATGTGATCGGCCATCGACCAGCCCAGCAGGCGACGGGAGAATACGTCGATGACGGTGGCCAGGTACAGAAACTTCCCGCCGGCGATCGGCAGATAGGTGATGTCGCCGGCCCAGGCCCGGTCGGGGGCGGATGCGGTGAAGTTGCGCCGCAGCAGATCGGGCACCGCCTGGGCGGCGGGGTCCGGGACCGTGGTGCGGTGGCGCCGCTTAAACCTCCTTCCCTGGATACCGTGTTGGCGCATGAGCCGCTCCACGCGCTTGCGGTTCACCATCGCTCCGCCCTCGCGGAGCTCGGCGGTGATCCGCCTGGCGCCGTACGTCTTCCCGGACTCTGTGTGGATCTTGCGTATCCGCCGGGTGAGCGCGGCGTCGGCGGCCTTCTTCGCGGCCCGCGCCGGGGCGGTCTTCAGCCACTGGTAGAACCCGGACCGGGACAGATTCAGCATGGTGCACAGGCGCTTCACGCCGAAGGCTTCGCGATGGTCGGCAACGAACTCGAAGCGGCTCACCAGTTCGTCTCGCCCGCACAATACTTGGCCGCCCGGCGCAGGATGTCACGTTCCATTTCCAGCTCGCGGACCTGCTTACGCAAGGCCGCGATCTCCGCGTCCTTCGTGGACTCCGCGAGCGCCTCGGGCCGCTCGGCGTTCACCGCAGTCTTGATCCACTGCCGCAGCGTCTCGTGGTTCACGCCGAGCTCGGCGGCGATGCGTGAGACGGGCCGGCCCGACGAACGGGCCAGCGCCACCGCGTCCGCCCGGAACTCCGCCGAGTACTTGTAGGTCCCCACTCGGGACTCCTCTCCCTGGACTCAAGATCCAGTGTCGAGGGGTCCACGATCAAGGTGGAGGGCCCTCCGCGGGATCACCCGCCGGCGGCGCCGCGGCCTGACCCGGCCGGACCGGAAGGCGGCCCCGTCACCGGATCTCGTCGGACGGGACTTCACCGCCATCGAGCCCGGCACGAAACTGGTCTCCGACATCACCTACCTGCCCACGCCGGCCGGCTGGTGG
>NZ_JBFACU010000088.1:0-6287 GCF_040641015.1 Streptomyces sp. NPDC021356 | reverse complement strand
ACGACGTCCTCGCCGACATCCGCGCCGCACGCCCCGCCCACGAAGAAGCACTCCGCCAATACCACGCCAACCACACCAAGGAGACCGCGCGATGAGTGACCTCTACAAGCACGGCACTGGCGACGTCCTCGTGGAACGCCGCGACGACGGTGTCCTCCTCATCACGATCAACCGGCCCGAGCGGTACAACTCGCTCACCATGCCCATGTTCGAGGAGATGAACCAGATCTGGGCCGACGTCGAGCGCGACGATCAGACCCGGGTCGTGGTTGTCACCGGAGCCGGCAAGGCCTTCTGTACCGGGATGGACGTGGCGCAGCCCGATCCGACGCCCGAGCAGACGCTCGCGATGCTGGAGACGGAGCGCAAGCGGGTTGCCACCGTCCTGCGCATCGAGAAGCCGATCATCTCCGCAATCAACGGTCCCGCAGTCGGCTACGGCCTGTCGACCGCGCTCCTTGCCGACATCAGCATCGCCGCGGACGACGCGGTGCTGATTGAGGGCCACACCAAGGTCGGCGTGACGGCCGGCGACCACGCTGCACTCATCTGGCCACTGCTCGTCGGCATGGCCAAGACCAAGTACTACGTACTCACCTCCGAGAAGCTGACCGGTGCCGAAGCCGAGCGGATCGGGCTTGTGAGTCTGTCCGTTCCCCGTGAGCAGGTACTGCCCCGTGCTCTCGAGGTCGCATCCCAACTGGCGCGTGGTTCCCAGCAGGCTCTCCGTTTCACCAAGCGCGCACTCAACACCTGGCTCACCAACGCGGTGCCTCAGCACGAACTGTCCTCGGCGCTCGAGATCATCGACTTCGCCAGCGCCGACTACGCCGAAGCGCGCCAGGCCTTCCGGGAAAAGCGTCCTGTGGACTTCCCCTCCGCTCGCATCGCTAGCGCCCAGGCGAACTAACCGGAGACGAGCATGACCACAGGTTCGGACCACACAGCGCTCAGCGCTGTCCACGCGTCCGACGAAGCGGACGGCGTGGTTGTCATCACTCTGAACCACCCGCCCGCAAACGCGCTCAGTGACTCGCTCGTCAGCGACCTGACGGCGAAGCTGGAGACCCTCGCCAAGGGTCCTGATGCCCCCGCGCTGGTTCTGACGGGCGCCGGCGAGCGCTTCTTCTGCGCGGGTGGCGACATGAAGGAAGCCGTCGACTTCAACGCCGATGCGATGGCCGGGCGGATGAAGTCGTTCCACGCGCTGCTCTGCGCACTGGAGAACTATCCCCGGCCACTGGTGTGCGCGGTTAACGGCTGGTGCGTGGGTGGCGGTATCGAAATGGTGCTGTTCGCTGACGTGGTGTACTCGTCGACTACAGCGCGTTTCGTCTTCCCCGAGATCAAGCACGGAATGCTGCCGGCCGTAAAGGGAATCGCTCATGTGCGTGAAATCCTTGGTGACCGCGCAGCCCGGCGACTCCTGCTGGCTGGAGAGCCCATCGACGCGTTCGATGCGAAGGCGATAGGCATCGTCGACCAGGTGGTCAACCAGGACGACCTGCTCTCGACTGCGCTGGCGGATGCGCGCGAGGCAGCAGCGAAGCCGCCGGTCGTGTTCGCATCGCTCAAGCGGGCTCTTTGCTCAGGGACTGCCGGTTGGCCAGACGAAGAGCAGCTCCGCGTCACAGTTGCCGACGCGCGCACGGTCTTCCTCGACCCTGCCGCCCGAGCTGCCCGCGAGGGATACAATGGTTGATCGATTTCAAGGGATGGCCCCGGCTTCCTTTCGTTCGGCATTGGCCCAGTTCCCTTCAGGCGTGACGATCGTAACGACGCGAAGCGATGAAGGAACACTGCACGGGTTCACCGCGAGTTCCTCCGCGCCCTTATCTCTGGATCCGCCGCTCGTTTTGGTGTGCCTGGACCGGAGGGCGGACTGCTTTCCTGTCTTCATGGCGGCCAAGCACTTCGTCGTGAATATCATGACGGACGCACGCGCGGAATTGGCGATAAAATTCACGACAAAGGGTGCGAATAAATTCACTTACGGCAAATTCGAATTCGATGAGGCAGGTCATGCGCTGCTGTCCGATGCAGCGGCGGTCATCCGGTGCGAACTGGAGCAGGCTGTGCCCGACGGAGATCACGTGATCCTCATCGGTCGGGTGCACGACGCGCGGACAGGTAGCAGCAAGCCGGTGACCTGGTACAAAGGCGGCTTCCTCCCTCATGGGGAGAGTGCAGCATGAATCTCATCGGGCCCGGGCTTGTCAGCTCTGTAAGAGAGGCCGTCTCATGGATCTGACCAGTTTCCAACCGACCCGGACGCTACCGGGGCTGCTGTTCGATCGCGCGAGCCGAGAACCCGACACCGTTGCGCTGCGCTACTGGCGTGATGGTGCTGCGCAGGCGGTCACGTGGCGGTCGTACGCGGACCAGGTGCGCGATCTGGCACTCGGCCTCTCCGCGCAAGGTGTGAAGCACGGTGATCGCGTCGCGGTGTTGAGCAGCGCCCGCCCAGAGTGGGTGTTCGCCGCTCTGGCCGTGCAGAGTCTCGGCGGGGTCGTGATCGGCGTGTATCCGACCAACTCGCCCGCCGAGATCGAGCAACTCCTCGTGCACAGCGAGGCGGTCGCCTTCGTCGGCGAGACAACGACAGACCTCACCAAAGTAGCGGGGATTGCCGCGCGCACACCGAAGCTGCGGCTCGTGGTCGGCATCGACGACGCCCCGCCGGCGCTGCCCCAGACGATCAAGGGGACAAGGTGGGAGACGCTGCGGGAAGAAGGAGCACGGTACCCCGACGGCCCGGATCGCCTGTCCAAACTGGTTTCTGCGGGCTCTCTCGACGATGCCGCCGTGCTCTTCTATACGTCGGGGTCCACGGGAGCACCGAAAGGCGTCACACACTCGCACCGCACGCTTCAGCACTCGATTCAGACCGTCATCGGACTCTACCCGCAGCTGATCAGCCGCGATCACGATGTGGTGGGCTTCCTGCCACTGGCCCACGTGGCGCCAGCGGTGGTTTCGGTTTTCACGCCGCTGCTCTCACAGCTGGTGGTCACCTACTGCAGCATCCCTGAGTACGAGGATGTCCTGCGCGCGGTACGGCCGACAGTGGTGCTCTGGCCGCCGCGCTTCTACGAGAAGATTGCTGGCGAACTGATCGCACGGCCGGAAACCTGGCCGCGCCTCCGCCGCTACGCCTATGACGCCGCGATGTGGGTGGGCCGCAGGGTGGCCGAGCTCCGCTGGTCTCGTCGCCGGCCCTCGCCATTGCTGCGGATCGCGTACGCTGCCGCCCTTCGCGGAGTGTTCCTGCCGCTACGGGCAGCCGTCGGAATGGATCGTGTCCGGATCGCCTACACCGCATCTGCCGCGATGCCCGAGAGCGTCCTCGCGATTTGGCAGATCTGGGGGCTCGACCTTCGCGAGTGTTACGGCCTCACCGAGACCGCCGGCACTCCCATCGCGCACTTCAGTCAGCAGTTCCCTCGGCCAGGCTGCATCGGGAAGGAGTTTTCGGACCCGCGCTTCCAGGTGAAGGTCGCGGGCGATGGTGAAATGCTGCTCCGCGCGCCGCTGCTCTTCGACGGATACTGGCGCAACCCTGCGGAGACCGAGGCAGTTTTCCAGGATCACTGGTTCTGCACCGGTGACCTGATGGAGCGCACAGCCCAGGGCGACATCCGGCTCATCGGCCGCAAGAAGGATGTGATCATCACTCGCGGCGGCAAGACGATCAATCCTCAGCCCATTGAAACCCGGCTGAGGGAAAGCTCGCTGATCAACGAAGCCATCGTCGTCGGTGACGCCCGCAAGTACCTCACCGTTCTGTTCGAGCCGAGCACAACTGTGGACGGGCAGTCGGCAGAAGCGCTGGCCGAACGCCTGCGAGCGGAGGTGGATCGGGTCAATGCAGACCTCGCCCGCGTAGAGCAGTTGAAGGACTTTCGCATCCTGCCGCGGCCCCTGCAGGTCGAGCACGGAGAGCGGACTGCGAACGGTAAGATGAAGCGCAATGCCGTCGTGCGCTCGTTCGCAACGCTGATCGACGAGATGTACGGCGCGAACGATGACGCGATGATCGCGAACCACGTGCGCTCCAAGCCGAACTAGATGGCTGATTCTACGAAGATCGCGTGAAGTGAAGTCGGACCGCAGGCGTGGGAGGAGGGCGTTCAAGATCTATGTACGAAAAAGGATTGGACTCCCTTCTGATGGCACGCCCCGTGTTGAACGACGACCAGGCGGTCGTTCCCCACGCCTGACGGTGCTGTCATCTGCGGCTGATGACGCTGGCGGTGGCCCAGGTGCCGCTGCACCTTCGGCGAGCTGCGCTGGATCCAGCGAAAGTTCTCCATCGCCGCACGATGAGCCACATTCCCCAAGCCGCCGGCTCAGGCCCGCTGCCGCAAGTGTTTCTGCACTGTAGAGAGCCTAATCCGAGGAGTACGCAGAAGGTCGATTCCGGGTCCAGATCGCAGGTTCAGTCGAGATTGCCCATCCACCCGTGGGTGGAGCACTAGCCTCCCTGTTTCACTTCGGGTGGCCGCGCTGGGTTGATCCCGGTGCGACCGGCGATTTGGCCACTGGTCTGCGGCGGACATGGCGATGGCCCGGCACTCGGCCGGATTCTCCAGATTCCTCGGTCGTGGGTGGTCAGAGACGGTGACCGTGGTCAGGTGGCTGGTCGGGGCAGGGCGATCAAGCGGTCGAAAGCGTTGGCCAGTTCGTGTCGACAGGGCAGGTAGTGGCGATCCGCAGACGCAGGCGCCGTCCGCCGCGGGTGATGTGGGCGGCGGCGTGCAGGATCCGGTAACGGAGCTTCTTCGGCTCGGCGGTGGCCAGTTCACCTTCCAGGAGCAGGGTGCGAGTCCAGGCGAGCAGGTCGGAGGCGGCGAGTGCGAGTTCGAGCCAGGCGGCGTTGATGGTGAAGTGGCGGGAGGGGAAGCGGCCGAAGCCGGTGGTCTTGCCGCTGCGGATGCGGTCTTCGACGCGGGCGTGCGCGCGGTGGCGGGCTTCCAGGTGTTGGGCTGTTCCGCCGTCTGTGTGGGGAGTGTCGGTGAGGAAGACCTGGTGGCGCATGCCTTCGTCCTGGTCGAACAGGGACAGTTGGGCGCCTGGATGGGGACGCTCGCGGCGGACGATGATCCGGGTGCTGTCCGGGTAGCCGGCCAGGTTGACCGTGCCGGTCAGTTCGGCGACTTCGGCTCCGGTCCGCAGGGTCCCGTCCTGCTCCGGTGCGGGGTGCCAGACCTGCTCGGGCAGGGTCCGGATCGCGCGGCGGACCGGCCCGGTGATGGGGTGTCCGACGGAGAAGTACGTGCGGATGCCGCGGGTGCGCTGGGATCGGATGTGATGCAGGAAGGCTTTGGCGCCTCCGGCGGTGTCGGTGCGGACGAGGATGTCGGTGCCGTGGCGGTGGGCGTCGGGGATCTGGGTGAGGGCCGCATCGAGGACGGTGATGTGGTCGGTTGCGCTGTTGGCTCCGGCATTGCCGGGCCGCAGCAGTCCGGCGAGGGCTTCGCCGGTGTCGTCCAGGAAGCACAGCAGCGGGTGGAATCCGAAGCCGTGCTTGTAGGTGGGTGCTGCCTGTTCCTTTTCGGAGTGGCAGGTGACCAGGGTGGCGTCGATGTCGAGCACCAGGCCCGGCAGGCCGCGGCGGGCGGCGCGGGCCGACGGTATCCCTGCCCGGGTCTTGGCGGCTTGCAGCCAGGCGACCTCCCGGGCCGTGGCTCTTGCCGCCTGCAGCGCGGCCAGCGTCGTCGAATCGATGCCGGCCAGCAGCCGCCAAGCGGTCGTGTGGAGGCGACCGGGCCGAACACCGCAGGCTGGTCACGCAGGACGGAGAGGTCACGGATTGCTTCGCCGCCGTCGGCGAGCATCACGGCCATGTCCACGGCGATCCGCCCGGGAGCGTGTCCAGTGCCGCGTGGCCGCAGGTGGCGCAGCGCATTGGTGAAGGCCGCGGTCAGGCCGGTCGCGTCGGCAAGATCGGCCAGCAGCCGCGATCCTGCGTGGCTGACCACTCCATGGCCGTCGGCCGAGACGACAAGCTGGGGGCGCGAGGCGGTATTGTGCACGCAGAAAGTGCCTTCCTGCTGGAACGACAGAAGCCTTAGACAAGCCCTATCGCCCCAGGTCAGAAGGCACTTTCGCTTTCTTGCTCAAGATCCGGACGCCGCTCAAGCGAAACAGCCAGGCTAAGCCTGCAACGTTGCGACGATGATGCGAATCCGCCTTAGCCTCGATCTTGCGTGACGGTCTGCCGACGGAGTCGGCGGACCGTTTTGCTTTGTCCGGTGGGTGATGGTCAGGCCGGTGGCCCGACTGTC
>NZ_JBFACU010000087.1:0-6648 GCF_040641015.1 Streptomyces sp. NPDC021356 | reverse complement strand
CCGCTACGACAAACGCGGGTACGTCTTCCTCGGCACCGCCACAGCAGCAGCCCTGGTCATCTGGCTGCGAACTTGATCGCCCGGACAAGTCCTAGTAGTTCTCGATCCCCTCTCCGGCCGAGAGTTGTGGCGCAAGAGCGCAGGCGGCGCCTTCACCACCAGGCCGTTCATGGCGGGTGATCGCATCTGGGCCAGTGACCGTACTGGGGTCCTGCACGCGTGGGATCCGCGCACCCACCGGACTGCGGCCCAGCTGCCAGTGCGATGGAGCGAAGAAGGCCGTGGGCAACCCGCCGTTCAGGAGCGCATGATGTTCGTCTCCACCAGCGGCGGTTGGCTGCAAGCGTGGGAACTGCGGTGAGGACTCACCCGCCGTCGCCAAACAACCGCATCCCCGATCTGAGCTGGTGCGGCGCCGCACCCGGGAGGGCGAGACCCGGCATGAGATCATCCGATGCCTCAAGCGATATGCCGCCCGAGAGGTCTTCAACCTGGTTAACTGATCGTTTCAGAATGAGTTCAGTCGCGAGTCTTGTGCTCGACGATCTTGGTCGGCAAGGTGTCCCTGGTGCGCGCTGATCTTGTTCCTGACGACCTGTGGGAGCGGGCGGCCCCGTTGCTGCCGCCCGCTCCCGAGCGGCGCCGTCGCCATCCCGGGCGGTTGCGTGTTCCCGACCGAACGGCGCTCGCCGACGTCCGGGCGGTGGCTTCAGCGTCGGCGGTGTCGGTCTTGCCACGGCGGCGCCGGGTGGACCGGTCGGGCTGGTTAACCTCCACGACCGGAATCTGTCGGGTCGCGAGGTAGCGGGCCAGGCCCGCCCCATAGGAGCCAGTGCACTCCACCCCAGCCCGCAGCACTGTTCCGCATGGGCGTGCCCAATGGAGAAGATGGCGGTAGCCGGCCGCCGTGGCCGGGAACTCCCCGCTGCTCAGCAGCCTGCCAAGGTGGTCAACGACGGCGGCGACGTGCACGTCCTTGTGGGTATCGACGCCGAGCACCACTTCGCGCGGCCTAGCCGCGGCCTCCACAGCGTGAACGGCAGGAAAGGCAGCAGGCATGCCGAGGGTGGTCACGGTGCTCCTGTTCGACGACGTACCGATAGTCAGCGCCGGTCGGTGAAGCGGTCAGAACTGTGACGGTGACTTCGAGGACAAGGCCCCTATCGGGACACGCTCCGTCGGCCCGGTGCCGGTACGTGTCGCTCCGGCCGGGCTGACAATCAAACACAAGGCACAAGCGGCCAGTGAGAGTACGAGTCAAGCCGTGGCCGGAGCGACACGGCCACCATCCTCACAGGGGGAGTAGTCCTCGCGTGAGTCGCCGACCCGGTCGCACTCGGCGAGGGTGCCGTCCAGCGGCACGAAGTCGGGGTCGGCCTCGCGCAGGACTTTCAGCAGGCCCGGTTCGCGTTCGGCGAGCAGGTGGATGACCGCGGTGGTGTAGGCGTGGGCGGTGGATTCGCTGATTCCGAACCAGGCGGCGATCTTTGCCAGGGTGATGTGCTCACGCAGGTGCACCAGTGCCACCATCGCGCGCTGGGACGGGCGGAGCTTGCAGCGGCGGTCACCCTCACGGGTGACGATGAGCATGGTTACCCACTCGACCAGGGCATGAGGCAAGACGAGTGAGGCAGGGCTGGGAACCAACGAGCTTCCTGCGCTGATGAGTTGAGACGTCGAACACCTCTCTCGACGGCACGGGGGCTTCGTGCGTTGCGGGACGCCGGCCGGTCACCCGATCAGTGGCCACTCTGAAAGAGCTCAGTGGTACGGCGTCCGAGTGCTCCCGCGGCGTCACGCACAGGACGACCTCTCCAAGCCGTCTGCCCCTGCATTTTGGCCAGCCCAGATGGATGATGGGAAAAGCTCGCTGCTGCGACCCGGCTGAGGACTCGGCGTGCCAAGATGACCCGATGGACTATGACCTGACGCGTCTAGGGTGGCGAGAGTTCGAGCACCTGTCTCAGACACTGGCCAAGTGCGTGCTTGGCCCCGGTGTTTCGGTCTTCGGGGATGGCAAAGACGGCGGTCGAGAGGCGACGTTCACCGGTCAGATTCCTTACCCCAACGAGCACCAGTCTTGGGATGGCTATGGGGTGATACAAGCCAAATTTATGCAACGCCCTAAAGGTGGTATCTCTGGTGCCGAATGGCTTGAGCGTCAGATTGAGGCGGAATTCAAAGCGTGGCTTTACGCATACTCCAAGCGCGGTCGCTTGCCAGAGTATTTGATCTTTACGACTAATGTGTCTCTCTCGCCCGTCCCTGAGACCGGTGGAATCGCTCGTGTTGATCGACTTATAGCCTCCTACGTCAACAAGTCAAGAATCCCCCTGAAAGGCTGGGCCCTATGGCATGGAGACGAGATTTGCCGGTTTCTAGACATCTACGAAGGTGTCCGTCGGGCCTTCGCGCATTTCATCACCCCGGGTGATGTTCTTTCACGCTTGCTCACCACGGTCCCCGACGCGGATTCCGACACCGCCGAATTGATCCGTGCACATGCCGGCAGGGAACTCCTTTCTGATCAGTGGGTACGCCTAGGTCAGGCCGGATCGCAGGCAGACAATCAAAAAATTAAACTCGGTCCGGTAGTGGTCGATCTTCGCGCCACCTTTGGAGAGCGTGATACTCGGCCGGAAACGGAACGGGCTCTGATATATCAAGACGGGCCAAAGTCATACTCTACCCGTGTAGCCGCGTATATTCTCGAACGTGGCGATACGGTTCTACGCCCGTCGCGATTCGCTTTGAGCGAAGCGCGCAACGTCGTCTTAATTGGCGGTCCTGGACAGGGAAAAAGTACGCTCGGGCAGCTGATCTGTCAGATTTATCGCGTTGCTCTTCTTGATGAAGAAGGAGAACACCTGCTCACAACTGAGGCTCGCACAGTTCTGCATTCCCTCCGTCGTGAGTTTGCAGAAATCGGGCTGCACCCGCCCCAGGGTCGCCGGTGGCCCATTCGCATTGCCCTCAACCAGTACGCCAACGCCCTACTTGGCGGCGAGGACGTCAGTCTCATGTGCTTTCTGGCCGACCGGGTGGGCCACCGAAGTTCCGTGCCTGTTACGGGTAGCCACATCAAGCGCTGGTTGCGGACATGGCCGTGTTTGTTGATCTTGGACGGACTTGATGAGGTAGCTTCCCGCCGCACGCGCGAGGAAGTGATGTCCCGCATATCTGATTTCCTTCTTGAAGCCCGACAGATCGATGCCGATATCCTCGTGATTGCAACAACGCGCCCGCAGGGTTATAAAGGCGAGTTTTACTCTGGCGATTACGAGACGCTTACTTTGGTGCCCATGGCGGACAGCGACGCGCTGCAGTACGCCGAAAGGCTCGCCATCGCGCGCCACGGTGATGATCTTGACATGCGGGACACTGTATTGGAACGAGTCAGAGCAGCGCTATCCGAGGATGGTACTGCTCACCTAATGCGCTCGCCGTTGCAAGTGACGATCATGTCTCTGCTAGTCGAGCGGCGCGCCCGACTGCCGCAGAACCGCTACGAGCTTTTTGACGCCTACTACAACACCATTTACGCCCGAGAGGTGGATAAGCCGGGCCCAACCGGACAGCTCCTTGCAGACAATAGGCTCCAGATCGATTGGCTGCACCAGCATGTGGGGCTGTCGCTACAGATTAGCGCAGCCAAGTCGCAGGAGTTGGATGCGGTGATCGAAGATGGCGAACTTCGAGAAGATATCCAACAGCGACTACTTCAGGAAATCGAGGACCAGGATGCTGCAGAGATCCTGGCTGACAAGCTGCTGGAAGCGGCAACCGAACGACTTGTCTTGCTCGTTGCTCCGAATGCGGGTTTCATCGGCTTTGAGGTACGCAGCCTTCAGGAATATATGGCTGCCCGAGCGCTAATCTCCGGACCTGAAGGCGAAATTGTCCCGCGACTCGAATCTCTTGCTGCTAGCTACTCGTGGCGCAACACCTGGCTGTTGGCCGCTGCAGGTATCTTTACGCACCGTCCGCACCTGCGCGGAGACCTCGTCAACGCGCTACGTTCGTTTGACTCCAGGGATGCAGTGACGCTGCTTCTACTTCCTGGAGCGCAGCTCGCGCTCGATCTCTTGGACGACGATTTCAGTCGCCATCACCCGCGCTTTCATAATTTGCTAGTCGACTATGCAACTACGCTAATCGGACGGCCTCCGCGGATCAGTATTCTGCAACACGCTGCACATAGTTTTGCTTCGGCAGCACAGCTTCATGAGCAAGCCCGTATCCGAATTGAGCACGCGATACGAGATGCGCTGAGTGCACGCGACGCCCGATTGCTGACTGCCCTTGGAGTCCTTAGCTGTATGTCCCAGGCCACGGGTCCCGGCAGTTCATGGGCTAGCCGACTGCTTGCTGCGGCTATTGCCAACCTGAGAGCCGAGGAACGCTCGGCCTCAATAGTTTTGTCCAGTGCGTACCTCTCAGGGATGGTTCCCAATCTCCCTCCTCTCGATTTCAATGTGGTCAAAAAATCTGATCTCGCCGAATATGTGCGAGACCACCTATTGTCAGAGGACCTGGTGGAGCTTGGCCCTGCCCGACGTTTCCTTGCAGCGCTTGAAAGACACCCCGTTCATCAGGTCCGAGTCGAGAATATTACTATTCCTGTCGTTGAGCCTTCGATCCCACTGGATAGTGAAGGGGTGCTCGCCGTCATAGGAGACCAGCAAGTTATCGAGGCGTGCATCAGTGTAGTCAACGCCCAGGATTTCACATCCTGGCAGATTTCCATGACTTTCACGCAGCTTCTCGACTTGCTCGCTCACCCTTTATTGCTCCCTCCAGGCGAGGTCAAAGTGGCCGGGTTCGGCTGATCGCCCATGAGCATTCAGCTGGACGGGAAGAGGTTCAGCACCCATCAAGGTGCGGTCAACAGTGGGTTCGTACTTGGCGAGCCACTCGGCGGAGCGTGCCGGTGGTCGGCTGCGATCGGACATGGCATGGGTGCGGCGGAAAGGTCCACCGCGGGCCTGCGGGGGTGCTCCGGCGTGAAGCGTTTTGAGTCAGCTACACGATAGGGGCAGTGCTTATTGAATATTTCGGGATGAGGTTTGGACTCTTCACATTCTTGGTGGACGGCGGTGAGGGCCTGGTCCGTGGGTGCGGAGAGACAGGGCCAGACGGCCAGCGCGGCAGCCAGGCGTCCATGAACAGTTCCGTAGCCGGGTGCTCTCCGGGGCCTGACCGTTGAGTGCCCCTCCCGTGGGGACCGTCTGCGGCGTTAACATCCGCGAGTTCTGGCACTTGGGGAAAGGCGACGATGCTTCCGCTACGAACGTGGCTGGATCTGTGGTGGGCGAAGATCACGGACTTTATGGAGCCCGACCAGTCCCTGATTTACCTGCGCTGCGTGCTCACCGCTGTCGATGCTCCGGAGACGGCGCGACTGCTCGGCAAGCGCAGTGGTGCGAGCCGGGAAGCCGTTCTGGAACAGATGAGGTCGGGGCCGTACGAGACTTTTCGGTCAGTCAGTGCGGCGGCGCACGGAAGGACGCCTTCGACAAGGCGCTCACCGACCTGGCGGAGATTCAGGACAAGCACCGGGCAGTCGCGCGTGAGACAGAGTGGAACTGGTGGGCGACCTGCCTGCTGATCGTGTGTCCGAGCGTAGTGGTGCTGGCCATCGGTGGGCCGGTGGCGTTGGTCGGGGCCGTTGCGGCGGCGGGGGCGGCGCTGTTCGTTCTGTTCTGGCGTGGCACCGCGGTGTGGTTCAACGTACGGCAGGCGTTCGTCGCCGCGGCGTGGAAGGGGGCGTGGCTGGCGCAGCGCGTCGAACTGGGGATGTCTGCCGTGCGTTGGGGCGAGGCTCTTGAGAAGGTCACCCAGCCGCTGGTCGCTCAGGTGGTGCGCCAGTCGCTCGGCGAGGACCCCGACTCGCTTTTCATTCCGGGGGAGTACGAGGGGTTGCGGGCGCTGCGGGCGCCGGGCTACTTCGTCGAGAATGAGGTCACACGGCAACTGCGGCGCAAGCTCGCACACATCGACTACGGCACCATCGCCGTGTGTGGGCCACGAGGCACGGGCAAGACCAAGTTGCTGGAGCAGTGCGTCAAGGACGCGGATTTCGGGGTGCTCGCTCAGGCGCCGGCCACCTACGCCCCGCACGACTTCCTGCTCTCGCTGTCCGTGCGGCTGTGTCAGGAGTACGTCCGCGACGAGGGCTACGACGTCCCGGAGTTCACGCGGCTATCAAACGTGCGTCGTCGGTTGCGTCGTGTCACCTCGGCGGGAGCGCGTCTGACACGCTGGGGATTCTTCGCCGTTCCGGCCACAGCACTTGTGGCTCTCGGACTGTCGGAGTCCGCTCGTTCACTGTATGCGCAGTACGCCGACTCGCTGGCCAATCAGGCGGGCACTCAGAAGGACCTGATCCAGGCCCAGGTGCTGGAGCTCTGGAAACGTCATTCGGTTGCTGGCAGCGTTCTGGCCGTCGTCGCGGGCGTCGCGTGGTGGAAGGCGCGGCGGACGGCATGGCTGCCTCGTCTCGTGGGCGCCTTGTGGCATTTCGGGAGCACCCCCATCGGTGTGGGACTGGCGCTAGCCTCGATCTTGCGTGACGGTCTGCCGACGGAGTCGGCGGACCGTTTTGCTTTGTCCGGTGGGTGATGGTCAGGCCGGTGGCCCGACTGTCGT
>NZ_JBFACU010000086.1:0-7719 GCF_040641015.1 Streptomyces sp. NPDC021356 | reverse complement strand
CTTTTTCGGGCTGTTGAAAGCGGAGATCGGTACCACGATCTGGGCATCCCGCGAGGCGGCTCGCGCCGATGTCTTTCGCTTCATCGAGGTCGAGTGCAGCCGCACCCGCCTGCGGAAGCATCCCGTCTACGGATCGTCACCCCGATCGAAACCAGGGCCCTGACAGCACAAGACCTCGCCCCCGCAGCGTAACCATCCGCTGTCCACGATCACGGGGGAACTTCACCCGTGTGCAAGATCCCGGGTCAAGGCCCCCGCGCAGGTTCCCCGGATCCTGGATGAAGCTAGGAGGGAACCCGCACGCGCGGCCTTCCAGCGAGACGGACCGACGTGCGGGTTCTTGTCGCCGCTCAGCAGGTGCGAACCGCCGGCTGCCCTGTACTTGTCCGTTGCCCGGCAACGGTTCCCTGTGTTTTTTTCAGTTCTTCCTCGGCCAGCTTCGCCAGCCGTTTACGGGCGCGGGACAGGCGGGAGCGCACGGTGCCGACCGGGACGTCGGGCACGGCCGCCGCCTCCGCGTAACCGAGTCCGGACCACACGCAGAGAGTGAAGACCTCGCGCTCACTGCGATTCAGTTTTTTCAGCGCCCTTCGTGCGGCGGCCAGTTGGTCGCCGTCGGCTATGCGGCCGACGAGTTCGTCGGCGAAGTCTGGGACGGTTTCCTCGGCGGGCAGGCGTCCCAAGGCCTGCCGGTGGCGGCGCGCAGCGCGGGTGGAGTTGCGCAGTACATTCACGGCGATACCCATCAGCCACGGGCGCGGGCTGTCGCCCTCGTCCCGCAGCTTGGCGCGTAGCCGCCACGCCTCCAGGAAGGTCAGCGAGACGATGTCCTCGGCGACGGTCCAGTCCCCGGTCACACGAACCGCGTGCCGGTAAACCAGCTGGGCGTGGTCACGGAAGAGCTCGCGGAACGCCTCGCGGTCACCCGCCCGTATCCGGGTGTGCAATGAGTAGTTCACGTCAAGCCTTGTCCAAGCGACAGCAGGGGTTCCCGTGATGTGTGTCACATTGTGGGATGATCTAGGATTTCGCGGAGGGGCGGAGGTGGCGGCGGCCACCACGGCGGCGGTGGCGGCGGCCCCCACGGCGGCGGTGGGTTCCACCACCACTCCGGAGGAAACCCCGGCATGTACACCCCGGGCGGTGACGGCTCCGGCGGGGGTGGCTCGCGGAACTCGGTGACCAAGTGGGTGTTCTTCGGGGCGCTGATGGTGTTGCTCATCGTCTGGCCGTTCTTCCAGCGCTGACCGGCCGGTGCCATACGAGTTGCACCGCGCCGGTACGTGTGCGGCGGGCCGGTGGCCCGCCGCACACGCGGTGCGTCACTCGACGCGAAGCACGGTCAGAATGCCGACAGACCGGCAGGTGTGCCGAGCCCCGTGGGGCCGTCGTAGCCCGGTTGGCCGGTGCACTGGTAGTCGCCGCCGCAGTCGGTCACGAGCACGTTGCTCCCACCGACGACATCGTTCAGGCCGGCGGAGTGCGCGTAGAGGTAAGACGCGTCGGGAAAGTGTTCGGGATGGCCGGCCAGCCCGATGATTCCGGCGACAAGGGGGGCCGAGGCGCTGGTGCCGCTTCCCACGCTCCAACCGTCCAGGCTGTCGTAGATGGCGACACCGGTGTCCGGGTCGGCGACCGCGGCGACGTCCGCGACCATACGGCCGGGGCAGTTCGCGTCGTGCTGCCAGGCCGGCTTGTCGACCCATGCCGAACACCCGCTGCCCGCGCCTCCCTTCTGCGAGTTCCACACCGTCTCGTTCCAGCCGCGCGCGTTGTCGGCCCGCTTCAGCGTCGTGCCGCCGACGGAGACCACGGAGTCCAGATCGGCGGGGAAGCTCGGCAGGCCGTAGCCGCTGTCACCGCTGGCGACGGTGATCGCCACGCCCGGGTGGGAGTAGGCCGAGGCGTACTTCACCAAGGAGCCCGATTCCGTGTCGCCATAGCTGTTGGAGATCTCGGTCGCGCCGAGCCGGGCCGCGGTGTTCTCCGCGGCGGCGAAGTCGGCGAACTCGGTGTCGTCGCTCTCCACCAGGAGGATGTGGCACTGCGGGCACGCGGCGGAGACCATGGCCAGGTCGAGCGCGGTCTCGCCTTCCCAGCCCATGTCTTCGGGCAGCGGGCCGGCTGCGCCATCCTGGTTCACCTTGCTGAAGCAGCCGTTCGCGGTCGTGCAGGCGGGGAGGCCGTAGGTCGTGCGGTAGACGGCGAGATCGGCTTCCGCGGTGGCGTCGTCACCGGCATCGACCACGGCGACCGTCTGTCCCGCGCCGCCCGTGTCCGGCAGGTCGTAGGCGGCGCGCAGATCGGCCGGGCCGTAACCCGCGGGCAGCGCGTCGGCGCTTCGCACACCGCGAACGCCGCCCGGGTCGGTGCGTATCTGCGCGTAGCACCGGGCATGGCCGGGCGCGGCTGTCGGACACACGTCATGCACCGCTGACAGCCCCGCTGATGCCTGCGGACCGGGGGCGGCCCCTGCCATCCGCGTCGTGGCGGTGGCGGGCGTGGCGGAGGCAGGCGTGGCGGTGGCGGGTACGGCGGTGGCGAGCGTCGCGGCCAGGATGGCCCCCAGCCCAGTGCCGACGCGGAGAAGTCTTCTCACTGGGCGCTCCCGATGCGGTAGGCGTTGGTGACGGTCTGGCTCAGCGTGTTACCGGCGGCGTCGGCGGCGGTGGCCCGGATCGCCGGCAGAACACCGCTGTGGACGGGGGAGTTGGGCCAGGACGCGACGTAGTCGCCGGCCGCCCCTGTGAGCCTCGCCTGCTGCCAGGTCTTTCCCCCGTCGTACGAGACGTCCACGGTCGCCGCGGTGACCGGGCTGTCGGAGCCGGCACCGTTCACGACCAGGTGATCGACCGTCAAGTGCAGCTGCTGCCGGGGCGTCGTGCTGGTGTCCGACAGGTCAAGACCGGCCAGGTCGTAGTGCGCGCCCAGCATCGGAAGCACCTGGCAGGGCACGGTCCCCGACCCGCCGTCGCAGTCGGACGCGCCGGCGCTCGGGGCGTCGGGCGTGTACTTCATCGTGAGATCGGTGTGGCTCGTGGTGCCGAGGCTCGAACCGCCCACGTCCAGGTCCGCGACCGCGCGGTAGGTGGCCGGGGTCAGCGGCTGCCCGGTGATCGTCAGCGGCGGAGTAGAGGTGGTCTCGCCTATTTGGGTGCCGTCGCGGTACGCGGTGAGGTGGTACGAGGCCGGCATGCCGAACAGGAGGACACCCGAGTGCCCCGGCCCGCTGTCACCGAGAGACTCCAGACCGATGTTCAGCGTTCCGCCGGCGGTGCACATCGCACAGGCCCGGCCGTTCCACACGGCGGTCGAGGTCGGGGCGACCGGCCCCTTGCCCCAGTCCTCGGTGTAGGCGCGCCCTGCGACGTACTGGTCGGCCGGACTCGTGAAGGTGACGTGGTCGGGCGTGGTCATCTCCTCCGACCAGGTGCCTTCCCCGGTGGAGAGGACGTAGTCGGTGAGCACCGTGCCGAACGTCGCCGGCCTGAAGGTGAGGGAGGGGCCGAACCCCGGATCGGTCAGTACGGCCGTCATGTTCCCGCTTGCCGAAGAGTATCCGGGAGACTTGTACAACCGGTTGCGCACAGTGGCCAGTTGGGCGGGCTTCGCCTGGTAGGACTCGTTCGCCGGCACCTTGTCCTTCGACACGAACGCCAGGTCGTACCCGTAGTCCGTGGCGGAGCCGCTCCACACCACCATGTTGGACAGAGTGCCGGTGGCGGGCGTGTCAACCGCGTTGACGTAGAGCGGAGTCGTTCCGCTGACATCGGCGGAGAACGTCATGGTGGCGCCGGTCGCGTCGGTGCGCAGCACCTCGTCGGACAGCGAGTTCTGGGTGGCCGGCCTCGGGGTCCCCACGGTGATCCGATCGGACGCGGTGGCCTCGCTGACGTTGAACGCGGTCACGCCGCCCGTGCCGGACGGCACCGTCAGGTCGTCCATCACGACCTGCCTGGTCGCGGTGGTGTTCCCGGCGGCGTCCTCGTCCTGGAACGAGGTGATCAGCATGTAGTGGCCTGCGGGTGCCTGGATGCGAGCGACGCCGTCGGAGAGGGGCACCTGGTCGGCCCATAGCCGGTCGAAGGAGTCGGTGTTGACGAGGGTGACGAGCGCGTTCGAGGCGGGGGCGCCGGTCAGGTCGGTGATGTTCAGCTGCACGGGGCTCAACGCGTACCGCGCCGACGTCGGCACCTGTGCCGACGCACCGGCCAGCGTCATGCTGATCAGTCCACGCGGCAGCGGGCCGGTCGCGTCCGTCGCGTTGCGCTGCCGCAGCGCCGTGCCGAACGCCGTGGCCGACTTCGAAGTCAGGTAGCCGACCGCGGTGTTGCCGCTGACCGATGTCAGGGTGACGCCCGCAGGTGCGATGGGCTTCTGGCCCGCCGCAAAGGAGAGGCGAACCGGAATCCGGCCGGTGTCGCTGTACGCGCGCAGTGCCGAGACGTCGAACAGCGACATGTCGAGGCCATGCCCGAGGAAGGGCACGGCCGTCGCGGGGATCACCTCCACGTCGCCGTCGGGCCGGCGTATCTCGCGGAAGCCGGCGTCGCGGCTCCCACCGACCGGCGTGTAGGTGATCCTGCCCTTGACCGACGTCACCATGACCCGGTCACCGGTGACCAGGGTGAGGGCGGCGGGCGCGGTCGTACTGGTCTCGGTGGGAACGGTTTTGGTGGTACCGGTGTTGGTGGTACGGGACTCGGTGGTGCCGGTGGACCCGCTGGTGCCGGTGGACCCGATGGTGCCGGCCTCGGCCGTGACCGCCGATGCCGTACCGGCCACGGCGACCACGGCTACAGCTGAGGCCAGGGTGAGTAGTCGCTTGAGCAGCATGCGTTCTCCGCACTTCTACGGCCCGTGACGGTGCATGACGGCCCCTGGCGGCCTATGACGGCTCGTCATGGGTCGCCATGGTTCGTCGCGGGATTCGGAATGCCCCGGCGCGACCGGCTGTCTGCCCATGCGGGCCGCGCCGAGGGCGAATGCGCTCAGCGTCGTCGTTTCATGTGATCGGCCTTGGGCCGGATGATCACCAATGCGTAACGGTGGAGGGGCTGTTGGCGTTTCCCGCCGCACGGCGGACGGGTCGGGCGGGCCCCGCGCCAGGCGGAACGGGCCACCCGCCCGCGCCACGCGAAGCGGGCCGGGTCGTGCGGGCGGTACGGCCGGGCGGAACGGGCTGGGTCGTGCGGGCGGGTCACCCCTGCCGGCTGAGGAACTCCCACGACCTCGTCCCGCGTCGCGAGGGACGACTGGGCTCCCGCGCGCGTGGTGCTCAGAGCCGCGGCGACCGAGGCCCAGCGGGCCGCCTCCTCAAGTGACCGGCCCTCCGAGAGTCCGACCGCGAGCGCGCCGCAGAAGCAGTCTCCCGCCGCGGTGGTGTCCTTCGGCTGCACGCGGAAGGCGGGTACGTGCAGGTGCGCGGCGCCCTCCAGCAGCAGCACACCGTCGCCGCCGAGGGTGACGGCGACCGCGCCCGCGCCGCGCAGCCTCCGGGCGGCGGCGACGACCTCGTCCGTGGTGCGGGGGACGTCCGACCCGGTGAGCGCGGCCAGTTCGGTGCGGTTGGGCACCAACAGATCGACATGGGGCGGCGGGGTCGAACCCTGCGTCACGGGCGCCGGGTTGTACAGCACCGTGCCGCCCGCGAGCCGGGCCGCGGCGTGGTTGGCCTCGTCCGGGACCTCCTGCTGGAGGACGGTGACGGCCGCACCCCGCAGGTGGGACAGGGGCGCCAGAGTTCGGCGTCCGGTGTGGTGCAGGGGCCACAGACGGGGGCATCGGCGGTGCCGGAGTGGATACCGCGCATTTGTCCGCAGACGGTGCAGTGAGCTTGGCGCCTGTCACAGCCGCCGCAGCGGGGCAGGCCGGTGAGCTTGGAGAGCGTGCAGGGTGCGGTGCGACCGCAGATCGAACAGAGCAGGATGGGCAGGGGACGGCAGTTCGGGCAGATCGGCCTGTCGGCGGTGTGGTTGCTGACCATGCGTGTCTCGCCGCAGACGATGCAGGTCTCCAGGTTCGCCGGGTCCTTGACCAGGCAGCTCGGACACAGTGGTCGCCCGTCGGCGTCGCGGGTGGCCGGTTCGCGCCGTGCGCCGCAGCGTCCGCATTCTTCGATGCGGGACTTGGCGATGTAGTTGCGGCAGACGCGCTGCCCGTCGAGTGGCTTGTCGATGCGGACGACCCGGTGGCAGCGAGGGCAGGCGGGCCGGACGATCCCAGCGACCCCGGCCTCGTGCAGCAGGTCGATGAACCGCAGGATGGCGCGATGTGGCACCAGGTGTCCCTCCCCTGTCAGCAGGCGAGGGTTTTCCTCCAGGGCCCAGACCACTCTCTGGCGATAGTGAGGACGGTGGGGTGCCGACCGGCGGAGGGCCTCGGCGACCGCATCGCCGTCGGCACCAGGGGCGATCGCGGTGATCAGTTCGTGGACGACCGCGGCAGAATCACGGTCGTCGTTGTCGGGACACATCTTGCAGCGGGGCAGGCCCTTGCGGTCGCGGAAGCTGACGCGTCGGACATTGCCGCAGGCAGTGCACTCGGCTCTCTCCTGCACGCTGTCAATCCCCTGGCTGCGTAGAGACGTTGGTTATGCGGCTCGGCCTTCCGGATCGGTCCGGGCTCGCGCTTCGTGGATGATCCGTTCGAACTCGGTGGGCGGTTTCCCGCCGGCCGCGCTGTGACGGCGTGTCGTGTTGTAGAAGTCCGCGATCCACGTCGCGGTCTTCAGCCGTGCCTCGGCGCGGGTGGCGAAGGTGTGCCGGTGTACGTACTCGACCTTGAGGACCGAGTGGAACGACTCCGCGGCAGCGTTGTCCAGCGCCGATCCAACGCGCCCCATGGACTGCACCACGCCCCATCTGCCGCACAGCTGCCGGAACGACGCAGACGTGTATTCCTATTCCCCAGGTTCAACCAGTGGATGCAACACCGGCTTATTTGATCGATAGTAGATGGTCGTTGAGGGCTTCGGCGGGTGTCTTCCAACCGAGGCTCTTGCGGGGGCGACTGTTGAGCGTGGCTGCGACCGCCTCGATGTCCTCCGCCGCCCATCGAGAAAGGTCGGTTCCCTTCGGGAAGTATTGGCGCAGGAGGCCGTTCGTGTTCTCGCTGGTGCCGCGCTGCCAGGGGCTGTGCGGATCGGCGAAGTAGACCGGGACTCCGGTCTCGATCGTGAACTGGGGGTGCGCCGACAACTCCTTTCCCCGGTCCCAGGTCAGCGATCGCCATAGTTGCCCGGGCAGGGTGCCGATCGTCGCCGCAAGGGCATCTTTCATCGTCACCGCGCCGTAACCGGCCAGCGGCGGACCGTTCTTGGTGGGGGGACGACGCCGTAGCCGTCCTGGCGGGGCAGGTGGACAAGCACCGTGTAGCGGGTCGTGCGCTCGACCAGCGTGCCAATCGCCGATCGCTCAAGTCCGATCAGGAGGTCGCCCTCCCCGTGTCCCGGTACGGCGCGGTCGTCGGCTTCGGCCGGCCGTTCGCTGATCAGCACCTCGGGCGTGACGTAAGCCCACGCCTCCCGCTTGGACCGGGCACGAGGCACCCGCAGGGCTCTGCCGGTGCGCAGGCAGGCAACGAGCTCACGCTTGAGCGCTCCACGGCCTTCGATGAACAGCGTCTGGTAGATCGCTTCGTGGCTGATGCGCATGGACTCATCATCGGGGAAGTCGACCTGGAGCCGGTGCGAGATCTGCTCCGGGCTCCATGCCGTCG
>NZ_JBFACU010000085.1:0-8065 GCF_040641015.1 Streptomyces sp. NPDC021356 | reverse complement strand
ACATGGTGCCGTCCGCGGTCGTGGTCCTGGACGCGCTCCCGCTGACCCCGCACGGCAAACTCGACCGCAAGGCCCTCCCCGACCCCGAGTACGCCACGGAGGCCTACGCCGACGCGGGCGCGAGCCTCGTGGTGCGGGCGCCGCAGGACCCGCGCGTGGAGATCCTCTGCGGGTTGTACGCGGACGTCCTCGGTGTCCCCGAGGTCGGTGTCGACGACGACTTCTTCGAGCTGGGCGGGCACTCCCTGCTCGCCATCCGGCTGGTCAGCCGGGTGCGCAGCGCGCTCGGCTTTGAACTGACGATCCGTCAGGCGTTCGAGGCGCGGTCGGTGTCCAGGATGCTGCGGCTGCTCGACGGGGCGGGCCGGGCCCGGCAGGGCGTCGGGGCGGTGGCCCGGCCGGACCGTGTGCCGGTGTCGTACGCCCAGCAGCGGCTGTGGTTCCTTCACCGGCTGGAGGGGCCGAGTCCGACCTACAACATGCCCGTCTCGCTGCGGCTGAGCGGCCACCTCGACCAGCAAGCGCTGCGCGCGGCCCTGGCGGATGTGGTGGTGCGGCACGAGTCCCTGCGGACGGTGTTCGGCGAGGACGCCGAAGGCCCGTACCAGAAGGTGCTCCCGGTCGAGGAAGCCGTACCGGCCCTGGACGTCGTACCGACCGACGAGGCCGGACTGCCCGCCGCACTGGAGAAGGCCGCCCGCTACGGCTTCGACCTCTGCGCGGAGCCGCCGTTCAAGGCGACGCTGTTCCGCGTCGGTGAGCAGGAGCACGTGCTGCTGGTGCTGGTGCACCACATCAGCGCTGACGGCTGGTCCATGCCGCTGCTCGCCCGCGACCTCACCACCGCGTACGCGGCGCGCCGCGCCGGAGCGGCACCGGGCGGGCAGCCGCTGCCCGCGCAGTATGCGGACTACACGCTGTGGCAGCGCGAGGTGCTGGGCGCCGAGGAGGACGCGGACAGCGCAGCCGCCCGGCAGGTCGACTACTGGCGCATCCAACTCGATGACCTGCCGGAGGAGTTGGCGCTCCCGGTCGACCGGCAGCGGCCGGCCGTCTCCTCCCACGAGGGCGGCCGGATGCCGTTCGAGATCCCAGGGGACGTGTACGACAAGGTCGTGGCCGTGGCACGTGCCCAGCAGGCGAGCCCGTTCATGGTGGTGCAGGCCGCCCTCGCCGCTCTGCTGACGCGGCTGGGCGCGGGCACCGACATCCCGCTCGGCACGCCGACCGCGGGCCGCACCGACAGTGCGCTCGAAGACCTGGTCGGCTTCTTTGTCAACACGCTGGTGCTGCGCACCGACACCTCGGGCGACCCCACGTTCGCGGAGCTCGTCGGCCGGGTGCGCAGCACGGCGCTCGCCGCCTACGCGCACCAGGACGTGCCGTTCGAGCGGCTGGTGGAGGTCCTCAATCCACGGCGTTCGATGGCCCGCCACCCCCTGTTCCAGACCATGCTCACCTGGAACGCGGCCGACCAGCACCAGACCTTCGACGCGTCCGCGCACCTCGACGGGCTGACGGTCACGCCGCTGCCCGTGGGCACCGGCATCGCCAAGTTCGACCTGCTGTTCGCCTTCGTCGAGCGGCCTGCCGAGCACGGCGGTGCGGGCGGGGGACTCCAGGGCGTGCTGGAGTACAGCGCCGACCTCTACGACCGCGACAGCGCCGGAACGCTCGCCGAGCGGTTCGTGCGGCTGCTGCGCGCGCTGGTCGACACGCCCGAGGACGGCATCGGGCGGGCCGAGCCGCTCACGCCCGAGGAGCGGGCACGTGTCCTGACCGCGTGGAACGACACGTCCGCTCCGGTGCCCGCCGCCTCCCCGGCGGAGCTGTTCGAGGCGCAGGCGGCCCGGACCCCGCACGCGCCGGCGGTGATCGACGGCGATCGCACCCTCGACTACGCCGAGCTGAACGCACGGGCCAACCGGCTCGCCCGGCTGCTGGCGGGCCAGGGCATCGGCGCCGAGCGGTTCGTGGGTGTGCGGCTGCCGCGCTCCGCCGACCTGCTGGTCGTGCTGCTGGCGGTCCTGAAGACGGGCGCGGCGTACCTGCCGCTGGACCCGCAGCATCCGGCCGACCGCATCGCCGCCCTGGTCGAGGACGCCGCGCCGGCCCTCGTCGTCGACGAGGCATGGCTCGCCGCGTCCGACACCTCGGCCCACGGCGCGTGGAACCTGACGGACGGCGAGCGCGTCGCGCCGCCCGCCCCCGAGCACCCGGCGTACGTCATCTACACCTCCGGGTCCACCGGCCGCCCCAAGGGCGTGGTCATGCCGGCCGGGGCGGTCGTCAACCTGCTGGCCTGGCACGAGCGTGCGGTGCCGCCCGCCGAGGGCGGGGTGACCGCGCAGTTCACCGCGGTCGGCTTCGACGTGTCGGTCCAGGAGATGCTCTCCGCGCTGCTGTCCGGCAACGCGCTGGCGACCTGCCCCGACGAGGTGCGCCACAGCCCCGATCGGCTGGCCGGGTGGCTGCGGCGGCACCGGGTCCGGGAGCTGTACGCCCCCAACCTGGTCGTCGACGCGCTCGCCGAGGCGGCACGCCGACAGGACCTGGCCCTGCCGGATCTCGCCCACGTGGCCCAGGCCGGCGAGGCCCTCACCCTCGGCGGCGCCGTACGAGCCCTGTTCGCGCGGCAACCCGGCAGGCGTCTGCACAACCACTACGGTCCTACGGAGACGCACGTCGTCACCGCCTGGACCCTGCCCGACGACATCGGCGGATGGCCCGAGCAGGCTCCCATCGGGCGGCCGGTCTCCAACGTCCGCGCCTATGTGCTGGACGCCGGCCTGCGGCCGGTGCCCGCCGGGGTGGCGGGCGAGCTGTACATCGCCGGAGCGGGTCTGGCCCGCGGCTACCTGAACCGTCCCGGGATGACCGCGGAGCGGTTCGTGGCCTGCCCGTTCGGGGCGCCGGGCGAGCGTATGTACCGCACCGGCGACCGCGTCCGCTGGAATCGCGAGGGCCTGCTGGAGTACCTGGGCCGCGCCGACGACCAGGTCAAGCTGCGCGGCTTCCGCATCGAGCCGGGAGAGGTCGAGGCCGTGGTCTCGGCCCACGCCCCGGTGGCCCGATGCGCCGTCCTCGTGCGCGAGGACCGGCCGGGTGACAGGCGCCTGGTCGCCTACGTCGTACCGGCCGGCGCGCTCGACACGGCGGCCCTGCGGGCGTACGTCGCGACCGTGCTGCCGGACTACATGGTGCCGTCCGCGTTCGTCGAACTGGACGCGCTGCCGCTCACCCCGAACGGCAAGCTGGACCGCCGGGCCCTGCCCGCCCCCCGGTACGCCTCCACCGGGCGCGGACCGCGTTCCCCGCGCGAGGAGATCCTGTGCGGCCTGTTCGCCGAGGTGCTCGGCGTCGAGAGGGTCGGCATCGACGACGGCTTCTTCGACCTGGGCGGCCATTCGCTGCTGGCCACCCGGCTGGTCAACCGCGTCCGCGGCACCCTGGGTGTGGAACTGCCCGTGCGCAGGCTCTTCGAGGCGCCCACGGTCGCCGGGCTCGCCGCTGCCCTCGACGAAGCCGGTCACGGTGCCCGCCCCGGCGTCGGCCGGGCGGCGTCCCGTCCGGAGCGGGTGCCGCTGTCGTACGCCCAGCGCAGGCTGTGGTTCCTGGACCGCTTCGAGGGACCCGCCGCCACCTACAACATCCCCACCGCGCTGCGGCTCGCCGGCGACCTCGACCGCGGTGCGCTGGAGGCCGCGCTGGCCGACGTCGTGGCACGGCACGAGGCGCTGCGCACCGTCTTCGGCGAGGACGCGGAGGGCCCCTACCAGCGGGTGCTGCCCGTGCACCTGGCCCGGTCCGGACTGGAGGTGGCGCACGCCGACGCCGCCGGGCTGGACGCCGAGCTGCGCACCGCGGCCCGGCGCACCTTCGACCTGGAGCGGGACATCCCCTTCCGGGCACAGCTCTTCGAGCTCGCGGAGCAGGACCACGTACTTCTGCTGACGGTGCATCACATCGCCGGTGACGGATGGTCGATGGGCCCGCTGGCGCGCGACCTGACGGCCGCCTACGCGGCCCGTCGCACGGGTGGCGCTCCGGACTGGCGGGAACTGCCGGTGCAGTACGCCGACTTCACGTTGTGGCAGCGCGAGGTGCTGGGCTCCGAGGACGACCCCGACAGCCCGCTGGCCGGCCAGGTGGACTTCTGGCGGGAGGCGCTTGCCGGGCTCCCCGAGGAGCTGGACCTGCCCAAGGACCGCCCCCGGCCCGCCACCGCGTCCTACCGGGGCGACTTCGTGGAGTTCGAGGTGCCCGCCCGGGCGCACGAGCGGCTGCTGGCGCTGGCGCGGGAGAGCGGCGCGAGCGTGTTCATGGTGGTGCAGGCCGCGCTGGCGACGCTGCTGTCGCGGCTGGGCGCGGGCACGGACATCCCCATCGGCACGCCGGTCGCAGGCCGCACCGACGAGGCGGTGGAGGACCTGGTCGGCTTCTTCGTCAACACGCTGGTGCTGCGCACCGACCTGTCCGGCGAGCCGACCTTCCGCGAACTGCTCGGGCGCGTCAGGGAGTTCGACCTGGCGGCGTACGCCCACCAGGACGTGCCCTTCGAGCGACTGGTCGAGGTCCTCAACCCCGAGCGCTCGACGGCCCGCCACCCGCTCTTCCAGACCATGCTCAGCTGGAACGACGGCACCCTCCAGGATGTCGGCACGGCCGGACAGCCGCTGCCCGGCCTCACCGTGAGCGGACACACCGTCGGCACGGGCGTCGCCAAGTTCGACCTCTCGTTCGCCCTGGAGGAGCGCACCGGCGACGGCGGCGGACTGCACGGGGCGCTCGGGTTCAGCACCGACCTCCACGACCGCGCCTCCGCCGCGCGGATCGCGGAGCGGTTCGTCCGCGTCCTGGAAGCCGTCCTGGCCGACCCGGGCCTCCCGGTCAGCCGAGTCGACGTCCTGGCGGCAGCCGAGCGCACCACCGTGCTCGACCGGTGGAACGACACGGCACGCCCCGCGCCGGACACCGCCCTGCCCCAGCTGTTCGCGGCACGCGCCGCCCGCAACCCCGAGGCCACCGCCGTCGTCTGCGGCGACGAGAAGCTGTCGTACGCGCAGCTCGACGCGCGCGCCAACCGGCTCGCACGGCTGCTCGTACGCTCCGGTGCCGGTCCCGAGCAGCGTGTCGCCGTCCGGCTGCCGCGCTCGGCCGACCTGGTGGCCGTCCTCCTCGCCGTGCTGAAGTCCGGCGCCGCCTACGTGCCGCTCGACCCCGACTTCCCGGACGAGCGCATCGCCTACATGATCGACGACGCGCGTCCCGTGCTCGTCGTCGACGAGGACTGGCTGGCCGCCGCCGATCTGGAAGGCCTCGACGGCCTGGACGCCGGTGACCTGGCGCCCGTCCCGCTCACGACCGCCGCGTACGTGATCTACACCTCGGGTTCGACGGGGCGGCCCAAGGGCGTCGTCGTCGGACACGCCGCACTCGCCAACTTGCTCCGGAGCCTGGGGGAGCGGTGCGCCCTGACACCGGGCGAGCGGCTGCTCGCGGTGACGACCGTCGGCTTCGACATCGCCGCGCTCGAACTGTACGTACCCCTGCTGGCCGGAGCCACCGTGGTGCTCGCCGACCGGGACACGGTGCGTGACCCGCGGGCCCTGGCCGAGCTGATCGACGGCGCCGGGATCTCGGTCGTGCAGGCGACGCCCAGCCTGTGGCAGGCGATCGCGGACGAGCACGCCGGCGCGCTCTCCGGCCTCCGGGTGCTCGTCGGCGGCGAAGCGCTGCCCGCCGGCCTCGCCTCGACGCTCACCCGGCACGCGGTCTCGGTGACCAACGTCTACGGCCCGACGGAGACGACGATCTGGTCCACCGCCGCCGCCGTGGACGCCGACAGCGCACGCCGGGGTTCCATCGGACGGCCCATCGGCAACACCCGGGCGTACGTCCTCGACGCCGCCCTGTGCCCGGTGCCCGCCGGCGTGAGCGGAGAGCTGTACATCGCGGGCGCGGGTCTGGCCCGCGGCTACCTGGACCGTCCCGGTCTGACGGCGGAGCGGTTCGTCGCCGACCCGTACGGCGGTCCGGGTGAGCGCATGTACCGCACCGGTGACCTGGCGCGCTGGTCCGCCGACGGCGAACTGGAGTACCTCGGCCGCACCGACCAGCAGGTCAAGGTGCGCGGCCACCGCATCGAACCCGGCGAGATCGAGGCCGTCCTGCTCGCCGACGCGTCCGTGACGCGTGCCGCGGTCCTGGTCCGGGAGGCCACACCGGGCGAGAGGCGGCTGGTCGCCTACGTGACCGGTAGCGCCGACCCGGCGGCGCTGCGCCGGCACGCGGCCCGCCGGCTGCCGGAGTACATGGTGCCGTCGGCGTTCGTCACGCTGGACACGCTGCCGCTGACCCCGAACGGCAAGCTCGACCGCAAGGCCCTGCCCGACCCGGACAGCACGGCGCGGCCCGCCGGCCGGGCGCCGCGCTCACCGCGCGAGGAGATCCTGTGCGGGCTGTTCGCCGAGGTGCTCGGCGTGCCCGAGGTGAGCATCGACGACGGCTTCTTCGACCTGGGCGGCCACTCCCTGCTCGCCACCCGGCTGGCCGGACGCATCCGATCCACCCTCGACGTGGAACTGTCCGTGCGGCAGTTGTTCGAGCACCCCACGGTGGCACGGCTCGCCGCCGTCCTGGACACGGCCTCCGGCCGCGCCCGCCGACCGCTGACCAGGACCGAGCGGCCGGCCCGGATCCCGCTCTCACCCGCCCAGCAGCGGCTGTGGTTCCTCAACCGGCTGGAAGGCCCCGGCCCCACCTACAACATGCCGACCGCGCTCCGCCTGGACGGCCCCCTGGACCGGACCGCGCTGACTGCTGCGCTGCACGACGTCGTGGCCCGCCACGAGTCTCTGCGCACCCTTTTCGCCGAGGACGACCAGGGCGCCCACCAGCTCGTGCTGCCGGCCGAGGCGGCCCACCCGGAGCTGCACACCGCCCGCACCACCGAGGACGGCCTCACCGACGCCCTGACCGCGGGCGCCCGCTACGCCTTCGACCTCGCCGCCGAACTCCCGCTGCGCACCCTGCTGTTCGAGCTGGACCCCGAGCAGCACGTGCTGCTGGTGCTGGTCCACCACATCGCGGGCGACGCGTGGTCGATGGGCCCGCTGGCGCGCGACCTGACCACCGCCTACGCGGCCCGCCGCGCAGGCACCGCTCCGCAGTGGCGGGAACTGCCGGTGCAGTACGCCGACTTCACGCTGTGGCAGCGCGAGGTACTGGGCTACGAGGACGACCCGGACAGCGCCATCTCCCGTGAGATCGCCTTCTGGCGGCAGGCGCTGGCCGAGCTGCCGGAAGAGCTGGCCCTCCCCGCCGACCGGCCACGCCGCGCCGTCGCGTCGCAGCGAGGCGGCCGGGTCGCCTTCCACGTCCCGCACGAGGTGCACGAGCGGCTGGTGGCGCTGGCGCGGGAGAGCGGCGCGAGCATGTTCATGGTGGTGCAGGCCGCTCTGGCGACGCTGCTGTCGCGGCTGGGCGCCGGGACCGACATCCCGCTGGGTACTCCTGTCGCCGGCCGCACCGACGAGGCGGTGGAGGACCTGGTCGGCTTCTTCGTCAACACGCTCGTGCTGCGCACGGACCTGTCCGGCGACCCGACCTTCCGGGAACTCGTCGGCCGCGTGAAGGAGTTCGACCTGGCGGCGTACGCCCATCAGGAGGTGCCCTTCGAGCGACTGGTCGAGGTCCTCAATCCCGAGCGCTCGATGGCCCGCCACCCGCTCTTCCAGACCATGCTCACCTGGAACAACACCGACCAGCACATCGCGGCCGACGCGGTGCGCAGTCTGTCCGGCGTCACCGTGCGGCAGCAGCCCCTGCCGCTCGGAGCGGCCAAGTTCGACCTGCTCTTCCGCATGGTGGAACAACACGCCCCGGACGCACAGCCCGACGGCATCGCGGGCGTCCTGGAATTCAGCACCGATCTCTTCGACGTGGTGACGGCTGAGCGGTTGGTCGAGCGGTTGGTGCGGGTGTTGGGTGTGGTGGCTGCTGATCCGGGGGTTCGGGTCGGTGGTGTGGAGGTGCTTTCGGATGTCGAGCGTGGGTTGGTGTT
>NZ_JBFACU010000084.1:0-8481 GCF_040641015.1 Streptomyces sp. NPDC021356 | reverse complement strand
CCACCCCACCACCACACATTCTACCCCCACCCGCCTCTCTACCTTTATTAACCGGGGTCCCGGGCCCGGCCTGTCCCGTCCGGGCCCCCCCCCGGCCGGGGCGGCGGATGGCACCGCCGCCCCGGCCCTCGAAACCCCATCACGCACGAGGAGAGCGCACCATGACAGACGTTCGTATCGACCCCCACACCGACGCGGCCGGGGACCGGCTGATCCGCACGCTCGAAGCCCACGGGCTGACGGCCCGCAGCGGCACCGATGTCCAGACCGGCACCGACATGGTCACCGTCGACATCGCGGGCGGCCCCGAAATCTGGATCGCGGACCGCACCGGCCACACCGACAGCCCCGTTGACGCGCACCCCGGATGGGTCGCGTTCTACCGGCCGCACGCCGACCTCAGCGACGAGGGAGAGGCGGAGGTCTACCGGTCCGAAGGGGCAGGCGGCTTCACCCAGGACACCGCCGCTCTGGTGGTCGCGGTCGTCCAGTGCGCCGCCGCCCGCAGCCTGGCCGCCGCGTGACGGCCCCCGTCCACGAGGCCCGAGCACTGGCCTACCTGGCCCGCCAGGACGCCGGGCCGCCCCCGGCCGACGCCGAGGCGCGCGCCGACTGGCGCGCGGAACTGCGCGCGGCCCACGACGACTACCGCGCCGGCCGCGCCGTCGCGGTAGGCGTCGACCGGCTCGACACGGTCCGGCGCGCGGTCCGGGCCGGACGCTACGACGCCCGCGACCACAAGGACCTCACGGAGGCCCTGGCCGTCGTGGAACACGGCTGCATGTCCTACTGGCGCACCACCCCGTACGGGCTGGTCTGGATCGACAACGAGTTCTGACCCACCCCCGGCCGGGCGGCGGATGGCACCGCCGCCCGGCCCTCTCGAAACCCACCCCACCGCGAACGAGGAGATCACCCATGACGGACGCTCAAGAACCCACGGCCCGTGACCTGCTGAGCACGGCGCTCCAGGCGGAAGGGCACACCATCGGCGGCGAGGCATGGCTGGGCAGCGGCTGTTTCGTCCTGACGGTCCAGGTTGCCGGTCCGGCCCAGCTCTGGATCAGTGACGCCGACGCCCAGCTCGACTATCCCCCCGCCGAGCACACCGGTTGGACCGCGTTCTACCACTCCCACGGCCTGGAGACCGAGGAGGACGCCCCCGAGGTCTACCGGTCGACCGACACCGACTGTGCGGCGGACACCGCGAATCTCGTGCGGGTCGTCAACGCCTACGTGGCCGCCGCCACGGCGTAGCCGGAACGCAGACCGGCGACCGCCCTGCCATAAGGCAGGACCCCCCACACAAGTGCGGCAGGCTGGCGCGGTCGCCGGTCTTCTCGAAACCCGTACCGCGCGTGGTGGCGACATCCCCAGGAGGGGGCGCTACTTCCACGCGGAACGAGAGAACACCAGGGTAGCGGGTCCAGGCCGGGGGACGAAAAGGGATCAGAAACGTGCCCCCCAGTGCTTCCAATGCTGGTGAAAGCTGGTATTGTTCTTCTTGTTGGGAGGGGATGGCACCCCAACCAACACCACCACTCGAAACCCGTACGGAAGAGGCACCCGATGGCTTCCACCCTGGAACTCTCCGAGGCCGCACTGACCGGCCTGCGCGACTACCTCATGGCCACCGCCGCCGACGAGGACAAGGCCCCGCTGGAGGAGCTGGACGGACTCAGCGACACCGTCCTCGCGGCCTACTGGCACGGCTACGTCGAGGCCAGCAAGGCCGGACGCGCCGGGCAGTCACTGCACGCGGCCGCGCTCAGCACGGCACTCGCCGCGCCGCTCGGCGCGGTCTGCGCCGAGACCGGCGCACTGCGCGCCGCCCTCGCCCAGTCCTTCCAGTAGCCCGTCCCACCCGGGGCGGCGGATGGCACCGCCGCCCCGGCCCCTCGAAACCCGCCCCGTGAGCCAGAGAGAGGCCCCGATGACCACCCCCTCCCCAGACGTCGAAGCTGGCCCCGCGAAGACCCGCACCATCGACGAGCCCGAGATCGACAAGCGCAGCGCCGAATCCCCCTACTTCGGCCGGTTCACCTGCGACGTCTGCGGCGACGACTTCGCCGTCCACCGTTCGCTCACCGTCGAAGAGCGCGAGTTCACCGACATCGAGACCCGCGAGACGTGGCCCGGCCTGGTCGTGGTCGCCTGCGACCGCAGCTGACAGCACCCGCCCCACCCCGGGGCGGCGGATGGCACCGCCGCCCCAGCCCCTCGAAACCCGCACGCAAGGAGAAGCCCGACCATGACGCTCCCCAGTGACCTGCCGAACCCGAACGGCAACGCCGACACCGCCCGCTCCCGCCGTGACCTCCTGGTCGCCCGGCACGGCGGCCGGATGGTCACCGAGACCATCGGCCGCCCCCTGCTCCGCGCCCAGCAGACCGCGCAGACCTACCGGGCGGCCGCCGATCACGCCGAGTTCGACCGGTACGGAGCCCCCGATCGCGTCTGGCTCAGGGGTCAGTCGGCCCTGTGCCACCGACGCGCCCGCATCGCGGCCGACGAGGCCGCCCTGGCCACCGAGCAGAAGCAGCCGGACCAGGCCACCGCATGGGCCGCCCTGGCCGACCGCTACGCCACAGCGGCCCGCCACCTCGCACGCCCCGCACCGGTCCGGGACACCGCGATCACCAACCTCCGCGCCGCCGCCGATGCACTGGAATCCCTGACCCCCACCATCTCGGCACAGGCAGCCGCCCCCCTGTCCTGCATCGCCCTGTTCAGCGTCGACAGGGGCCGCCAGGCACTCGACAACGCCCGACGCGGCAACGGGCCGGTACTCAGGCATGTGAACACGGTGGAGGTGGAGCTGCTGCTGTTCGCCGCGTACGCCCAGGGGCAGGCCGAGACCGGCTACCACATCGCCACACAGGCCGTCCGCGCACTCGACCGCGTCCGCAAGACCGCGCCCGAGGACGAGGCCGAACCCATGGACCCGCAGGCCCTGGCCACCGCCTTCGAGCTGAGCGAGCAGGCCCTGGACGCGGCCGAGGCCGCCACCCCGCCCGCGCCGTAGAACCCCAGCCCGGCCGGGACGGCCGCACCGCCGACCGTCCCGGCCCCGGACCCCATCCAGGAGAGCCCTGCCCGATGCCCGAACCCCACCCCGAGGCGCACGAAGGAACGCCCGCTACGCCGTACGCCAGCCTGCTGACCCGCCCCTTCTACCTGCCGGGCGCGCACCTGCCCGACTCAGCCGGCCCCGTCTGGACCTGCCGGACATGCACCACGCCGTGGCCGTGCGCCACCGCCCAGCCGTACCTCCGGGCCGGACAGTGCAGCACGCGCAGCGCGACGACCCAGTGGAAGCCGTGCGGCGCGACGATCCAGCGAGAGCGGAACGGCCCCCGACACTGGCATGTCGGCCCTGACTGCTACACCCACAACGACGTCTTGAACGCGCTGGCCGAGGAACTCCACCAGCAGCACATGGCGAACCCCCACTACCCGCCCAGCCACTACTACCCGGAGAAACCCCGCCGTCGCCGACGCCAGCGCCCGCCGTACGACCACACCCCCATGGGGCCGGGCGACATCAAGCCCGGCACCTGGCTATGGGTCATCCCCGGCGGACTCCACCCCGGATGGGGCGACATTCACCGTCTCGCCATGCTCACCGCACTCGGCGCGCCGTACTGCGAGGTCTGGATGGACGACACCACCGTCCACCGCGTCCGCCCCGAGAAACTGATCCTCGCCGACGCCGGACGCCAGGCCGCCCACGCCGCAGGACTCACCACCATCCGGCAGACGACCGGACCCCGGCCCCGCCCCCTGCTCCCCGAATGGCGATGGGTCGACTGGACCCTGGCCGAGCACATCACCCACCAGCAGCACGCCGCCCCCACAACTGAGCCAGCCGAACAGCCCGTCCAGGACGAGCTGTTCACCATCGCCTAACGGACTACCCGGCCCGGAACGACCATCGTTCCGGGCCGGAGGCATGTCCGCATTCGGCGCGGCGACGGCGCCGACGGGCCGACGAGGGCAAGGGAACCGCGGAGGCCAGCGGCGCCACCGTCGTGCGCGCCGGCCTGCCGGAGAACACGCGGCGAGTGCGCCCGCGCCGTGGAGCGGCACCCGGCCTCCGGCCGGATGCGAGGGGCGCTCTCGCGCCACCCCCTCGCACACCCCCGGCGCCCGTGGCCGGCCCCGGCGGCATCACAGCGGGACCAGCGTGCTGACGGCCGCTCGTACCTCACGGCCAGGCCAGGCCCCACAGGGGACGCTTTCCTCGTGGTCGCCGCCGCGATGGGGGTACTCCAAGACGGGGCCGGGGCGGCGGCGACCTCGAGGACGCTCCGGCCGCCGGGGCCACTGGAGCTGTTCGTCGTGGTGCACCCGTCCTTCGGCCGGGTACTGGTGGCTCCTCGCCCCCAGACCCCTCGCCAGCGCCCAGGGCGCGCTGGACCGCCCAGGTGGAAAGACGACAGGCCCCGGGCATCGCGGGGCTGTCCCGCGGCGTGCGGGCCGGTGGTGAAGTGCGGGTAGGTTCCCGCGGCGTGGCCGCCGGTGGGGGGTCTCATCGCACCTTCGGTGCGATCCGGCCGTGCGCCGCAGTCGTCGGGCGTGGCCGCCCTCCTTATTGCGGCCCGCGCTGCGCGCGGGCTGCGTCGCTTCGCTCCTTGCGCGAAGCCCCGGGGGGCTCCTCCGGACGCCCGCCCCCCGGGGACCGGGGGACGAGCTGAAGTCCGTCGTGGCCGGTGTGATTCCTCCGCGTCGTCGTCGTCCGCCGGCGCCGTCGTGGTGACCGTTCGGGGGCTGAGGTCGAGGAGGGCCAGGAGGAGCTGGAGCCGGTGGAGGAGGTGCGGGCCGGCCCGGGGCCGGGGGAGGGAAAAGCGGCTGGCAGGGAGGGGGGTCGGCGGGGCCCGGACGCTCCCTAAAAGATCATGGAACTTCCGGGAAAACCCTGGTCAGACCCCCTTTTCGGCTATGCGATCCGGTCTAACACTGGTAATATTGAGCTTGTTGGAAGGGGGTGGCACCCCGGACAACGAGAACCCCTCGAAACCCACACCGGAGGAACCCATGAGCGAGCAGATCACCCCCGAGCGTCAGGCCGAGGCGGAGACGATCGGCCACACGGTCTACCAGGCCATGCGCGCCGAGATGATCGAAGCGTCCCGCCAGCGGGAGGGCATCGACACCCCTCTCCTCATGGAGGGGCTGGAGGCCGAGGCGACCTACCAGGCCGCCCGCGAGGCACTGACGAAGGCCCGCGCCGAGCGTCAGCGCGTGCTCTACGCCATGTGGCGCGCGAACAAGGACCCCCGCGCCGTCGCGGCCCTCATGCCCGCCACCGTCAAGGCCGTCACCGTGCGCGCGGCCGTGATCAAGCTCGCGCCCAGCCAGGACTTCGAGGCCCTGCCGCTGTGGCGCACCGACGACGAGGAGGCCGCCGCCACCAACTGACGCCCAACGGCCGGGCGGCGGATGGCACCGCCGCCCGGTCCCGCTCGAAACCCGACACGACGCACCGCAGGAGAGCACGCCATGAAGTTCAAGATCCACACGGCCATCGGGCACGACGCAACCCTCGTCACGGCCCCGCTCGACACCCACGAGGCCGCCCGCGAGTTCACCGACACGCTGGCCCACCTCTTCCAGGTCGAGCCCGCCCGAGTCATTCACGACGAGTTCCGGACCGCCGAGTACGTGTGGACCAACGTCACTGTGTCTCTCCCCGCCATCGGCGAGGCAGTGTTCAGCGTGGACAGCCGCAAGACGGCCCGCGAAGCGGTCCGCCTGTACCTGGACAACAAGCCGGTGCCGTTCGCCTGGACGGACGGCAGGAGCCCCGGGCGGACGTTCGCCGGGGCCGTGGCCGCCGCTGTCCGCGAGCGCGACGCCCGCGCGGCCCGCCAGGGCTGAGCAGGCTCGGGGCGGCGGACCGCCGCCGCCCCGAGCCCCAGAAAAACCCTGATCAGAACCGCCCCCCCGCTTCCGAATCCGGCTCAAGGCTGGTAATATTGAGCTTGTTGGAAGGGGGTGGCACCCCGACCGGCACCACCACTCGAAACCCACACCACGGAGGAACCCCGTGATCACCACCACCATCGAGCACAGCAGGGTCTACGGCACCACCGCCCGCCTCAGCGACCACCACGGTTGGCTCAAGGCCACTCTGCGACAGCACGGATTCGAGTGGTCCCACTCCCTGAACGCGTTCGCCGCCCCCGGCACCCGTACCTGGCCGTTCGACCCCTTCAAGTTCGCCAAGGTCACCGGCGAACTCCGGCGGTGCGGATTCCCCGTCAAGGTGATCATCGACAACGCGCGGCCCGAGGCCGACCCGATCGCGGACACGGTGACCGAGCTGTTCGATCTCGCGTACGCCGTTCAGCGTCTCGGGTCGGCACTCGCCCAGGACATGCTCACCCGGCCTAGCCGGGTCACCGCCGAGCGCGTGAGGCAGGCCCAGGAAGCCGTGGAGGCCGCCACCGCCAAGGCCGAGGAGATCGAGCAGCGCCCCGGCGTCTACGAGCACCCCGAGATGCGAAACGTCTGGCACCTCCTCAACCAGGGGTGGACGGCCGTCGGTCTGCCCCCCTTCTAGGCCCCCGCACATCCCCGAAGGGGCGGACGCCGACCAGGCGTCCGCCCCTTCGGCGTGCCCGCGCGGCGAGGAGCGCCGACGGCCCGCCGGGGCCGCGCCGGTCACGCACCGAGGAGACCGGACCCGGCGCGAGCGACGGCCGCGCCGTGGGACCGGCGGCCGGTGCGCAGCTCCGTCGCCCGGCACCCGACCTCCGGCCGGGTGCGAGGGGCGCTCACGCGCCACCCCCTCGCACACCCCCGGCGCCTGTGGCCGGCCCCGTCGTCCGCCTGCCGGTGGCCGAGCAGTGCGGCACCCCGGGCGATCTACGTGACCGGTCGTCCGCCGGGCGCGGCCCGCCGCGGAGCGCAGAAAAGCGGCTGGCAAGGAGAAGGGGCGGCCCCGCCCGGAAGGCGCGCGCGGGATCTGCGATTCGAGAAAAACCCTGGTCAGGCCCCCTTTTCCGCTTCTGAATCCGGTTCAAGACTGGTAATATTGAGCTTGTTGGAAGGGGATGGCACCCCGACCCCCACCACCACTCGAAACCCGCACCACACGGAGGGCACAGATCATGACCACCACCCAGCGCGCGGACCAGGACCAGCAGCTTCCGGCCCTGACGAAGATCGGCGGAGCCTGGCACTGCGTCATCTCCAACAAGCTCTTCAAGGTCACCAAGCCCGGCCGTAACTGGACCGTCGCCCGCGCGGACGACGCCGCAGACCCGCAGCCGGTCGCGTCCGCCCGCACCCGCAAGGAAGCCCTTGCCGCAGCCCTGACCGCCCTCTCCGTCTCCCTGGCCCTGCCCGAGCCGACCGTCACCCACGTCGGTTCCCGCCTGAACGCCCTCGGCGGCGGCGCGACCATCACCATCGCCGGACTGGTCTCCGTCTTCTACCGGCTGGAGAAGGGGGGATACACCCAGCCGTGCGGCAAGTGCGGCGGCAAGGGGCACATCAACGCCTACGACCACGTCCAGGGAGGCATCTGCTTCGACTGCGCGGGATACGGAGCCCTCGGGGCCCCGATGCCCCTTGAGCACCGGATCGAAGACGTGAAGTACCTGGCCACCGACATGCGCAAGCAACACGAGCGGGCCATCATCGACGCCGCCAAGGGCCGGGCGATCTGGGCCAAGTTCAGCACCGCCGAGCCCGAGCTGGCCAAGTGGATGGACAACGACGGAAGCACCTTCCCCGACGACATGCGCCGTCTGATCACCTCCGGCAAGTCCATGACGCCCCGCCAGGACCAGGCCGCCCGCCGGGCCGCCGAGGAGTACGCCCACCGCGACGAGCGCGCAGCCGCCGAAGCCGCCGCGCGCGCCGAACGCATCGCCTCCGCCCGATCCCTGGCCGAGGGCGACGACGTGGCCCACGAGGGCACCGTCACCCTGGCCAGGACCGTCGACGGCGCATTCGGCTCCCGGATGCTCCTCCTGATCGACGCAGGAGACGGACTCACGCTGAAAATCTTCAGCACCAGCAAGGCGGCATGGGAAGCCGAGGAAGGCGACCGGGTGCGCATCACCGGCACGGCCAAGAAGCCCCAGACCGACAGGTACGAGGGCACGCCGCAGACCCCCGTAGCCCGCCCGCGCATCACCATCGTCGCCACCGACGAGCTCGAAGCAGTCGCGGTGTAACCCCGGCGGCGGGGCGACCCCAAGTCGCCCCGCCGCCCGGCCCGCTCCAGCCGTGCGGCGTGGGCGGCGGCCGGCCGGGGGTGGCCGGGCCGGGCGCGGAGCGCCTTCGGGGTGGCGGCCCGTGGGCGCCGGCCCCGCCGTGCGGGGCGCAGCCCGGTGCGCGGCACCGTCGTACGGCACCCGTCCTTCGGGCGGGAACTGGGGGCTCCTCGCCCCCAGACCCCTCGCCAGCGCCAAGGGCGCGCTGGACCGCCCAGGTGGACAAGCAACAGGCCCCGGGCATCGCGGGGTT
>NZ_JBFACU010000083.1:0-9323 GCF_040641015.1 Streptomyces sp. NPDC021356 | reverse complement strand
ACGTGCACCTTGGTCGGAGCACATGATCAGACGAAGGCCGCCCCCGTGTCCGGCGAACCCCCTGGTGAGCGACTCAGTTCGAGACACCGTTCGAGGCCGGTAGATAAAGAACAAGCTCAGTAGGTGTTTTTGATCCCTGGCCGTGAGGTGCGTACGGCTGGATGATCTGGGTCGTGAGGGTTGGCAGGACGGCTCGGCGGTATTGCCGGGAGTGCGGTGATCCGCTGCCGCAGACGATGGCGGCGGAGGCGGTGTTCTGCTCGGGTCGGTGCAGGTCACGGCAGTGCCGGAGGCTTCAGCGGACCCGGCAGCGGGTGGCCGCGATGCAGCGGGGAGAGCAGGCGGAGTGCCCGGTTTGTGCGCGGTCGTGGACGGTGGGGGTGGAGCGGTCGAAAGCGGCGGTGTACTGCTCGGACCGTTGCCGGGTACGGGCCTGCCGTCAGCGGCGGGCGTCGCGGAACGGCGTTACAGAAACGCCGTAGCCGAACGCCTCGCATACACCTTGAACACCTCAGGTTTTGCAAGGTAGTTGAGAACGATTACCGAGCGCTTCGAGCGCCCCTGGCTCACGCCCTGCCCCGGCGTGTCGCGCGCGCGTCACGGTGGATGGTGACCGGGGCCGGCGCCCCCTTGACCGGTCACGTCGTGGTGGCCGGCCGGACCTGGGCGAGGCGGTGGTCTTCATGACCGACGTGGCCGACCGGATCGGGAACGTCACCCGGCAGCGTTACGAGCAGCTCGTCACCCGGGCGAAGGAACTGATCGCGCAGGTCGCGAGGGCGCAGTTCGCTTTGGGTGACATGGCGTTGGAGATCGAGCCGATGAGGTCGGTGGGCGGGTCGATGCCGAATGGCACGGACGACCTGTTCACCGTGACGGAGTCGTTGCAGATGTTCGCCGACGACATAGGCGTCGAGCGGCGGACGGTGGAGGACTGGCGTTACACCGCCAATCGGTGGCCCGAGGGGCGCCGCAAGGAGGGGGTGTCGTTCACGGTTCACCGCATCCTGGCGTCGGTCGCGGACGAGGACGAGCGGTGGGCGGCGGTCGAGGACGCGCCGTTCAACCCGCGCACTGGGGCTCGGCAGTGGACGCCGGACGGCGCGCAGCGGGTGGTCGGCCAGAGGGTCGACCGGCCGGTCACGGTGGATGAGAAGGTCCAGGCCGTCGCCGACCTGACCCGGGACGACGAGGTCGCAGCCCAGGTCGCCACCGACCTGCTGAAGCGGCCGGCGGTCACCGAGCACGTCACCCCGGCCGAGAAGGTCCGGGTCGTCACGGAGCTGACCAGGGACGACACCGTCGCGCAGCAGGTGACCACCGATCTGCTGCGCCGTCCGGCCGTCGCCCGGACAGCCATGCGGGACGACACCACCCGGATGCTCGTCAACCGCGCCCAGTTCGACAACTCCCACGAGACGCGTGACCGGATCCGGGAACGCACCCCGGCTGTCCGCGCGATCGAGCACACCATCGAGTGAGGTGTCCCCCGGAGTGTGGACACAGGGGTTCATGCGGCGAGTGTGAGTTTACGTCCTCGCCGATGCTGCTGTTCGAACTCGGCTGGCGAGAGGTAGTTGAGGGCGCTGTGGCGCCGTCGGGCGTTGTAGTAGGTCAGCCACTGGAAGATCTCCAGCCTCGCCTGACGCACCGTCGAGAACATCCTCTGGTGCATCGTCTCCCTCTTGAGCCCCTGCCAGAACGACTCGGCGAGGGCGTTGTCGTAGCTCGAGCCGACCCGGCCCATGCTCCTGCGGATCCCGAAACCGTCACAGACCTGCCCGAACGCCGCCGACGTGTCCTGGGCTCCCCTGTCCGCTCCGACCTGTAAGAGGCCGGTTTTCTCGGCCGTGAGAGGGACGGCCAGCGCACGTGGTACACCCTTCATCTGGAGGGCGCACTACGTCATCCGGCAGTAGCCCACGTGCCAGTTCGCGGGCTGCTGGAGCTCTTCATCCGCGCGGCAGCGGGCGCTGAAGCCGCCCCCCCAGCACCCCGTCGGGCAACTGCTCAAGCGGGGTGTGGAGGTCGAGCACCACCACGTCGACCGCCCGGTCCTGCCCGCCTCCCGCTGACACCCGCTACGGCGAAGGGGCGGCCCGGCCACCACGGCGACCCGGGCCGCCCCTTCGGCATGCCAGCGACCTACACCCAAACCAGCCCACATGGCGTATCGATATATCTCGTGATGGTCTGCCAGGGCTCGTGTCGTCCTCGCCGGGCGGCAGCGTCCGGTACAGGCGGCGTCACCTCGCGCCCCTTCACCGACACGGAGGCCGCGGTCCCGCCCCCCTGGGGACATCGGCCCACCTGTTGCTGGTTTTCTGCGAGCCCTTTTGTTGGCGCTCTGGCCGGCGAAGGTTCGCCAGGTTGGCGATCGTTGTGACGTTAGCTTTCACCGGTCGGGTGTGCCCCGCTCGCTGGCGCCGGGTGGGTGCAGGAGGTAGGCCGAGACGAGGTGGACGGCGGCGGCCAGGGCGGGGCCAGGGAGTGTGGTGGGGGAGGGGGCTCCGGCATTGATTGCGAGGTCGGCGAGTTGGACGGCGCCGGCCAGCAGAAGCATCGGGTACAGGTCACGCCTGGTGACGGCGAGCCAGGTCAGTGCCGCCGCGATCAGCAGGGAGCGGACGCCGTACATCTCGGCGAAGAGCTCGGGGCCCGTTCCCCCGGTGGCGCCCGGGAACGCCGTTGGAGCGAGCAGGGCCAGCGCGCCGAAGGCCGCTGAGCCGGCCGCCGCCAGCACGTTCACGAGGCGGAGAACCAGTTCACACCGAGCATCATTCAGACATCGAATCATTTAGGTACGCTACTATTGTCGACATGGTGGAGAAAGAGGCGCGTTCGCCGGTGAACACCGTCACCTTCCGGCTCGGGGTGCTCGGGGCCTGGCAGGAAGCTCGCTACACCGAACGGCTGGCCGTGCACGATCTGAAGCCCAAGCACGTCGCCCTGCTCAGCGTTCTCCGCATCAAGGGCGCCGAGTCGCAGCTCGAACTGGCCGGCGTCATGCGGGTGGCGCCCAGCCTGGTCGTCCAGCTCGCCGACCACCTCGAAACCCTCGGCGCGATCAAGCGCGTACGCGATCCCGCCGATCGCCGCCGGCAGCGCCTGATCCTCACCGACGGCGGCATCCGCCTGCTCGACACGGCCCGCGGCCTCGCTGAGGCACTCGACGCAGAGCTGACGGAACCCCTCGACCCGGGAGACCGTGCAGCGCTCTCCCGCCTCCTGGAACGCCTGGCCGCCCGCACCGGCATCCCGGCCGAGTGACGAGAGACCTTCGTGTCGACGCACTGCTCAGCCGCGCGGCGCCCTGACCGGCGCGCCGTGGAACCCGGCACGGCCCGGTGACCGCCTGGTGGTCACCTACGAGGCCACCGACCGCGACCCCCGCTGGAGAGAGACCTACGAGGTCCAGGACGGCGCCGACGGCCGGGTGCTGCACCTCGTCGGCCACACCGCCCCGGACGCCTCCTTGAGGTGACGGCACCACGGGGTGGCCCGTGTTCCAGGAGTGCCAGTGCCCCCTCGCGGAAGCCGATGACCTGCTCGCCAAGGTCATGACCCGGGCTCAGGAGATTGTCCGGGACCATCCGCGCCCGTAGTCCCGCAGGGTTCACCCGACCGGGCTCTCGGCGGTTGTGGAGGCTCGGCCATGGCTGGCCGGGGTGTTCGGTGCATATCTGTCTCGGCACGGATGTCAGTTTTTGTTTACCACAATCCGGGGCGTGTGTGTTCGGCTCGGGAGCTGCTCTGGCTGCAGGGTGCTCACGCGCCACGAACTGAGGCTTTTCGGGGGAGCGGGAGAAGGGTTCAGTGGGCTGGTGCACTCCCGCCAGTCAGACACATTCAGTGTTCAGTCGACTACGCAGTGAATCTGGGTGTGCAAGTGGAGGATATGCCTCCCTCCATCGGACCAGGCGGTTTCGCCTCCCCGCCTGACGTGTTGAGTACATGCGCTGCGTCAGGGGATACAGCCGGGCGCGGCGCCGCCGGGAAGGAAGGACGACTTGGCGAACGAGAACCGGCAGGTACTGCTGAAGAAGCAGCTCACGTTCAAGTTCGACGCGAACAGGAAAGCCCAGACTCAGAAGCAGGAGCAGCAGGTCAGCTTCTCCCGCGGCCTGGAGTCGGTGGCGGCCGTCGTCAGCGGCTTCGACGTCCGCTACCCCGCCCCGGAACGCGAAGACTTCGGACGCCTGTACGTCCGGGCCAACGCGGTCCTTGCAGACCGCGGTGACGAGGACGTGACGGTGAGCCGTGAGTTCGAGCTGAGCCCGAACATCGACGGCTACCCGGGCATGGGCGAGGTCTACGTCACCGTACTCGGCATCTGAGGGCAACAGCCGCCCACAGGAACCCGTGCGCTCGGCTGCTCGGCGGGGCGGGGGCGGTGCTGACCATCACCTTCAGCCCGGAGCGGAGAGGGGGCCGGTCACCCTCCACCGCACCCCGGGGTCGTTACCAGCGCATGCAGAGTGCGGTCCACTCCGCCTGCTGCTCATCCGGCAGCTTGTCCGCCCGGCGCCGGGTGCTGTCGACGACGGCATCCAGCTTGATCTCCGTCCCGTCCGGTAGCACCTCCACGTGTTTGCGCGGCACCCGCAGGTGTCCCTCCCGCTCGAAGAACTGCCGTGCCGCTGCCAGGTTCACCGTGTGTGCTGCCTCCCGCCGTCCCACCGGCCGCGCTGCCGCCTCGGCCCCGGCGGGGGCGGGCTCCAGGCCCAGGGTCTCCAGGAGGTAGTGCTGTGCGGGAATGAGCCGGCACCTCACCTACCTGCCGGAGCGCGTTTGCGTGGGCATCACCGACCAGGGCGCTACAGCCGGCAAGCCCTCAGGCGGAGAACGGGGGGTGCGCGCCGGACCACGGAGCGGCTCGCTCCAGCTGGGAGGCCAATCGGATCAGCACGTCCTCCCGTCCGTGCGCGGCGACGAGCTGCACACCGATGGGGAGTCCGTCGGAGGTGCGGTACAGGGGCAAGGAGACGGCGGGCTGGCCGGTGACGTTGAACGGCAGGGTGAAGGCGATACTCTCTGCGACTCCGGCCACCAGATCCATCGGGGCTTTCGCGTCCGGGGCGAGCTCACCGAGGCGCGGCGGGGGGGTGGGCAGCGTCGGCGTGAGCAGCACGTCGACCTCGGTCTCCCACAAGCCGGCCACCCTCCGCGCCCACTTCTGCCACGCCTGCATGCCGGAGAGCCACTGCGCGGCCGTGACCGAGCGGCCCGCCTCCGCGAGCGCCCCGTTCATCGGCTCCAGGTCGGCGGGTTCGAGTCGTTCGCCGAGACGCTGCGACCACTGCTCCAACTCCCAGGCGAGTATGGCCGAGAAAAGGGTGGGCAGAGCCTGGAACAGCTCGGGTGCGTCCAGGGCCGCCGCCGGTGTCGGCTCGACGTGGTGGCCGAGGCGGTCGAGCAACCGGGCAGCGTGCTCGACGGCTGCCACACATTCCTTGTGGGCCGGGTCGGTCGCACCCGGCGGGATCGAGCGGAACCCGATCCGCAGTGCGCCCGGATCGACTCCGACCTCCTCGCGGTAGGGCCGCGTCGGAGGTACCGCCGCGTACGGGTCACCGACTGCCGCGCCGGCTGTCACGTCGAGCACGGCGGCGGTGTCACGCACCGACCGGGTCAGCACGTGCTCGTGCGTCACCCCTCCCCAGTACTCGCCGTACTGCGGCCCCAGAGAGGACCGTGCCCGAGTGGGCTTCAGACCGACGACGCCGCAGGCGCTGGCGGGCATCCGTATCGAGCCCGCCATGTCGTTGCCGTGCGCCACCGGGACCATGCCCGCGGCGACCGCCGCCGCCGACCCACCGCTCGAGCCACCAGGCGAACGATCGAGGGCCCACGGGTTGCGCGTCGCCCCATGGGCCAACGGCTCCGTGGTCACACTGGTGGCCAGCTCGGGAAGGTTCGTCCGGCCACAGAAGACGAAACCGGCCGACCGGAACCGTGCCGCCAGGGTGGAGTCCTCACAAGCCCGCCAGTCGCGATCTCGCAGTGCGCGCATCCCCCCGTAGTACGGATCACCCGCAGTCTGGCACAGGGCGTCCTTCAGCAGCATCGGCACGCCGCGGAACGGGCCATGGGGCAGCCCGGACGCCTCCGCATCGGCGAGCGCCTTCTCATACAGAGGCGTGATGACGGCGTTGAGCGTGCCGTTGAGCCGCTCTATCCGTCCGATGGCGGCCTCGACGAGTTCACGTGGCGTCAGCAGACCGCGCCGCACCAGGTCGGCCTGTGCCGTCGCATCCAACCATGCGAGTTCCTCGCTCGACACCGGGCTCTCCATGTCCTCCACCCTTTCCTCGATTTTGCCTCACCTGCCGGGAAGAACGCCGTTCGCCCCCCGGCGACAGAGCGGCGTCCTCGGCTGCCACAGGTGCCACGTAACGTCCCAAAGCGCCGTCGCGGCAACCGCGTTCGGAGCCCATTGTTCCTGAACTGGCGGGCAGCCCGTCTTGTCACCGATCGTGTTGGTCCCGCCGGTGGACCGATCCGGTCGCAGGGCGAAAAACTCGCGGGCATGGTGTCCCTGCGGGTTCTCACGACAGACGACCGGCTGTTGTGGCGAGCACTCCGCCTTGCGGCGCTGACGGATACGTCGAACGCATTCAAAGTCCGGCGCGCCGACTGGGACAGAGACGAAGAAGAACGCTGGCATGCCCGTCTGGAGCTTTCCGGCGCCTACCCTGTTGCCGCGCTGCTGGATGGGCACGCCGTCGGCATGGCCAGCGGCCTTCCCAGAGCCGCTGATATCAGGGAGTCGAGGTCCGCCTGGGGCAGTTCTCAGGCGCGAGGCCGTGGAATCGGCGACCGGCTGATCACGGCAGTTGAAACCTGGGCTCTGGGACCGGGCGGAGCAGCCTTGAGAGGTCCTAACAAAGGCATTGAACGTGGCGGTGGGTGAGGAGGCAGGTGGCGAGGCCGAGGAAGGCTTCATGAATGTCGTCGCGTCTCTCCCAGCGGATTCGCAGGCGGCGAAAGCCGGGCAGCCAGGAGATCGTCCGCTCCACAACCCAGCGGAAGATGCCCAGGCCGGAGCCGTGTGGCTGTCCGCGCTCGGCGATCACGGGTCGGATGCCGCGCTTCCACAGCAGGCGCCGGTACTTGTCGTGGTCACAGCCCCGGTCGGCGAAGAGCATGTCCGGCCGTCTGCGTGGACGCCCGACGACGCCGGCCACCGCGGGAACCTTGTCCAGCAAGGGCACGAGCTGGGTGACGTCGTTGCGGTTTCCGTCGGTCAGCGACACCGCGAGCGGGACGCCCTGACCGTCGACAAGGACGTGGTGTTTGCTGCCCGGCCGTGCGCGGTCGACCGGGCTGGGCCCGCTTTTGGGCCCCGGCGGGCCGCCCGCACGTGGGAGGAGTCGATCACCGCCCGCGACCAGTCCAGCTGCTTCGCCGACCGCAGCTTCTTCAGCAGCACCAGGTGCAGCTTCTCCCATACGCCGGCCTCGTTCCATGAGGCCAGGCGCCGCCAGCAGGTCATGCCGGACCCGAAGCCCAGCTCCTGCGGCAGGTACTCCCACTGGATCCCGGTGTGCAGCACGAACAGGATCCCGCACAGGGCCTGCCGGTCCGGCACCCGCGGCCGGCCTGCCACCAGCTTCGGACCCGGCTTTGGCAGCAACGGCTCGATGAGCGACCACAGTTCGTCCGACACGATCCACGGCCGCGACTCACGCTTCCCCACGTCCCGACCAACGAGCGGACAAGCCGACGGTCACTTGATCAACAACTTCTGTTAGGACCTCTAAGACCCCGGTGGATGAGCCAACAGACGTGCGACGTAGCGCAGTCGATGGCCCAGCCGACCGCGTTCCCGGTCGTCGGCGTTCTGATGGCGGCGGTCGTCCTCTCCCCCTACGGCGGCGCCGGGCAGGCCGAGATCGACGCGTTCTCGCAGTACGACTCCCTCACCCCGCTCACCCGCGAGGCCCCCGCGGACGGGGGGCCGTGGCACTTCTGGCAGGACCAGGCCGGCGCCGTGGTCCTGGCGCTCAACAACCCCGGCGAGGACGGCGCCGTACACGTCGTCATGGAACTGGCCGAACCCCCCCGCTGTACCGTTGGCCCTCGTGCCCGGTCCAGCCCCTGGCGTCACCCCGCGCTGCGTGTCCGTTTCGCCGCGGCTGTACGAGAACAGGTCCTACCTGGCGGCCTCCGGATCGGAGGATTGCGTGTCTGCCGTCTCCACGCGGAAGGGGTATGTCCTGGCTGCGGTGAACGCGTCGTGGATCGGCATGATGAGCGAGGTGAGGCGACGGACGTGGGTGTCGCCGATCGGCGTCCACAGCGCGGCGCAGTGCTCGTCGGTCTCGAGCTCGATCTGCTCGCGCGCCGCGATGCCGGCATCGGTCGCGGTGCCGTCGGCGTTGAGCCAGCCGCGTGCGACGAGGCGTGTCGTTGCCGCAGTCACCTCCTCGTCGTCCCACCGCCGGGTGGCACGCGCGATCGCTTCCGGGAAGTGACCTGTCGCGGTTTGCAGAACGTTGCAATCACACGGCCCGAGGCCCTTGGCGGCGAGCACGGTGATATGCGCGTCGCCGCGCCACTCGCGCAGCACCGTGATCTGCTGCCATAGCGCGACGAGCGGATCGGCTGGGAGGGGGACCGAGGCGTTGGCGGCAGCCATCGTCTTCCCGGCGTAATCGGCGTTCTCGACGACCGGGTCGATCAGTGATCGTGCCTCGGCGATCTGACCGGCGGTGAGGTTCACGTCGACGCGCTGCAACGCACGATCGGCAGCTGCGAAGCGAGCGGCCTGCCACTGCTCTGGCGTCGCTGTGTCCCACACGCCTGCCATGGCCTGCACCGACCGCGGGCTGAAGTTGTAGAAGGCCGCGAGTGTGACCTGCCACGGGACTGCGCCCATCGGGGCTGACCGGAACGCGAAGTACGCCGGTCCGTACTCGGTCACGCCCAGCTTGGCGGCCTCTTCCGGTGCCTCGGGGATGAAGTAGACGAACAGGTGGGTCGCGTTGATGGTGAGGCTGACCTCGCGGACGGCATTCAGGTCCATGTCAGCGCGAGCGAAGGTGCTGGCGAAATGCATCGCGGTGGTCTCCCGGCAAGTAAGGATCAAGATCGTCTTTGGTGTGTCCGGTAGGTCAGGGCGGCTCTGGGGCGGTGATGCGTGCGGAGATCGCGCCGAGTTCCTGCACTTCGATCCGGACCGTGTCTCCCGGTGTCAGGCTGGTCGGAGAAGCCGTAGCCGGGCAGCGAGGGGACGACGAGGTGGAAGCCGTGCTCGGTGAGCGGGCCGACGGTCCCGAGGAACTCCAGGAACGAGCCCGGCCATCCGTGCAGCAGCAACA
>NZ_JBFACU010000082.1:0-9758 GCF_040641015.1 Streptomyces sp. NPDC021356 | reverse complement strand
GGCCGATCCGGATGACACGGCCGTGCACTCTCCGCAGGTAGGCGGCGAGCTTGCGGATGGACCAGCGGGTGAAGGGCTGGCCGAGCTTGCTCGGGCGTGTGGTGGCCGTCTGGATGACGAAGTCCTCGTCGTCAGGACTGAGCAGGCGGGGACGGCCTCCCGCCCACCGAGGGTCCAAGCAGGCCAGGCCGATCTCATTGAACCGGTGGATCACGTCGCGGACGGTGTCCTCGTCGGCCTGCACCAGCTTCGCGATCACCGGCACCCGGTTCCCGCCGGCCGAGGCCAGCAGCATCATCGCGCGCCGGAAGCGCACCGAACTGGTGCTGCCCCGGCGCACGATCTGCTGCAGCTTCTGCCCCTCCTGGTCGGTCAACCTGCGCACATGGACAAGCTCAGCCACTACACCCCCAGCAGTCGGAGCGGACGTCGCCGTGCATCCAACCGCCCGGACGACCGCCCCGGCGAACCTTCCCGGTCAGAGCACTAGCTGCCCCGCCGGCACGTCGATCTCGTTACCGCGCTGGGTGCCCTGATATGGTTTCGGGTCGCTCGTGTCTGTCCAGCGCCCCGTGGCGTCCGCCCGGTCCTGGACCACGTACGTCCCGTTGATGGGCCCGTCGTCGTCCTGGGACGTCCAGCTGAGAACTTCACGCTGAACATGAGCAGGTTCCTCGGGGTCGTAGCCGTAAAAGGTGTGCTTGACCGTCTTGTGTGTCGGCAGTGTCGGCTGCACGGACTGCGGCGGCTGACTGCGGCTGCAACCGGGTAGAGCCACGACGATCATGGCGATGCCTACAGCGACTAATGGTGCACGGGCACCCATAGTGACCCCCTCTTGTGAATTCGTGGCTTCTTCTTGTACCAGCCGGGGACCGTGCTGGCCATGGCGCCTCGCAGGTGCCCGTTCCGGCCCGCAGGGACGCCACCCAGAGTTGGTCCGGGCGGGAGGCCGTGAAATCGCGGTCGACCAGGTCCGGCGGCCGGGGCGCCGACGGCTCGGGCACCGTGGTCCGCCGCCGCTGGCCGCGGATGACGCCCTCGATGCCCAGCTCACGCATCAGCCGTTCGACGGTGCACCGCGCCACGTCCTCCCCGCGTCGCCGCAGGGCGCGGGTGATCCGCCGGGCCCCATAGGTGGCTCCGGACTCCGCGTGGATCTCCTCGATCAGCGGCATCAGCTGCTCGTCGCGGAGCCGACGGGCCGACTTCGGCCGCTTCTTGCGGGCGAAGCAGGTGGACGGCGACAACTCCAGCACCCGGCAGACGGGATCGACCCCAAGGCCCTTCTCGCGCAGGTGGTCGATCACTTGCTCGGCCTCGTCCGGGGACGGTCGATCTCCTGGGCAAAAAACACGCTGGCCGCTTTGAGGATCTCGTTTGCCCGCCTCAACTCCGCCACCTCTTTGCGGAGTTGCTTCAGCTCGTCCCGTTCGCCGGTGGTCAGCCGGTCGTCTCGCTCGCCGCGGTCGGCCTCGGCCTGGCGGACCCAGCCGCGCAGGGCTTCGGGATGGATGCCGAGATCCCGCGCGACATGCGCGACGGGCCGGCCGGTGGCCCGGACTTCGCGGACCGCACGCTCGCGGAGCTCGTCCGGGTATTTACGGGGTGCTGCCATGGTGCTGGTGGATCTCCTTCGCCAGGATCGTAACCCTGGCATCAGGGACTCCACGAAACGGGGTGCAGCTCAGACGTTCGCCTGGGTCGAGGTCGTCACCGACCCTGAGACGGTGGCACGGTGTGAGGAAGACGGTCTGGAGGAAGTCGGTATCGACGCTCCTGAGATGCCTTCCGGCCTGGACAGCCTTCGGGCCGAGCGGAACGCCCAGCGCGGATATGTGGGGTTCGGCGCGTTTGCCGGCCGAGACGTCGTGTACCTGCGGCGCCCCTGGGTGAGGTTCCCCCGCAGTGCGGGAGTGGCTGACTAGCTGGTCGGAGCGGGTTGACGTGGTTTCAGGTTCACTTGTCCGGTCGCTGCCTGGTCGGCGTAGTGCTTCTCCTCGTACTCGATCGGGCTGAGGTAGCCGAGCCGTTTCTGGATGCGGCGGGGATTGTAGAAGCCGTCGATGTACTCGAAGAGCGCGAGGTTCGCTTCGGCTCCGGTGGCGAAGACGCGGCCGCGGATGCATTCGGTCTTGATGACCATCCACAGGTTCTCCGCCAGGGCGTTGTCGAACGAGTCGCCGACCGAGCCCATGGATGCCTGAATACCGGCCCTGACCAAGCGTGTTGTGAGCTTCACGGACGTGTATTGACAGCCATGGTCGGCGTGGTGAACGAGTTCACCGGGGGCGACTTCGCGGCTGGCCAGGGCATATTCCAGCGAGGTGAGGACCAGGTCCGCGTCCGCGCGGGCAGAGGTCTCCCAGGCCACGACCCGGCGGGAGAACGCGTCGCGGATCGCGGACAGCCACAGCGGTCCCTCGCCGGTGGGGATCATGGTCAGGTCGGTGACCCACAGCCGGTTCGGCCCGTTCGCGGTGAAGTCGCGTTGCACCAGGTCAGGGGCCAGATCGGCGTCCGGGTCACGGCGAGTGAAGCCTTTGCCCCGGCGGGGGCTGATCCCGGCCAGGCCGGCCTGGCGCATGAGCCGCTCGACGCGTTTGCGGCCGACGTGGACGCCTTCACGCTTGAGGACGGCGTGCACGCGGGGTGAGCCGTAGATCCCGCCGGACTCATCGTGGACCTGCCGGATCCTGCCCGTCAGCTCGGCGTCCCGGCGGCGCCGCTCGCACGGCTCGGTCTCGGCCTGGCGCCACCGGTAATAGGTGGAGGAGGGGATGTTCAGTTCCCGGAGTACGGGCTCGACTCCCAGGTGCGGGTGCTCGTCAACGAGCGTCGTCACCTGGGACGGGTCGGGTCGAGCTGAGCCGCGAAAAAAGCCGAGGCCGTCCGCAGGACCTCATTCGCACGCTTGAGCTGGGCATTCTCCTTGCGCAGGGCGGCAAGCTCCTCACGCCCGGCGGTGGTGAGCATGTCGCCTCGCTCGCCGGCATCGGCCTCGGCCTGGCGAATCCAGTTGCGCAGGGCCTCGTGGTGCACGCCGAGTTCCTCGGCCATACGGCGGATCACGGGCTTCGGCTCGGCAGCCCGGTACATCTGCACCGCACGCTCACGCAACTCCAGTGGATACTTCCTCGGGGCAGGCATCGTCAGAGCTCCTCTCAGGATCCCTATCTGACCTGCCGTCACCTCTCCCCGCATCTCGGGGGAACCTCAGAAGCGGCTGGGGGCCAGTCGCTGTAGAGCGGGGCGCCGAGAGTTTGGACCGCCTTGAAGGTAGCCTCGTCGGCTTTCGCCGTCGGATCCTTGTAGAAGTCACTGTCGTTCTTCCACCACTGCTCCCCCGACCACTGGGGCAGACCGGTCCGATAGAAGAAGTCGCCGCCTTCCTCTGCGGATGACGGGGGCCAGTAGAATCCCGTGTATGTGAATTGGCCCGGTGCGGAGAGACCACCGAGCGGAGCCATCCACGCATCGCGGCGGGCCAGCGGGCCTCACTCTCCTTGTCGAGGAGGTCTCGGTCCTGCTGGAATGCTGTGGCGAGCGGCGTCTCCTCCCAATACTTTTGATTTGCTGCTGTATGCAGCTTGTCTGCGGACTGGTTCAGCGCATCCTGTGCAAGGCCGGACATGGTCGGCCCGCCCTGCCGCAGCACCTCGGCCATCAGGCATTGGTCCTGCCGCAGTTGCTCGGCGCCCTTGACGTCAAAACCGTCATAAGTGTCTGCCACAGGCGCGGCGCCGGGGAGCGGCCGGCCGATCGTGTCCGGGGCGCCCGCCAGCGTCGTCAGGACCGCGAGGGCAAGGACGATCGGCAGAAGGCGTATGTAGCGCTGCGGTCTTCGCAGCACGGGTGAGAAGAGACTGCGTCTGGATCTCAAGGATGTGTCCTTCGTCCTCAACGGACGGGCTGGGGTGCCCGTCCGACGAGTCTGAAGACACTCACGCGACAGACGAGTCGCGGCGGCCCCCCGACCGCAGGTGGAAGCGTGCTGGGAACGGACAGGTCAGGTCCGTCAGACGCGGCGTCACCATAGGCAGCTCGCACGCGCGTACGACAAGATCCGAACCGAGAACTGGCCGAAATCGCTAACCCGGTCCGGGTGAGGGAAATGGCCTCAACCTGTGCAGCAACTGTGAAGAGAGAGTCCGCTCCGCGGGGAGGTACTCACCGTGGTTGGCCAAATCCCACCTGCTGCGAGGAGGCTCGCTCTCCGGGCTCACCGCCGGCCTGCCGTCCTCGATCTACTCCTCCAGACCGTGATCTCCCGTGGCGAAGACCCGTGGGGCTGTGCCGGTCGACGCGGCGGAGCCGGCCCCCGACATGTCCTGCCAGGGCCGGCTCGACAGGTGCCGTACCCGCGGCCAGGCGGAAAGCGGTCCAGGACGACATGCGGGTCCACGGAGCAGTCCACGCCGACTGCCGCGCTGGCCGGGGCCCTCCAACAGTGCCCCGGCGCCCCGATCACCGTCACCCTCACCCGGTAGAAGGCCCAGCCCTATCGGCCTACCGGATACCGGGCGGCTATGCAGCCCTCCGCTGCAACGCTGAAGGCGGCCGGGGTTCCTTCTTGGCTATGCCGCCTTCGGCGGCGGCCTTCGCGGTGGAGGGTCAGCAGGGGGCCGCGAGTTCCTCGATCTGGTCGGCCAGCTGCTGGTCGGGGTGGTGGAACTCGCCGCAGACCTCTTCGACTTTGAGTCGCTCCACGGCTTGGCGCAGGGTGGCGGCTTGGGGGGCCCTCGGCCTGTTCGGCCGGGTGCGGTGGTGGGCGTGGAGGATGTCGAAGTCCAGGTCGAGGGCCTGGCGCATCCAGTGGTCGGCGTCGCGGAGTTCGCCGCGGCGCAGGTGGAACAGGTGGAGGCAGTAGGCGGCGGTGGCGTTGCCCGCGCCTGCGGCGTACTGCCACCACCACAGTGCTCCCTCCGGCTTCATGGCCAGGCTGAGCAGGCAGCCGAAGTGGAGGGCCCCATCGATGTCGACGGGGTCGTCCGCGATGCCGGCCAGGTGCTCGGCGGCCTGGCCGCTGCGCAGGAGATGGCACGAGAGCGCCTTCAGGGACGTGTCGGCGCTTTCCATGCGGGTGGGGTGGTGGCCCTGTGGGGCGGGCTGGGCTCCGAACATGAGGGCGGCGGTGACGTCGCGGACGATCTCCTGCTTGAGGTCGTCGAGTTCGTCGTCGGTGACGGTGTCGGGGATGGCCGCCTGGCCGAGGATCCTGTCGATGTGGCGTGGCACGTCTACTCCTTCTCCTCGTCGTCACTCAGGTCGATACCGAGTTTGGCGGCGATGCTCTGGCGGGCCACACGGCGGTGCGTTCGCACCGTTCCTTCGTGGATGCCCATGATCTTGGAGACCTTCTTCACCGGGTAGCCCAGGGAGTACAGCAGGATGATCACGTCGAACTGGCGCTCGGGGAGGGCGGCTATGGCCGTGTAGAGGCCGATCGGCGATTCCAGGTCCGCCATCTGGGTTCGCATGGCGGACAGCGTGGCACGGACCGCTTCGTAGACGGCGGTGGTTCGGTCATTCGCTGACGTGATCGTGGAACGGCCGTCGGCGGTGGGGGTGGTCGTCATGCGGGCGTGGGTCTCCACCCGCAGCTTCAGAGCCCGCCACGCGTATGCCTCGGGGCCGCCTTCCTCCAGGAGGATGGTCTGCCAGTTCAGGGCCAGGTGGCTGTAGAGGTGGCGCACCACTTCCTTGGCGGCTTCCTTGCTGCCCAGGATGGTGGCGGCGTAGCGCACCTGCGGCCGGGCGTACATGCGGTAGAAGGCGTCCAGGGCGGTGGGCATCTCGTAGTGGATGCCGTGCAAGGCGTTGAGTTCCTCGAACGTGGTGGGCAGGGCCTGGGCGTCGCTGTCTTCGTTCATCGCTCAGGCCTCCGTGTCCCGGGCGGCGACCGTGGTGGACGACTCGCCGGCGGCCAGGCGGCTCTGCCGGGTGTGCAGGAGTTCGGCTACGCCGACCCGGGCGCCGGCGCGCAGCAGGCGGCCCATCCCCGTACACAGGCCGGGGAGGAAGACGCGGATCGCACTGCTCGCCGCGGCTGTGATCGCGGCCTGCCTGCTCGTCGGCCTGGCGTACCCGGCTGCGCAGTGTCTCACCGGTCACCCCGACATCCGCCGCGACCGCCGCATACGTGCAATTCCCACCCGCCGCCCGATACAACGCGACGGCATCTCTGCTGGACTCCTCCGGATACGGAGACCTACGTCCCACCAGGACACCCTTCCTCGGATCTGCAAGATCCAGTGGCAGAGTGTCCACACCACCGGGGTTGCCTCACCCCGAGTCCGCGTGGTGACACACGCGAACGGGTCAAGGCGCGGTCAGTCCAGGCTCTCGCCATCCTTGCCCTCGGCGGCGCCCGGGCGCAAAAAGGGCCGCGGGCATCGGACCGTACCGCGTACGGTCCCTACTCGGCGGCGAGCCGGCGGATCTTCTCCTCGTCCTCACTGCCGGGCTGCCCGAAATAGACGTACAGGACGTGGCCTTCCGGGCCTGCCAAGGCGAACGCCTCGTACTCCAGGCTCAGCTCGCCCACACCGGCGACGCGTAGCCGCTTCGCGCCCTCGACCCGCTCGTAGACGTCGTGCGAGTCCCACAGAGCGCGGAACGTTTCGCTGCGCTCGCGCATCGTGGCCACGAAGTCGTCGAGTTGGCCTCGTCGTGCGGCTGCGGTGGCGCGCAGGCCGGCCACCGCTTGGAGGCTGATGTCCTGCCACTGGGGATACACCTGGCGGGCCCGCTCGTCGAGGAACGTGAACTCGACCAGGTTCCGGCCCGGGGTCCACGCGGGGTTCATGCGGGGTGCGAGCGTCGTGGTGGCCAGGACGTCGCGGCGGGGGCTGGTCACCAGAGCCGGCAGATCACTCCAGCGTCGCAGCAGGTGCGCCACTCCAGGACGTACCGCGTCGGCGGCGGGCACGTGGCCCTCAGCCGCAGGGAGAGCTGGTGAGGCCAGTGACCACAGATAGGCCCGCTCGGCGTCGTCGAGCCCCAGCACAGCAGCCAGCGCTCCCAGAATCTCGCTGGACGGGTTGCGGTCGCGTCCCTGCTCCAGGCGCGCGTAGTACGAGGGGCTCACGCCCGCGAGCAGGGCCAGTTCCTCACGGCGAAGGCCCTTCACCCGGCGGCGGGTGTGCGTGACGACACCGGCCCGCGCGGGATCGGCCTTCTCACGCCGACTGCGCAGGAAAGACCCCAGTTCATTGACGACATCCCTCGGCACCTGCCCTACCCTACCGGTGCGCACGCTGCGGCCGTGCAGACCTGGACCTGCGAGCCTGTCCCTGCGAGAGCCACCCTCAAGAGGGTGTGGCTCCCGGGCGCCGGGCCTGTTCGGATGGGACCATGTTCAACCACAACGACACCGCACCCGCAAAGACCTGGCTCATCACCGGCTGCTCCAGCGGCCTGGGACGTGCGCTGGCAGAGCACGCCCTCGAGCGTGGCGACAACGTAGCCGTCACCGCCCGCGACACCACCACGGTCACCGGCCTCGCCGACCGCTACGGTGACCGGGCCCTCGCCCTGGAACTCGACGTCACCGAACCCGCGTCGGTGCAGGCCGCCGTGGCCCGCGCCGAGGAGCGTTTCGGTGGCATCGACGTGGTGGTGAACAACGCCGGCTACGGCTATCTCGCCGCCATCGAAGAAGGCGAGGACGAGGCCGTCCGCGCGCTGTTCGACACGAACGTGCACGGCGTGGTCACGGTGCTGAAGGCGGTGCTGCCCGCGATGCGGGCCCGCCGCGCGGGACACATCGTCAACATCTCCTCCTTCGGCGGTCTGGCCGCCTTCCCGGCCACGGGCTACTACCACGCGACCAAGTTCGCCCTGGAGGGCCTGTCGGAGTCCCTCGCGGGCGAGGTGGCTCCGCTCGGTATCGCTGTGACCCTTGCCGAACCGGGCGGGCTGCGCACCCAGTGGGCCGGCTCGTCCATGCGGCAGTCCGCGCTGCGCCTGGAGGACTACGAGCCGACCGCGGGCGCACGCCGCACCTCGACCCTGGGCGTTTCCGGCAGGCAGCCCGGCGATCCTGCCCGGGCCGCCGCGGCGATCGCGGCCGCCGTCGACGCCAAGGAGCCGACGCTGCGCCTGCTGCTGGGCTCCGACGCTCTGAGCGGTGCCCGATCGCGTCTGCAGCGGCTGGCCCGCGAGATCGATGCCAACGAGGCGCTGACTGTCAGCGCAGACTTCAAGGAGTGACCGTGAGCGAGAAGGGTTCTTTCATCGCCGTCGGCGCCGGGCCCGGACTCGGCGCGGCCGCCGCCCGACGGTTCGGCCGTGAGGGCCATCGCGTCGGCCTGATCGCCCGCACCCCCAGCGCCTTGTCCGCCCTCGCCGCTGATCTGCAGCGCGACGGCATCACCGCCACCACCGCGTGCGCGGACATCACCGACACATCAGCCCTTCAGACCGCGCTGCGCGAGGTCGAGCGTCAGGTGGGGGCGGCCGACGTCGTGCTGTTCAGTCCGCGGCCCAGCCTCGACTGGATCAAACCGACCCTTGCCACCGGTCCCGCCGACATCCAGAGCGCGGTGGCGCTGAGCGTGGCGGGCGCTGCGGCCACCGTGCAGGCGGTGGCACCCGGCATGCGCAAGCGCGGGCAGGGCACCTTGCTGTTCACCACCGGCGGCGCCGCGGTCGCGCCCCACCGCGACCGGGCGGTCTCCGCGATCGCCTACGCCGCCGAATCCGCCTATGTCCGCCTGGTGAACGAGACGTTGGCCGCCGACGGAGTGCACGTGGCGCAGGTGACCATCGTCGGCCCGATCGGCGCCGGACTCACCCACGAGCCCGATGCGGTGGCCGAGCACCTGTGGGACTTGCACGCCGAGCGCACTCAGGCGCTGCTGGTCCTTCGCTGATCCCAGATCACCGACCCGGCCGGCCGCGCGCACCCCACCCCCTGCAACACGCACCGGAGCAGGCGGAACAAGGACCGAGCCGTGAAACGTGGCCCGCTTCCCAGGCGGCTGCGGCGGCCAGAGCGGCGGCCGCGAGCAGCAGCCGGGTCAGCGGACGGGCGGACCGACGACGGAGGCGGCCCGCGCGGCGCGGTATCGAGCACTGGGGAGCTGCCTGAGAGCCGCAGGGAGGCACTGGAAGCCATCGATGCGGAATGGTGTCCGGTGTGGGATGCGGGATGGCAGCGCGCCTGCCGGCTGTGTCAGGCACACGTCCGCGCCGACGGTCCGCTCCCCGAGGCCGCGGGCGCGGTCATCGTCCACGGCGAAGACCTCGGCGCGTGGGTGGCGGCGCAGCGCGCCGGGTGGGAGCGGCTCATACCCGCTCAGCAGTACCTGTTGGAGTCGCTGGGCCTGGAGCCCGCCCCCACCGGTCCCGAGGGCGCGGAGGGCGCTGCGCGGCCGGTGGGGCGGCGGGAGGCGGCGCGGGCGGTCAACCTCGCGGCCGCCCGGCAGTTCCGCGAGCGGGAAGGACACCTGCGGGTCCCCCGCAAGCACGTGGAAGTCCTGCCGGACGGGACCGAGATCAAGCTCGGTGCCGTCATCGACAACACCCGGCGCCGGGCGGACAAGCTGTCCGAGGAGCAGCGGGCGGAGTGGACCGCCCTGGGGATGCGCTGGTAGCGATCGGGCGTAGGGCAGAGAGAGGGGGGGGGGGGCGCGGGGGGGGGGGGGGGCCCCCCCCCCGGGGGCCCCCCCCCCCCCCGGGGGGGGGGGGGGCCGGGGGGGGGGCCCGCGGGGCCAAACGGCCGGGGGAGCGGGCCGGGGGCCGGTGGGCAGGGC
>NZ_JBFACU010000081.1:0-9791 GCF_040641015.1 Streptomyces sp. NPDC021356 | reverse complement strand
GTCGCTCGGTGAGACGCTGCCGGAGTACATGGTGCCGTCCGCGGTCGTGGTCCTGGACGCGCTCCCGCTGACCCCGCACGGCAAACTCGACCGCAAGGCCCTCCCCGACCCCGAGTACGCCGCCGGCGCAACGTCCCGAGCGCCTGTCTCGGAGCGGGAACAGCAGCTCTGCGGGCTCTTCGCGGAGGTCCTGCGGGTGCCCGAGGCCGGCGTCGACGACAGCTTCTTCGACCTCGGCGGCGACAGCATCATGTCGATCCAGTTGGTGAGTGCGGCACGCCGGGCCGGACTGCGGCTCTCTCCGCGTGACGTCTTCGAGTGCAAGACGGTGGCCCGCCTCGCCGAGGTCGCCCAGGACACGGGGGATGCCGCACCGACGGCACCGGACGACGGGGTGGGCGAGGTCCCGCTCACGCCGATCATGAAGGAACTGGCCTCCCGCGGCGGCCCGTTCGCGGAGTTCAACCAGTCCACCGTGCTGCGCGTCCCGCCCGCGCTGAGCCGCCAGACCCTGACGCGGGCGCTGCAGGCGGTGCTCGACCACCACGACGCGCTGCGGATGCGGCTCACCGTGCCGGACGGCACCGAGGACTGGTCCCTTGAGGTGACCGAGGCGGGATCCGTGAGCGCGGAAGGCTGTGTCGAGCGCATCGACGCGGCCGGACTCGACGAGGCGGAACTGCGTGCCGTGATGACCGAGCACGGGGCACGGGCCCGGACCCGCCTGTCCCCGCGTGACGGGATCATGGTGCGGGCGGTCTGGTTCGACCGTGGCCGTGACACCCCCGGTCAACTGCTGCTCGTACTTCACCACTTGGTGGTGGACGGGGTGTCGATGCGGATCCTCGCCCCGGACCTCGCCCAGGCCTGGCGGGACGTCGCGGCCGGCCGTGAGGCGGTCCTCGAACCGGTGGGCACCTCCCTGCGCCGCTGGGCACGGCACCTGCACGAGCTGGCCCGCGAACCGCGGACCACCGCCGAGCTGGGCCACTGGACGCGGGTGCTGGGGCACCCGGACGCGCCGCTGGGCGCCCGCCCGCTGGACCCGGTGCGCGACACCGTCGCCTCGACCGGTCACCTGACACGGGAACTGCCCGCGGACGTGACCGAGCCCCTCCTGACGACGGTGCCGGCGGCGTTCCACGCGGAGATCAACGACGTCCTGCTCACCGCCTTCGCGACGGCGGTCCGCCGGTGGCGGGGCGCGGCGGCCGAACACGGCGTACTCGTGGAGCTGGAAGCCCACGGCCGCGCGGAGGAGGTGCTGCCGGGCGCTGATCTCACCCGTACCGTCGGATGGTTCACCACCACCCATCCCGTCCGGCTCGACACCGCCGGGACGGCCGACGAGGGCGCGGCGCTGAAGCGGGTGAAGGAGCAGCTGCGGGCCGTTCCGGGCAAGGGACTGGGCCATGGGCTGCTGCGCCGGCTCAACCCCAGGACGGCGGCGATCCTCGCCCCGCTCTCCCGCCCGCAGATCAAGTTCAACTACCTGGGCCGGTTCGCCTCCCGGGAACAGGAGGCGGCCGACTGGGCGACGGCGCCCGGCACCGCGGGCATCGGCGGCGGACGGGACGCCGCGATGCCGCTGACCCATGCGGTCGAACTGAACGCCATCACCCGCGACGGCGAGGACGGGCCCGAACTCCTCGCCGCCTGGACCTGGGCCCAGGGGCTGCTCACCGAGGAAGAGGTGCAGGAGCTTGCCCAGGAGTGGTTCCGGGCGCTGCGCGCGCTCGTCGACCACGCGGCCGACGGGACCTCGGGCGGGTTCACCCCGTCCGACGTACCGCTGGCCATGTTGGACCAGAGCGACATCGACCGGCTCGAAGCCGAGTGGAGGACGTCGGAATGAAGCAGTCCGCGTTGGAGGACATACTGCCGCTGTCTCCGTTGCAGGAGGGGCTGCTGTTCCACAACGTCTTCGACGAGAAGGCGCTGGACATCTACACCGTTCAGATGGTTCTGGACCTTCAGGGGGCGCTGGACGCCAAGGCGTTGCGGACCGCCGCGCAGGCGCTCCTGGCGCGGCACGCCAACCTCCGTACGGCGCTGCGCCACGAGGGTCTGAGCCGGCCGGTCCAGATCGTGCTGAGGGACGTACCCCTCGACTGGCACGAGGTGGATCTGAGCGGACTGCCGCCCGACCAGCGGGAACGCGAGGCGCGCCGGGTCCTCGACGCGGACCGCGCCCGCCGCTTCGACCTGGCCCAACCACCGCTCGTGCGGTTCACCCTGCTGCGGTACGGGCCGGACCGGCACCGCTTCGTGCTGACCAACCACCATGTGCTGTGGGACGGATGGTCGCGCCCGGTGCTGCTGCGCGAGCTGCTGGCGCTGTACCTGAACGGCGGCGACACCTCACGGCTGCCGCGCGTCCGCCCGTACCGCGACTACCTCGGCTGGCTCGCCGGACGTGACCGCGAGGCGGGCGAGCGCGCCTGGCGGGAGGCGCTCGCCGGCCTTGAGGAGCCGTTCCGGGTCGCGCCCGCCGCCTCCGGCCGGGTGCCCGTGGTCCCCGGCCGGATCGAACTGGCGCTCACGGAGCAGGAGACGGCACGGCTGACCGAACGCGCCCGCGAACTCGGTGTCACCCTCAACACCGTGGCGCAGGCGGCCTGGGCGATCGTGCTGTCCCGTCTGGTGGGCCGCACCGACGTGGTGTTCGGCGTGACCGTCTCCGGGCGGCCGCCGGAGCTGGACGGTGTCGAGAACATGGTCGGCCTGTTCATCAACACCCTGCCGCTGCGCCTGCGGCTGAACCCCGCGCAGCCGCTCGCCGACCTGCTCGGCCGGCTCCAGTCGGAGCAGGCCCGGCTCCTCGACCACCAGTACCTGGGCCTGACCCGGATCCAGGAACTGGCGGGCCTGGGCGAGCTGTTCGACTCGGTACTCGTCTTCGAGAACTATCCGCTCGACCCGGCGAGCGCCCCGGCCGCGGACGCGTCCGCGCCGCCGCACGGCGTGCGGGTCACCGGCGTCGAGACCCAGGACGGCATGCACTATCCGCTCGGCCTGATCGTCAAGCCGGGCAGCCGCCTGCGGTTCCGCGTCGACTTCCGCCCCGACGTGTTCACCGAGGAGACGGCCACGGCCGTCGGCGAACGGCTGCGCCGCGTCCTGACCGCGGTCCTGGACGACCCCCGGCGCCCCGTCGGCACACTCGACGTGCTCTCCCGCGCCGAGCGGCGCCGCGTCCTGGAGGAATGGAACGACACGGCCCGCGAGGTCCGCCGCAGCGATGTCGTCACCCTGTTCCAGGAGCAGGCCGCCCGCACGCCCGGCGCCGAGGCCGTGGTCAGCGGCGCCGAGCGGCTGACCTACGCCGAGCTGAACGAGCGCGCGAACCGGCTGGCGAGGCTGCTCGTCGCCCGCGGCGCGGCGCCCGAGCGGTTCGTGGCCCTGGCGCTGCCGCGCACCGTGCAGGCGGCGGTCGGCATGCTGGCCGTACTCAAGACGGGCGCCGCGTACCTGCCGCTGGACCCCGGCCACCCCGCCGACCGCATCGCCCACATGCTGGACAGCGCCGACCCGGCCCTGCTGCTCACCACCAGGGAGCTGGCCCCGGCGCTGCCGGAGCACGCCGCACCCCGGATCCTCCTCGACGACGCCGACCCGGCGGCGTACTCCGGCGCGGACCTGAGCGACGCCGACCGCGTGGCGCCGCTGTCCCTCGCCAACCCCGCCTACGTCGTCTTCACCTCGGGCTCGACGGGCCGCCCCAAGGGCGTCGTCATCGAACACCGCTCGCTGGGCGCCTACCTGGTACGGGCCAAGGAGGCGTACCCGACCGCCGCCGGCACCACGCTGCTGCACTCGCCGATCTCCTTCGACCTGACGGTGACCGGCCTGTACACCCCGCTGGTCAGCGGCGGCCGCGTGCACATCGCCGAACTCACCGAAGGGGCCGCCGCCGGTCCGCCCGCCACGTTCCTCAAGGGCACACCCAGCGTCCTCGCCCTCCTCGACGAACTGCCGGACGAGGTGTCGCCCACCCGCACCCTGATGCTCGGCGGCGAACTGCTGGTGGGCGAGGCCCTGGACCGCTGGCGGGCCCGGCACCCCGACGCCACCGTGATCAACGTCTACGGCGCCACGGAAGCCACCGTGAACAGCGTCGAGAACCCCATCGCACCCGGCACGAAGGTCCCCGCCGGAGCCGTCCCGGTGGGCCGCCCCTTCTGGAACACCCGCATCCTCGTCCTCGACGCCGGGCTCCAGCCGGCCCCGCCGGGCACGGCCGGCGAGGTGTACATCGCCGGCACCGGCCTCGCCCGCGGCTACCTCGGACGGCAGGACCTGACCGCGGAGCGCTTCGTGGCCTGCCCCTACGGCGCGCCCGGTGAACGCATGTACCGCACCGGAGACCTGGCCCGCTGGAACGAGGCCGGCGAACTGGAGTTCGTGGGCCGCGTCGACGGACAGGTCAAGATCCGCGGCTACCGCATCGAGCTGGGCGAGATCGAGTCCGTGGTCGGCGGCCATCCGGACGTGGCGCGCACCGCCGTCGTGGTGCGCGAGGACGTGCCCGGCGACCGGCGGCTCGTCGCGTACGTCGTCCCCGAGCAGGGCGCGGCGCCCGCGCCGGCGGCGGTGCGCGAGCACGCCGCGGCCACGCTCCCGGAGTACATGGTGCCGGACGCGGTGATCGCCCTCGACGCGCTGCCGCTGACCCCGAACGGCAAGCTGGACCGCCGGGCCCTGCCCGCGCCCGAGCACGAGGCCGTCCCCGGCGGACGCGCGCCGCGCTCACCGCGCGAGGAGATCCTCTGCTCGCTCTTCGCCGAGGTGCTGCGCCGGCCGGCCGTCGGCATCGACGACGACTTCTTCGACCTGGGCGGCCACTCGCTGCTCGCCACCCGCCTGGTGAGCCGTATCCGCGCCACCCTGGACGTCGAACTGTCGGTGCGCCGGCTCTTCGACACGCCCACCGTGGCAGGACTCGCGGGGGCCCTGGACGGCGGCGGCGACGCCCGGCGCGCCGTGACCCGGCCGGCCGTCCGGCCGGAGCGGCTGCCGTTGTCGTACGCCCAGTCACGGCTGTGGTTCCTGCACCGCATGGAGGGCCCCAGCCCCACCTACAACATCCCGGTCTCCCGGCGCTTCCACGGCCCGCTCGACCGGGCCGCGCTGCGACAGGCCCTCGACGACGTCGTGGCCCGCCACGAGTCGCTGCGCACCGTGTTCGCCGAGGACGCCGACGGCGCCCACCAGATCGTGCGCGACCCGGCCGGGGCCACCGTGCCGTTCCACACCGTCGTCACCGACGAGGCCCGGCTGCCGGGAGAACTGCGGGCCGCGAGCAGGTACGGTTTCGACCTGGCACGCGAACTGCCCCTGCGCGCGACCCTGTTCGAGCTGGGCCCCGAGGACCACGTGCTGCTCCTGCTCGTCCACCACATCGCAGGCGACGCCTGGTCGCGGCGGCCCCTGGGCCGGGACCTGGCCACCGCCTACGCCGCCCGCTGTGCCGGGAGCGCGCCGCGGTGGCGGGAACTGCCCGTGCAGTACGCCGACTACACGCTGTGGCAGCGCGAGACACTCGGCTCCGAGGAGGACCCCGGCAGCCTCGTCTCGCGCCAGCTCGCCCACTGGCGGCAGGCGCTCGCGGGACTGCCCGAGGAGCTCGACCTGCCCGCCGACCGGCCGAGGCCCGCGGTGGCCGGCCGGACCGGCGCCCGCGTCGGCTTCCAGGTACCGGCGGACCTCCACGCCGCTCTGGTCGAGCTGGCCCGGAAGAACCGGGCGACCGTCTTCATGGTCGTACAGGCCGCACTGGCCGTGACCCTGTCCCGGGTGGGCGCGGGCGACGACATCCCGATCGGCACCCCGATCGCCGGACGCACCGACGACGCCCTGGAGGACCTGGTCGGCTTCTTCGTCAACACCCTCGTCCTGCGCACCGACACCTCCGGCGACCCGACCTTCGAGGAACTGGTGCGCCGGGTCCGTGAGGAGTCCCTCGCCGCCTACGCCCACCAGGACGTGCCGTTCGAACGGCTGGTGGAACTGCTCAACCCGGCCCGGTCCCTGGCCCGCCACCCGCTGTTCCAGGTGATGCTGGCGTTCAACAACACCGACCAGCAGGCCGCGCACGAGGCCATCGAGCAACTGCCCGGCCTGAAGGTGACCGGCCAGGCCGTCGGCTCCGCCGTCTCCCGCTTCGACCTGCTCTTCGCGTTCGCCGACGTGCACGACGGCGACGGCACCCCCGCCGGCCTCAACGCCGTCCTCGAATACAGCGCCGACCTGTTCGACGCCGCCACGGCCGAGGCGCTCGCCGAACGGTTCCTGCGGCTGCTGCGCGCACTGGCCGAGGCACCCGGGCAGCCCATCGGCCGGGCCGAACTGCTCGACCCCGGCGAGCGGGCCCGGCTGCTCACCCGCCCCCGCGTCCGTCGGCTGCCCCGCGCGAGCCTCACCCAGCGGTTCGAGGAGCAGGCACGCCGCACCCCGCAGGCCGTGGCAGTGCAGGACGGCACGAGGACCCTGACGTACGAGCAGCTCGACGCGGCGTCAGGCCGGCTCGCCGGGCTGCTGGCCCGCCGCGGCGCCCGCCCCGAGCGCCTGGTGGGGCTCGCCCTGCGCCGCTCGGCTGACCTCGTCGTCGCACTGCTCGCCGTGCTCAGGACCGGCGCGGGCTACCTGCCGCTCGACCCGGAGTACCCGGCGGAACGCCTCGCCCGCATGACCGAGGACGCGCGACCGGTCCTGGTCCTGACGACGGCCGAGGTCGCCCCGAGGCTGCCCGGCGAGGCCGGCCCCCTGCTGCTCCTCGACGCGCCCGGCACCGCCGCGGACCGGGCCGAGCCCCCCGCGACGCCTCCACCGGCCGGGACACTGTCACCGGACCGCCCGGTGTACGCCGTCTACACCTCCGGTTCGACGGGCCGCCCGAAGGGTGTTCTGATGCCCGCACGGGCCATGGACAACCTGGTCTCCTGGCACGAGGAGGCCATGCCCCCGCGCCGGCCCGGCGCGGCCGTCGCCCAGTTCGCGGGGATCAGCTTCGACGTGTCGGTGCACGAGATCCTCTCCGCGCTGCTCGGCGGGAAACACCTCGTGCCCTGCCCGGAGGACGTCCGGCGCGACCCGCGCCGACTGGTGCGCTGGCTGGAGGAGAACGACATCGAGCAGCTGCACGCACCCAACCTGGTCGTCGAGGCGCTGGCCGAGGCGGCGGCGGAACTCGGCGCACCGCTGCCGCGCCTGACCGACGTCGCCCAGGCCGGCGAGGCGCTCAACCTCACCCCCACCGTCCGTGGGTTCTTCGCCGCGCGGCCGGGCCTGCGGCTGCACAACCACTACGGCCCCAGCGAGACCCACGCGGCGACCGGCGCCACCCTGCCCGGCGACCCGGCGGACTGGCCCGCCACCGCCCCGATCGGCACGGCCGTCGACAACACCGGCCTGTACGTGCTCGACGACCGTCTGCGCCCGGTGCCCCCGGGCGTGGTCGGCGAGCTGTACGTCACCGGCGCCGGCCTGGCCCGCGGCTACCTCGGCCGTCCGGCACCGACCGCGGAGCGCTTCGTGGCCTGCCCCTTCGAACCGGGCGAGCGCATGTACCGCACCGGCGACCGGGTGCGGCTGCGCGCCGACGGGCAGCTGGAGTTCCTGGGCCGCGCCGACCAGCAGATCAAACTGCGCGGCTTCCGTATCGAACCCGGCGAGGTGGAGGCCGCGCTCTGCGCGCACCCGCGCATCGCCCAGGCCGCCGTCGTGCTGCGCGAGGACCGGCCCGGCGACCGCCGCCTGGTGGCGTACGCGGTACCGGCCGGCGAGCTGCCCGGCACCCCCGAGCTACGCGCCCACCTCGGCGAACGGCTGCCGGACTACATGATCCCGGCCGTCTTCACGGCCGTCGGCGAACTGCCGCTGACCGCCAACGGCAAACTCGACCGGCGGGCCCTGCCCGTCCCCCCCTACGCGGCACGCGCCGGACGGGGCCCGAACGGCCCGCGCGAGGAGGTGCTGTGCACCCTCTTCGCCGAGGTGCTCAAGGTGCCCGAAGTGGGCGTCGACGACGACTTCTTCGCCCTGGGCGGCCACTCGCTGCTGGTGGCCCGGCTGCTCGGCCGGATCCGCGCCGTCCTCGGCGCCGACCTGTCCATCCGGAGCCTGTTCGAGGCGCCGACCGTCGCGCTCCTGGCCGAGGAGATCGACCGAGGAATCCGACACGACCCGTTCGGCGAACTGCTCCCACTGCGCGAACGGGGCACGGACACACCGCTGTTCTGCGTCCACCCGGCGGCCGGCCTCGGCTGGTGCTACGCCGGACTGCTCGCCCACCTCGATCCGGACACCCCGCTCTACGCCCTCCAGGCCCGCGGGATCGGGGACCGCGACGCGCGGCTGCCCGCCGACGTGACTCAGATGGCGGCCTCGTACGCCGAACTGATCCGTTCGGTCCGGCCCGAGGGCCCCTACCGCATCCTGGGCTGGTCCTTCGGCGGCCCGGTCGCCCAGGCCGTCGCCACCCGGCTCCAGGCGCTGGGCGCCGAGGTGGAGCTGCTGTGCCTGGTGGACGCCTACCCGTCGAGCGGCCGTGGCCGCCAGGCCCCCGAACGCTCCGAGGCGGAGATCGTCGCGAACAGCCTGCGGTCGATCGGGTTCGACTTCGAGATGAGCGAGCTGAGCGACGACCGCTTCCCCGTGGAGCGCTACCGGGAATTCCTGCGGCGCGAGAACAGGGCGCTGGCCGAGTTGACGGCGGACGAAGTCGTCGCGGTCAAGAACGTCTACGTGAACAATGTGCGGATGATGTCCCGCCACGAACCCGAAGTCTTCCGCGGTGATGTGCTCTTCTTCACAGCTGCCCGGGTTTCCGAGGAAACCCGGAACCGGCGTGACGTCACTGCCTGGAATCCCTATACGGAAGGTCGGTTGGAAAACTACGATGTGGATGCCGAGCACGAGGAATTGCTGACGGAGCCGGCACCCACTGCCCGGATAGGGCGAGTTGTCGCCGAGAAGATGAACGAGTTGCGGACCGGGTCCGCACCGATACAGGGGGTCTGAACGATGAGCAATCCGTTCGAGGACGCGGACGGCACGTACCTGGTCCTGGTCAACGACGAGGGCCAGCACTCGCTGTGGCCGTCCTTCGCCGAGGTGCCGGACGGCTGGACCGTCGTCGTGGAGGAGACGGACCGGCAGACGTGCCTGGACTACATCAACGAGAACTGGACCGACATGCGGCCGGCCAGCCTGATCGCGGCGATGGACGCCGCGGGCTCGGCGAACTGAGAGGCGGGCGCGCAGTGTTCCGGACGATGCTGAAGTCGAAGATCCACCGGGCCACGGTCACCCAGGCCGACCTGAACTACGTGGGCTCGCTCACCCTGGACCCGGACCTGATGGAGGCCGCCGACCTGCTCCACGGCGAGCTGGTCCACGTGGTCGACATCAACAACGGGTCGCGCCTGGAGACGTACGTCATCGAGGGCGAACGCGGCTCCGGGATGGTCAAGGTCAACGGCGCGGCGGCCCGGCTCGTCCACCAGGGCGACCTGGTGATCATCATCGGGTACGGCGTCGTGGCCGACGCCCAGGCCCGGGAGCTGAAGCCGTGCGTGGTCTTCGTGGACGAGCACAACCGGATCCTGGAGGAGAGCGACGACCCCGCACTGGCCGGCGGGGTCGGCGTCCTGGAGCCGGCGCCGGCGGCCCGCTGAGCCGGGCACACGGGACCGCCGGGGGGGGGGGGGGGGGGGGGCCCGGCCCCCCCCCGCCGCCCCCACCGCGCGGGGGGGGGGGGGGGCCCCCCCCCCCCCCCAAAGCCGAGACGG
>NZ_JBFACU010000080.1:0-9852 GCF_040641015.1 Streptomyces sp. NPDC021356 | reverse complement strand
TTCACAGCGAGTTGGGTACGGATCTCGTCCGGGATGCGCATACCACACCAACGAGCCACGGGACGGGAAGCAACACCTTGATGATCTGCAAGCCCTTAGTCGATCCGGCCGTTCCTGCTCCCGCACTCACATGACCCGATCGCGCTGGGAAGAGTACGCACCCCTCGTGCGGACGGATGAGCGGGTGCGATCGCAAATCAGGCACCCGAAAGAGTCACAGGCACACGGACCGCACGAGTCACCGACCGCATCGTGCGCGCCAGCGCGTTCGAACTCACAGAGAAGCCGCACCGAAGTACTCCGGTGCGGCTTCACCCTCTCACAGATCCGCGCAGAGATCTCGTCAGGACCGACCCCGGTGGGGCCTCGCCGTATCACCCGCGTATCACACGGCAATCACCAACTGGGCAGCCCTTCCCGGACCAGGAGGCTCTGACCTGCGGTTTCATGCCCCCGCTGGACTGGCGTAGACGTCCCTGGACGGTCTTTACAACCTGTGCCATGTAGCACCGAGGGACGGCCCCATGACGAGGACCGGGGCCTGTTCCGGCCCGTCAAAGCGGTATTGCATGGTGTCGACGTTCTTCTCACTCACCCGTTCACGCTCCCACATCTCACATTCTCTTCGTGAACGGGGGCGGAGCCACTCGCCAGACCTCCCCACGTGTCCGCCACCGGCCGCAGGTCGTCCACATCCGGCTTCACGTACCAGCGCTTCGTGGTCCGGGCGTCGGCGTGGCCGGCCCACCGGGCGAGGAGGTGGTCCGGGACCCCGTGGTTCGCCAGGTACGTCAGGCAGCTCGCACGGGCGTCGTACAGACGGACCCGGCGCAGCCCGCTGCGGTCCATGACTTTGTAGGCCCGCTCACGCAGCTGCCGACCGTTGAGCACCCTGCCCCGAGCGTCTACGAGAACGTAGCCGCTGTCTTCGTACCCGTGCCCAGCCGCCGTCTTCTCGTCTGCCTGAGCAGCCCGGAACGCGGTCAAGGCAGCCGTTATCGGAGCCGGCAGCGGAAGTTGCCGCTCACCGGCGGGTGACTTGGTGTCCTTCTCCACCACGATGTCGTTCCCCATGACCGTCCGGGTGTTGGTGATGGACACGGTGGCTTCGTCCAGGTCGATGTCCGTCCAACGCATGCCGCAGATCTCCGCCGGCCGAAGACCCATCAGAGCGAGAAGGAACGGTGCCTGCAGGCGGTCGCTTGCGATCGCACGAACAAAGGCGCGCACTTCCGCGACGCTCCACGGCGGCACTGCGGCCCTGGCCCTGCGCTCTGCCCTGCGTGCCTTACGGGGAACGGTCACCTCCCGAGCGACGTTGACCCGGACCACGCCCCGTGTCACCGCCCGGTCGAGCGCCTCCTTCAGCCGGGCCAGTGACATCTCGACCGAGGTCGCCCCCAGGCCGGTGCCCGGCTTCCCTCCCCGCCCACGCCCTTCCCGGAGCGCCCATCGCATCCATGCCTCGACGTGGTCCTCGGTGAGGTCCTGGAGCCTGATGTGCCCGAGCCTTCCGCGGACGCGGGCCAGGGTCATGGTGTAGCTGTACGCAGTGCTCTCTTCCAGGTCCTCGGCCTTCATGGCCAGCCACTGATCGAGCCACTCGTCCACCGTGACCTGACTGAGAGGTGCCCGCTCTGCCTCGTAGCGACGATGCACGATGCCCGCGTACTCCGCCTTCGCCTCCCTCAGCGTGGCGAAGGTACGTGTCACCTGTGTGCGCTTCCCGGTGACCGGATCAGGGCCTGCGTCGACCACGAACCGGTACCGGACCTTCCCCTTGGCATTGGGGGCAAGCTTCTTGATCGGATAAGACAGGACTACTCGCTTTCCTTGGAGTGTGGGAGCCCCAGCGCAGCCTTCTGTGTTCATGTCGAACACCAAGCCCGGGGGGCTGACGAGCTCCTCCAAGGATTGCCGTGATCGCCGGTTTGGCCAACCGGCGATCACGGTCTATGTTTCGCTCGTCGCCAACCGGGGCCGGCCATGATCTCGCGTTCGCGTTCGGTGAGTAGGGTGAGGCGTTCCGGCGCGGTGAGGGGCATGTGGTCGGCCGGGGTGGCCAGGAAGCGGGTGATCAGGGAACGGGTGGCCGTGGGTGAGAGCAGGGAGTCGCCCGCGGCCACGGTGCGGATGCCGCACTCGCTGCACTGGGCAGATCGAACCACGAGATCGCCGACCAGCTGCTCCTCAGCCCCCTAACCAACCGTGCGCAGCCACGTCTCCCGCGCGATGACCAAACTCCACGCACGCGATCGGGCGCAGTTGGTCGTGATCGCCTACCAGAGCGGCCTCGTCCGGCCAGCCCCCGACAGCTGACACACGAACGCCCCTACAACGCAGGGGTGTGGGAAACCGGTCTGACCAGGTGGAAGACCTCGCGGGCGGCATACCGCTTGAGGCATCGGATGATCTCGCGTCGAGTCTTGCCCTCCTGGGTGCGGCGTTCGTAGTACGCCCGGGTTTGCGGGTCGTGGCGCAGACGGGTGAACACGATGCGGTGCAGGGCAGCGTGGCAGCGTTCGCCTGGCGGTCGCCGCCGTAGTTGAGCCGACGCGTGCACCGTCGGCCAGAGGAGTACTCGATGGGGCTGACTCCGCAAAGGGCAGCAAAGGACGCTTCGGTGTTCAGTCGCTCGGGGTTGTCTCCCATGGTGATCAGGAGAGTGACGGCGCTGTCCGGGCCAATGCCCACCGGTTCGAGCAGCTGTGGGGCGTGGTGTTCGACGAGCCGGGTCAGGCGTTGGTTCAGCTCGTCGATCTGTCCGGTGAGCTGTTCGATGCGTTCGGCGAGCATGCGTAACGTCATGTGGGTGGCCTGGGCCACCGCGTCCTCGTCTCCCCCACCATCGGGTGAGTTGAGGGTCGCGCAGGTGCGGAACAGCTCGGCATTGCCCAAGCTTGACAACCGCTCCCGCAGGGCGGGGTCGGCGATGACCAGGACGGCCTTGAGCTGGTTGATCGCCTGGGTGCGGGCCTTGACCGCGGAGTCCTTGGCAAGTTTGTAGATCCGGGCGGCGTGCACAGGTCCGTCGCCGGATGGCCTGGGCCCGGGCGCGACCGCTGAGCACGACCCGTGCGGCGGCCTGCGCATCGAGCGAGTCCGACTTGCCGAGCAACCGGCGGGCCGACCGGTCGGGCCGGTTCACTTCGAACACCTCGACGTGCTGAGCCAGCAGGTAGCGGGACAGGCCCGCGCCGAAAGTGCCCGTGCCCTCCACGCCGGCCCGGCGCACCGTCCCCCGCTTGATGGCCCAGACAAGCAGTTGCCGGTAGCCGGTCGCCGTCGCCGGAAAGGACTCGGTGCCTAAGATCTTCCCGAGCGAGGAGATAACGGCGGCGACGTGTACCTCGCCGTGCGTGTCCACGCCCAGGACGACCTCGCGCCGAGCCGGCGGATCCGTCCTTGAGGAGGTGCTGCGCTGTCTGGTCGTCATGGTGGTTCGCCTCCCGCTATGTGAGGTGCAGGGTGGATGGCACCGGGCTGCTCGGGCGGTCTGAACTGTGATGGCGCCTGATCGTCGGCAAGGCCCCCATGGGGACACGCCCTGTGGCTCGGTGGCAGGCAACATCCCTCAACGGCAGTCGACAGGTCCGTGACTGGACACTTCGGTCAAAAATCTCACGAGTCAGACCCCCGCCCGGGACGGCACCGCACAACCGTCCCATCGATCCCGATACAGCGGTATGACTTGATCACTGGCGAATGACTTCGGCCGAACCGACGCTCAACTTGACTGAGCACGCCGACAAGGCGTTGGCTTTCGTCCACTTCTGACCGGTATTTCATGGCCGGCACCGCCCAGATCAGCACCGGCTACAACGGGCTTCTTGCACCTGATCTTCACCGAGCTGCTGGTCCATCGGCACAGGGGGACTTGGTTATGCCAGCGCAAGCGGAGCCAGCAACTTCCACTGCCGGTCAGTGAGTTTATGACGGAGTACCCCCACCATGTATCACTACCCGATGATCTTTGAAGGCGGACCCTAGCCTTCCGCTGGCACGAGGTCCGCCAGGAGGGGCAGGTGCTCCGGCACCACACCGGTGATCTCCTCAGTCACCTGTTCCCATGGGCCCCAGCACAGTGCCTCGACCAGCACGAGGCGTCCCTGAGGGCAGGGGCCGAGCGACTGGGCGATCGCTGCGAGCGCCTTGGCGCGGTGCTCGGGCGCGGTGAGGGCGTCGGCCAGGGCGCGGGCCGCCGCGCGGGCACCCACCTGGCAGAGCGTCTTGACGACGGCCGGCGTGGACGCCTCGCGCAGGACAGGAGTGCTGATCTCCTCCAGCAGCGCGGCGGCGCGGGTGACGTCTCCCGTGGCTGCGGCGCCCGCCGCGAGGTAGCCGAGGGCGCGCTCGTCTGCTTGCCTGTTGGTGATCAGCTCTGCTGCGGCCAGATCACCGGCGTCCACGAGCCTTTTCACGACACCGGTGAGGATCTCGTCGACCGCGTCCTTCGGCAGGCTGCCCTCCAGCCTGAGCACCGCGTCGATATCGCCCGCCGCGAGGAGGGCACCGGCGGCGGCGTACGTGTCCCAGCGTCGGCGGGAGGGGCTGTGGGCGGTTCCTGCCAGGCTCAGGATCTCCTGAGCCAGCTCTACTGCTCCGTCCGGATTCCCGGTGCGGCCGAATGCCTCGGCCACTCGTCGCAGGCCCTCGGCGCGCTCGGCAGGATCTGCCAGGGTCCGGCTTTCGTGGAGTACGCGGCGCAGAAGCTCGTTCCTCTCCGTCGGGCGACCCGTGTGGTGCAGGCCCTCGGCTACCTCCGCGAGGTCGAGGACGCGTGCGTAACCGTCGGACGCGGCGGCGGCCTGTTCGGCGCGGTGTATGAGGCGGGCTGCGTCGTCCCGCTGCCCGGACTGGCCAACTGCGACGGCCAGCTTGATGAGGGTGGTTACCCCGAGCCTTCGATCCCTTTGCGCCAAGTTCGTCGCCCGCTCGACCACGGCGTGGGCACGTTCCTTCTGGCCCGCCCGCAGCAGGAAGTCGGCGGTGTCGGCCGAAAGCGCCACCCGCCAGTGGAGGTAGGGCACCTCGTCGGTGGCCTCGCGGGCGTCCCGGGCCAGGCGCAGCGTTTGCACCGCGTCACGGAACCCCGCCGCCGTCCTGCCAGCGGCGTTGAGGACGCGCGCCCGGTAGACGGGTTCCGTGATCCGCTCAGTCAGCTCCAGAGCTCGGTCGAGGTCACCGGCTTCCGCGGCCGCGATGCCGATCTCGACCAGGCTCTCCTCCGGATTGTTCAGGAAACGGCTGCCCAAGTCGATCGCCTGTTGGTGGTGCCCAGTCGCTTCCAGGCCCGCAGCAACCTCGGGGTAGACCCAGCTCACGCCGTCGGGGTCGTTGACGTCCGCTGCCAGCTGGGCCGACGTCACGGCGAACTCGGCGGCCTGCGCGGCGAGCCCCGGTGCCGTGGACATCCCCCGGGCGAACAGGGCGAGGTACTGCGCCCGCCGGACCGTGTCGCCGGAGTCGGCCGAACTGGCCACGACACGCTCCGCCAGCGCCAGGGCTCGGCCATGCTCGCCGAGCCAGGAGAGCGCGGCGGCCAGTGAGGCGCCCAGGGCGCTCCGGGAGACGGTGTTGGGCACTGCCATGACCGCGTCGACGGCTTCCAGCGCCCAAGGAACCGCATCGGCTGCCCGGATGCCGGCCGTCTCCTGAGCCGCCGCGGCGCTCCTCGCCACCGTGGACAGTGCCCCGATGCCAGCGACCAGAGCTTCTGCCCTGAGCTCAGGGTCGGTGATACGGCGGGCCGTCCGCAGGGCCTCGGCGGTCCGGCCGGAGTCCGCCAGGCCCTTGGCGATCGCCGCCAGGAAGCGGTCCCGGGCTTCGGTGCTGTCCGCTCCGTCGAGCAGGGCGGCCGCCTGATCCAGGCGTGCGGCGGCGGCCATGGCGCCGGCGATGGCGCTCAGGGCTGCCACCCGGTCCCACGCGTCGCGCTGCGACTCGGCCAGATGAACGGCGCGCATGGGGTGCCCGCACCGGGCCCACAGGGCGATCAGGTCGGAGGAGAGAGGCGCCGTCCGATCGTGCAGCCCGTCCCGCGCGGCGGCCAGTCGCAGGGCCACGGACACGTCCTGATCGCCGCGGCGCACGCCGTCCGCCAGCACCAGATCGAACGCGGCTAACACCGCGCTGAGCGCCTCCAGAGCCGCCCCGGACGCCTGCCACAGCCGTTCCTGCCACCGGGTATCGCAGGCCAGCGCCACCAGCCCAGATGTGTCCCCCTGTTCGTGCAGCAGTTGGGCGTAGCCGCGCAGCAGGTACTCGGGGGTTTCCTCCGGCCACCCCGCGCGCCGGTAGGAGTCCGCCCACCGGTGCAGACGGCTGCGGTGGGTCGCCAGCTCCTGGTCCGTGAACAGTTCCGCCGCGCCGCGCCGGATCTCTTCATGTGCGAAGAGAAAGAGGTGCGGACCGGCGGATGTCCAGTGCCCAGAGCGCCGGCGGAAGCTGCGGCCGTTCACCGCGGACAGCTCGCGCTCGACCAGCCGCGCCGGGCTCCCGGTCAGCTCAGCGAAGTCGTGCGCGCTCAGCCCGCCTCCTGCCGCGACGGTCAGAGCGGCCAGGTCCCAGCCCAGTCCAGCGCCGTCTCGCAGTCGCACCAGATCCCGCTCGGCGTCCCGGCGCGCCGCGCGGGCGTGCGGGGAGGGCTCCAGACGGTGGTCGATCCGCGTGCTGCGCAGGGGGTGGTCTGCGGGCACGTCCCCCGGTATCGGCGGATGCGGACGGCCGGCGACGAGGATTCGCATGCCGTGCGGGGGGACGCGTGGCAGCAGCGCCGCGATGCTGTGGCCGTCGGGACCAGCGGTCACGCCGCGGTCCTCGTCCAGCCCGTCCACCACGAGCACGAGCCGTCGGCCGCGCGCCGCGCACCCTTGTGCGGCGCGGTGCAGCGCGAGCAGCATCTGCTCGTCTCGCGTGGCGGGGGTGGTCAGCGGTTCTGCCTCGCCCAGCATGGCGTACACCTGCCGCTGGACGACCTCGCAGAAGGCCGCGGCGTCGTTCTGCCCGGCCATGCGGGAGGTGATGAAGAACGACACGACATCGACGCCGGGTGGAGGGTGCATGACGAAGTGCGCCAGCAGGGCGGACTTCCCCGCCCACGCCGGGGCCACCCAGCGCCAGTAGCCGGCGCCGGGATGGTCTGCGGGGACATCGTGCGCGCTGAAGCGGGCCAGCTGGGCGAGTTCGCTCTCACGCCCCCGGAAGTCAGCGGCGGCGAGGGCCTGTTCCACCCTAAGGAGATACCCTGAGACAGCGGCGCGTCCCGCAAACACCTGCACGGAGCTGTCGATCATCACGCCGCTGTTGGCGAAGGCTCCGGCTCCCTCGGCGGAGGATCCACCCGACTTGCGCACCGCAGCACGTCTGAGGAAGAACATCGGATGCGCCGCTACTCCTGCCGCCGGTAACCGGTGTTCGCACTGCCGCCGTCCGCCCGCGCGTCACCGGTCTCCTCGACGGAGACCTCACCGGCTGGTGTGGAGGCGACAGCACCCGTGTTGGCGTCCCCGCCACCGGTGGCCGTGGCACGCCCGGTTCTGGACACCTGTACGGACGTGCTCCCGGTCGGGGCCAGTAGCGCGCAGACGCCGACTCCCAGGGCGGCCATGCCGACCACCGCGGAGACGACCCCGGCCACCTGGTTCGCCCGGTTCCAGCTCAGCAGCGACAGCGCACCGGCGAAGACCGCGAGGGCCAGCACCGTCGTGACCAAGACGGCGCGCCGACCACCGCGGACAGGCACCCCCTCCACCCCCTCACGTCCCGTCGAGGCGGAACCGCACCGAGCCCGGTACGGGCCCCCGCCGCATGCCAAGTCCCACCATACGGCCAGACCCGAGTCGCCGTGGAGGAATGCCTTGAATGCACAACGATGCAGGTCAAAGGCAGGTACTGGCACATCTCTGCAGCTCAGCGCCATCAGGTAGACAACTTCAAAAGATCTCATCTGTCACCGAGCCGTGTCGCCACCACCCTGACCACCCTCGCCACCCGCACCGACAGTCCATCGGCCGGGCACTTGTCACCCGCAGATCGCCCTCACCCCGAACGGCTCGCCGCACTCGTCGGCACCTCCCGCAAGACCTGCACCAAGGTGCTGCACGAGTTCACCGACCGCAGCCTGCTCCGCCTGGCCCGCGGCCGCATCACCGCCCTCGACCAGGCCGCCTGCACGACGCCGCCGGATGACCGCCGCTTCCGGGCCGTGGCCCCACCGTTTGGGCAGGCGTGCCTGCAGCGTTCGAACGCGGCGCTGCGGACAGATGCGTCATGCGTCATCGTCGTGCAAGGGGCAGTTTCTGCTGCCCGTCCACGGCTCGTGGCCGACGGTGACTGGTCCCAGGGGCAGTGACTACGCCTTGCGGACACTGTCGATTAGCGGGCGGGCACTGAAGGGAGAGACACCGAGTTCCTGACGCGCTTCCGCCAGCCGTTCCGGAGCGCCGTCCGGCCCTTGGCCGGCTGCCTGCCGGGTACGGCGTTCAAGGCCCTCGGAGCTGAAAATGTCAATGAGAGTAAGGGAGAAGTAGGCGTACGCGGATGCCTCCTCGATCGTAAGTCGAGCATCGTCTCCCAGTTCGTGCTGGGCGACGGGGCCGGGGTGGTCGGCGCTGCCGTAGAAGGCGAACTTCTCCAGGGTGATGCGCAGTTCTCTCTCCACACAGACGCAGGGTTCACGCAGGTATCCGCCGAGGGTGCGGAAGACATGCAGGATGCCGCTGGTGTCACGGGTCCACTGGTGCTTGCTCAAGAGGATGCGGAAACCTGCGAGCGTTTCTGCCAGCTCGTCGAGGATGAGGTGGCGGGAGATGTACCTCAGTTCCAACGACTGAGTCATCTCCTGCATCTCCCGGATCTGGAGCCCGTAGCGCAGGAGATCTCGCGGTATGCCGCCGGACAGGACATGAGCAAGCAGTATGTAGGGCTCGGTCAGGGAACCGCTGCGTTGGGTAAGGAGGGCCCGGGAGTCTTTCAGGGTGCTCGGCTGCACATGGATGATGTCGTCCAGGGAGCTGTCCGTGGCATCACGGTGCGGCAGGCCCCGGCGGACGAAGGCGGCGCCCACGTCCTCTGCCACCGATATCAGGTAGTAGACGTGTGGGACTCCCAGAATGGCCTTGATCTCGCTGAGAAACGCCAGCGCGTGTGCGGATGAGCCGAGGCGGTCGACTTCGTCGATGGCGATCACGACGATCCTGCCCTTCGACTTCTGCTCAATCGCGATCCGCCCGAGCAAGTCGCGGAAGTCCTCCACCAGCTCCGGGAAGCTGGGCGGGACGGTGGAGACGGACGTGGTGTGGGAGCTGCCCACGGTCAGAACCTGTGAGACGCCGGTGGACAGCGCATTCGTGGACATCTGGATCGTCTGGAGGCGGTACAGATGGTCGTGGCATCTGGTCACCAGCTCAGGTTCCGCAGGCCGCGGGCGCCAGCCACCCGCCCTGGCCAAGAGGACTCCGCCGATCATGCCCGCGAGCCGGAGCGGGTTCTCGGGATCGGCCAGAATCGAGTACGTCTGAGCGTTGCGGATGAGGTATAGCAGGAGAGCGATCGCGGCGGCGGCGGCCAGGGGCCCGAAGATCATGTTCGGTGAAACGCGCCACGTTCCCACCACAAGGGTGCTACCCGAGTCGCGCCACTTCAGGCAGTAGGCCCAGGCGAGCATCAGGAACAGGGTGCTCAGCATGGTGCCGAAGCTCAAGTGCCGTACCTGTTGCTGCACCTGACGGTCGAGCACAATGCTCCCGAGTGACACTAGCCTCGCGCTTTCACGAGATGGGCTGTCCAAGAGCTGATCAGAAACACGGAAAGTGCCCTTGACCTGCAACGATAGGACTTGCTGAGGGTCCT
>NZ_JBFACU010000079.1:0-10970 GCF_040641015.1 Streptomyces sp. NPDC021356 | reverse complement strand
GGCGGCGCGGAAGCCGGTCCCGGTGCGGAGGCCGGCGCCCGGGCCGGCGGCGCGGAAGCCGGTCCCGGTGCGGAGGCCGGTGCCCGGGCCGGCGGTGCGGAGGCCGGTCCCGGTGCCGGAGCGGGCGCCGGTGCCGGTGCCGGGCTGGAGCGCCGGGCCGAGCTGAGCGAGTTCCTGCGCACCCGCCGGGCCCGGCTCCAGCCGGAGGACGTGGGCCTGCCGCACTACGGACGCCACCGCCGGGTGCCCGGTCTGCGCCGCGAGGAGCTGGCCCAGCTGGCCGGGGTCTCGGTGGCGTACTACACCCGCCTGGAACAGGGCAACGGCCGCAACGTCTCCGCCGAGGTACTGGACTCCATCGCCCGCGCGCTGCGCCTCACCGACGCCGAGCACGCCCACCTGACCCATCTGGCCAAGCCCAAGCACAAGAAGAAGCAGACGGCACCGACCCAGCACGTGCGGCCCTCGCTGCGGCAGCTGCTCGACACGATGGAAGGCGTCCCGGCGTACGTCGTGGGCCGGCGCGCCGAGCTGCTGGCGTGGAACCGGATGGCGGCGGCGGTCTTCGGCGACTGGTCCGAACTGCCCGCGGCGGAGCGGAACTGGGCGCGCATGACCTTCCTGAACCCGGTCCACCGGGACCTGTTCGTCGACTGGGAGCAGAAGGCGATCGACATCGTGTGCGCGCTGCACATGGAGGCCGGCTGCTATCCGGACGACCCACGGCTGTCGGCGCTCGTCGGTGAGCTGTCCGTCAAGAGCGAGGACTTCCGCCGCCTGTGGGCCACCCACGACGTCAAGGAGAAGAGCCACGGCGTCAAGCGGCTGCGCCACCCCCTGGTGGGCGAGCTGGCCCTGCGCTACGAGTCCTTCAAACTCGCCGACGACGCCGAGCAGACCATGGTCGTCTACCACGCCGAGCCCGACTCCCCGTCGGCGCAGTCGCTGCGTCTGCTGGCCAGTTGGGGCGCGGACGCGGCGCGGTCGGGAAGCGGGAGCCCGGCGTCGCCGGCGTGACGCCGCGGGGCTGAACCGAAAAGGCCGATGCCGCCCCGGGAAGGGGCGGCATCGGCAGGGGCCGCTGCGCGGATCAGGCGGCGGAGCCGGCCTTCCACTGGGACCAGCTCATGTTCCAGCCGTTGAGGCCGTTGTCCGGGGCGACGGTCTTGTCGCCGGTGTGCTGCACGACGACGACGTCACCGATCAGCGAGTGGTTGTAGAACCACGCGGCCGGCATGCTCGGGTCGTTCGCGCCCTTCTTGTCCTGCAGGCCGACGCAGCCGTGGCTGGTGTTGGCGTTGCCGAAGAGGGACGGTCCACCCCAGTAGTTGCCGTGGATGAAGGTGCCGGAGTTGGTCAGGCGCATGGCGTGCGGTACGTCCTTGATGTCGTACTCGCCCTTGCCGTCGGAGTCCTTGAAGCCGACCGACGCGCCGTTCATCCGGGTCTGGGTGAACTTCTCCGAGATCACCATCGCGCCCTCGTAGGTGGTGTGCTCGGGGGATCCGGCGGAGATCGGGATGGTCTTGACGGTCTTGCCGTCCTGCTTGACCTTCATCTGCTTGGTCTTGGCGTCGACGTAGGAGACCTGGTTGCGGCCGATGTGGAAGGTGACCGTCTTCTGCTGGACGCCGTAGACGCCCTGGGCGCCCTGCACGCCGTCGAGGTCGAGCTTCAGCGTGACGCTGGAACCCTCCTTCCAGTACTGCTCGGGGCGGAAGTCGAGGCGGTTGGCGCCGAACCAGTGGCCGACGACCTCCTGGCCGCTGGAGGAGGAGACGGTGATCCCCTTCTGGACGGCCGCCTTGTTGGTGATCGCCTTGTCGAAGTTGATCGAGACGGGCATGCCCACACCGACGGTGGTGCCGTTGTCCGGCGTGTAGGTGCCGATGAAGCTGTGCGCCGGGGCGACCGTGGTGAACGAGGCGTTCTCGTGGGCGGCGCGGCCCTTGGCGTCCGTGGCGGTGGCGGCGACCTTGTACGTGGTGGAGCGGGCGAGCTGGGCGCTCGGCTTCCAGCTCGTCTTGTCCGCCGATATCTGCCCCTTGACGGCCTTGCCGTCGGCGGTGGTCATGGTGACGTCCGTCAGCGTGCCCTTGGCCACGGTGACGGCGGCGGAGTTGTTGATGGACGCGTTGTCGGAGCCGTCCCCTGGTGTGATCTTGATCTGGGCCTCGGACGTCTGCTGGGCCGCGGCCTTGTCCGTCGTGGCCTGCGAGGCGTCGTCGCCGTTCCCGCCGGCCGCGCTGCTGCTGCCGGAACAGGCCGAGAGCACCAGAACACCGCCGAGCAGAGCGGACGAGGCCATCAGGGCCTTGTGCCGCTTGCTGTTCGTCATCACACGCTTCTCCATCGTTGCCGTATTCCCCAAGACCCCTTGTGTCCCCCGTCGCGAATCATCAACGCTACGACCGTTTCGTCCCGTTCCCCAGGGCGCCCAAGTGTGTGCCTCGCCACGTCGGCGGGGGACGGGCGGACGCGCGCGGGGGATGCGCGAAGCGGTTCGCGGGGACCTTTCGCCGCCGTCCTCGCCGGGTTCCTGCGCCGGCCGGGCGGGGTCAGGCCCGGTGCGGCGGGGTGGCGCCCGGCGGTAGCGCGGAAGCGGCCGCGCGCCCAGGCCACCGCCACGCACCCCGCCGACCGGCACGCACCGGACCCTCCCGCCCTTCGGCAGCGGATCCGTGTCTTCCGTCACAGGCACGCCGCTCGCCCACAGGGCGCGTGCGAATCTACACAAAACGTTATGGAACGGTCGACCCCCTCCAGGAGTCCGTACTTCAAACCTCCCGTGACTTTCCTGTGACCCATGGCGTTCACTAACATCGCCCCACACGGCCAATTCGCCAGTGCCACAAGGGGATCGATATTCCGTGTCAACCGCTCGCCGTACGCTCCTGACCGCCACCGCCGCGGGCACCCTGCTGGGCGCCCTGTGGTTCGTCCCCTCCGCGAGCGCGACGGGGGACACGCCGGCGAGAGCGGTGGCCGACGCGGTAGCGACGGCGCACACCACGGATCAGGGACGCGCCACGCAGCAGGGACGCGTCGCGGACACGACGGCGAACAGGGCCGCGAACGGGCCGACGGCGACACGCACCGGCACCGGCACCGGCACGGGTACTGAGGAAGCCGGCGACACGGGCGGCACGGAACTGGCCGACACCGGAAGCGTCGACACCACTCCCTACGTCGTCGGCGGATCGCTGTTCCTCGCCGCGGGCGCGGGCTTCGTGGTGTATTCGGTACGCCGGGAACGCCTCGGCTCCTGATCCGCCCGCGGGCCGGCCCGCACCGGCTCACCGGACGCAGCGTCCGGCTCACCGGAGCGGGCCGTCCGGGCTCAGCTCAGCGGGCCGGTGACCGTCTCGGCAGCGGCGAGGAGGCGGCCTTCGCGCACGAAGGCGTCGGCGGCGGCCAGGTCGGGCGCGAGGAAGCGGTCCGGGCCGGGACCGCCGACCCCCGCCTCGCGCGCGGCGTCGATGACCGCCCGGCTGGCCGGGGCGGGGGCCAGGCCCTCGCGCAGCTCGACGGCGCGCGCGGCGGCGTACAGCTCGATCGCGATGATCCGGGTCAGGTTGCCGACGGCCGTGCGCAGCTTGCGCGCGGCCGACCAGCCCATGGAGACGTGGTCCTCCTGCATCGCGGAGGACGGGATGGAGTCGGCGGAGGCGGGCACGGCCAGCCGCTTCATCTCGCTGACCAGCGCGGCCTGCGTGTACTGGGCGATCATCAGGCCGGAGTCGACGCCCGCGTCGTCGGCGAGGAACGGCGGCAGGCCGTGGCTGCGGTTCTTGTCGAGCAGCCGGTCGGTGCGGCGCTCGGCGATGGAGCCGAGGTCGGCGGCGGCGATGGCCAGGAAGTCCAGGACGTAGGCGACCGGGGCGCCGTGGAAGTTGCCGTTGGACTCCACGCGGCCGTCCGGCAGGACGACGGGGTTGTCGACGGCCGAGGCCAGCTCGCGCTCCGCGACGAGGCGGGCGTGCGCGAGGGTGTCCCGGCCGGCGCCGGCGACCTGCGGGGCGCAGCGCACCGAGTACGCGTCCTGCACGCGCGGCGCGTCGTCCTGGTGGTGCCCGGTGAGCTGGGAGCCCTTGAGCACGGCGAGCATGTTGGCGGCGGAGGCGCCCTGGCCCGGGTGGGGGCGGATGGCGTGCAGCTCGGGCGCGAGGACCTTGTCCGTGCCGAGCAGCGCCTCCAGCGACAGGGCGGCGGTGATGTCGGCGGACTTGTAGAGGGTGTCGAGGTCGGCGAGGGCCATGACCAGCATGCCGAGCATGCCGTCGGTGCCGTTGAGGAGGGCCAGGCCCTCCTTCTCGCGCAGTTCGACGGGCTGGATGCCGTGCTCGGCGAGCAGTTCGCCCGCGGGGCGCACGACGCCGTCGGGTCCCTCGGCGTCGCCTTCGCCCATGAGGGTGAGGGCGCAGTGGGAGAGGGGCGCGAGGTCGCCGGAGCAGCCGAGGGAGCCGTACTCGTGCACGACCGGGGTGATGCCCGCGTTGAGGACGTCGGCCATGGTCTGCGCGACCTCGGGGCGGACCCCGGTGTGTCCCGAGCAGACGGTCTTCAGGCGCAGGAACATCAGGGCACGCACGACCTCGCGCTCGACCCTCGGGCCCATGCCCGCGGCGTGCGAGCGGACGATGTTGCGCTGCAGCTGGGCGCGGAGTTCCGGGCTGATGTGCCGGGTCGCCAGGGCGCCGAAGCCGGTGCTGACGCCGTAGACGGGTTCGGGCTTGGCCGCGAGCGCGTCCACGATCTCCCGGGCCGCCGCGAGGGCCGCCACCGCCTCTCCGGAAAGTTCGACGCGGGCGCCGTCGCGCGCCACGGCGAGAACGTCGGACGCGGTGACACCGGACGTCCCCACCACCACAGTGTGCATATCCATATTCAGGAGCGTACGCAGTGAATGCGACGATGTCACTAGTGGGTGCCGGGGGTGCCCCTTACGCAGTGCCTGGCCTGCGGCCCACGTACCTCATGGACGGCGGGGGCCACGTGCCGCACTCGGGCAGTGGCCCACGTACCTCACGGGCAGTGCACGCACCTCACGGGCGGCGGCCCCGGAAGCGGCGCCGCTCGGCCGGTGCCTCGGGGGCGGGCGAGGGCTCGTCGGCCAGGCGGACCACCGGGTCCCGGGGACCCTCCCGCCCGGCGACGACCGGGTGGTCCGCGCGCAGCGCCTTCGCCCGGTACTGCGCGGCGTCGGCGAGCCGGAAGAGCCGGCGGGCCGAGGACACCGGGCCGATCGCGTCCCCGGTCGACGCCACCCCGCAGGCGACGCCCTCCCCCAGCTCCAGCTCGGCCGCGCGCCCGCACAGCTCGTCGGCCGCCTTGACCACGTCGTCGGCGGCCGGCCCGACCGCGAGCAGACAGAACTCGTCACCGCCGAGCCGCGCCACGAGCGCCCCCGGCACCGTCGCGCCGCACAGGGACAGCACCGAGCCGAACCGTTCCAGCAGCCGGTCCCCCACCGCGTGACCGAGGGTGTCGTTGACCCGCTTGAGGCCGTTGAGGTCACAGACGACGAGGCTGACGACGACACCGTCCGCCCGGTGCCGCTCGATGGCCTCCTCCAGCCGTACGTCGACGGCGCGGCGGTTGGCGAGCCCGGTGAGCGCGTCGGTGAACGCCAGGCGGTGGGCCTCCTCCAGGCGTTCCGTCTGCGCGAGGCCCGCCGCCACCACGGCGGCGAGGACCGTGGCGAAGTCGGCGTCGCCCCGGCCGAACGAGGCGGCCCCGGTCGAGCGGGCGACGTACAGCTCGCCCCAGGCGCGGCCGTGCAGCACGATCGGGGCGACCACGCAGCAGCCCCGCCCGCGCCTGCGCAGCGCCGCGACCCGCTGGTGGCAGTAGCCGGGCTCTCCCGCGGCCGGGCCGCCGGCCGTCTCCACCCATGCGTCCGGCTCGCCGCCGGAGGCCCACCGCTCGTGCAGGAACTCGGCGATCTCCGGGAACTGGTGCACGGGGTACGCCTCGCCCTGCGGGAACTCCTCCTCCTCGGGCGCCCGGTCCCCCACGTTCACCAGCACCCGCAGCCGCCCGCGCTCGCGCTCCCACACCGACAGCGCGGCGAAGCTCCCCTCCAGCGCCCGGCACGCACCGAGCGCCGCCGCACGCCACGACTCCCGCGGGGTGTGCGCCGCGGCCATCCCCTGTGCCAACGCCACGACGGCGGCCAGCCGCCTGTTCTCGCCCATCACTCCAGGCTAGGGAGGTTTTACCTGTTTCGGGACATTGGTGGGGCTGTCAGTGGCCATGATCACGGCCCCGGGGCGGGACGGGGACGGCCGGTGCGGGCCGGCGCGTTCACTCCCCCGGCCAGCGGGGAGCGCGCTTCTCGTTGAAGGCCGCGACGCCCTCCGCGCGGTCCGCCGAGAACGCCGTCGAGCGCCACGCCGCGTCCTCGACCTCCAGGCCGGCCCGCAGGTCCAGCCCGTGCCCCAAGCGGAGCGCCCGCTTGGCCGCCCGCAGGCCGACCGGGGAGTTCGCCGCCATCCGGCCGCCCAGCTCCAGCGCCTGTGCGCGGTCCCGGCCCTCCTCCACCAGCAGGTCCACCAGCCCGATCTCACGCGCCTCGGCCGCGTCGAGGCGCCGTGCGGTGAAGATCAGCTCCGCGGCGCGGGCCGCACCGACCCGCCGGGGCAGCAGCTGCGTACCGCCGCCGCCGGGGATCACACCCACGGACACCTCCGGCAGCCCGACCACGGCCGTACGGTCGGCCACGATCACATCGCAGGAGAGCGCCAGCTCGAACCCCCCGCCGAGCGCGAACCCGTGCACGGCGGCGACGGTCGGCATCGGCAGCTCCAGTACGCCGGTGTACGCCGCGCGCGCGACCGGCCGCTGCTTCAACAGGTCCGCGTCGCTGAAGGAGTTGCGCTCCTTCAGATCGGCGCCGACGCAGAACGCCCGCTCGTGCGACGAGGTCAGGACGACCACGCGTACGCCCGGGTCGGCGGCGAGCGCGGCGCACGCCCCGGCGATCGACCGGGCCATGTCCGTGGACACGGCGTTCATGGCCTTGGGCCGGTCGAGGACGAGTTCCGCGACATGGTCGTGGCGCCGCACCAGCACGAACTCCCCGAACCGCTCCTCGCTCATGACACCCTCCCGGTTAACGCGGGTTAACAACACCTGTCCCGATCATCTCAGCCGCGCCCGCGCGGGGAAAGGGGTTCCTTGTCGAGGACCGGCACCCCGTTCGAGTGACATCCCGGCCAACCCCGGCGAAACCCCTACGCCGCCGCATAACGTGCGTTCGCCACGGCGCAGCGGGGGGCGCGAGCGCATCGGGGAGGAGCGCGATGGGGACGGACACGACCGGCACGGCGCCGCGGGACGCGATAGCCACGGCCGACGGCAGCCCGTGCGGCACGGGCGGCCCCGGTGGCCGCACCCCCTCGCAGGGCCCGCGCGTCCGCGGGCGGCACCGTCGGCCCCGGCCCCGCAAAGCGCTGCTCACCGCGGGCGGCCTCGCTCTCGCGGCCGGTGTGCTGAGCCTCGTACGGCTGGCTCCGGAGTACGGGCACGGCGGCCCCGGGGCCGCGGAGGCGGAGCCCTACCGGCACGGCGGTCCGGACGGCGACGCGGCCGGCGCGGCCGGCCCGTCGCACGGTGTCGCCGTCACCGGCACCAGCACCGCCCCCGGCACCGGGGCCGCGACGGCCGGGACCGGTGGGAACGGACCCTCCGTGCTCCCCTCCTCCCCCCTCCCCATGGGCGGCGCCGGCTCGGTGGCGGCCCCGGGCACCGATCCGGCACTGCCCGGCCGGTCCCCGTACGGCACGGGTCTGCTCCCGCCCGCCGGCCCGCCCGGCGCCGAGAGCGTCCCCACCACAGCCCCGGCACCCCGACCCGGGACCTCGAACCAGCCCGGCGATCACGCCGGTACACCCCGCACGCCCACCACCACGCGCCCCCCGCACGCACCGGCCCCGGGCACCCACACCCCGGCACCGCAGGCACCGCCGACAACCTCGCCCCCGTCGTCCGGCGGCGGCGGGAAGGGAAGGGGAAGCGGGGGCGACGGCGACGTGTGCGTCCCGGTCATCGGCCTCTGCGTCGGCGTGCAGTGACCCGCTTCGGCGCCCGCCGACCCGCGTCGGAGCCGATCGACCCACGTCGGGCCCGATCGATCCGCGCCGGTGCCCGATCGGCCCACGTCGGACCCGATCGATCCGCGCCGGTGCCCGATCGACCCGCGTCGGACCCGATCGACCCACGTCGGTGCCCGACACCCACGCGCCGGACCCCGGCCCTGGAGCAGACACGCGGGCCCGGACCACAGTCCGGACCCGATCCCCATCACTGCGCCGGGTCGGCCCGCCGCGTGAGCAGCCAGGGTTCGACCACGCCGAGCCCGCGCACCGGCCGCTGCCAGGTCGGCTGCAGGGCGAAGCGGTACACCGGCGGTTCCTCGCCCTCCTTCTCCGCCGCGGCGGCGGCCTCGGCCGCCTCCGCCTCGGAGGCGGGGGAGTCGCCCGTCCGGATCAGCTCCTCGGCGAAGGCGCTGTCGACGAGCACGGCATCGCGCGGGGCTATGGACGTCAGCCGGGAGGCGAGGTTGACGGTCGTGCCGAACACATCGCCCATCCGGGTGGTCACCGTGCCGAACGCCATCCCGACGCGCAGCTCCGGCATCGTCTCGTCGTTCTCCATGGTCTCGACCAGCCGCAGCGCGATGTCCGCCGCCGTGCCCGCGTCGTCGGCGGCGTACAGCACCTCGTCCCCGAGCGTCTTGATCAGCCGTCCGCCGCGCGCGGCCACCAGGTCGGCGGCGGTCGTCTCGAAGGCCTCGACCAGCTCGCCCAGCTCCTCCTCCTCCATCCGGCGGGTCAGCCGGGTGAAGCCGACGAGGTCGGCGAAACCGACGGCCAGGCGCCGGTCGACCATCTCCTCGTCGTCGGCGACCTGCACGACCCGCCCGGCGGAGGCGGCGAGCTGCCGCCGCCAGACGTAGACCAGGAACTCCTCCAGCTCGGGCAGGAGCAGCTCGACGATCGGGTACGTCACCTCGGTGCGCGTCATGCCCGGCTCGGGCGGCTCGGTCAGCCCCTCCAGGAAGGAGTCGATCTGCCACTCGGCCAGCCGGGCGGTGGTCTGCCCGGTGGAGCGGGCCACCTGCACCGCCATGGCCTCGCTGAGCAGCCCCGCCTCGACCAGACCGGCGAGCCGGCGCAGCGCCAGCACGTCGGCCTCGGTCAGCGCCTTGGCCTGGCCGATGTCGGCGAAGCCCATGGCCCGCCAGAAGCGGGAGGCCAGCTCCATGGAGACACCGGCGCTGCGGGCCGCCTGGAAGGGGGTGTAGCGCCGCTCGGCGCCCAGGATGAGCTGTTCGAGACGGAGCGCGAGCGGGTCCTCGCCGTCCTCGCCGGAGTCGGCGGCGTCGGGGTCCACCCGGCCGTCCGCGTCCTCCGTGCCGGAGCCCGTGTCGTCGACGGTCACGCCTGCTGCCCTTCCGATCTGTCACGGTCAGGTATCGACCGGCCTCAACTCTACGGCAGGTGTGCGCCAGCTCACTCCGTCAGACCGGTGCGAGGAGCGAGCTGAGCTGGGCCGTCGCCCGCCGCGCGGCCGAACAGCACGGCCCCCGCGGAAGCCGTACGCCCCTCGCCGCGCGAAGTCCGCAACCGCACCCGGAAGCGGCGCGCACCCGCACCCGAGGCCGCACGCACACCCGAGGCCGCACGCACGCCGGATGCGGCACGCACCCCGGGGAGCGGCACGCGCCCCCGGAATCCCCAGGGCTCCCCGAAAGCCTCGGACCCCGGTCTCCCGGAAACCCGAAAGCCTCGGACCCCGGTCTCCCGGAAGCCCCCGGCCGCCCCGTGCTCAGGCCGGCCGCAAGTGCACGATGTCGCCGGCGCCCACCGGCTCCTGCACGCCGTTCTCCGTGGCGAGGACGAGCCTGCCGTCGCCGTCGACCGCGACCGCCTCGCCGACCACCGAGCGGTCGCCCGGCAGCTCGGCGCGCACCCTACGTCCCAGGGTCGCGCAGCCCGCCGCGTACGTCTCCTGGAGACCCGCGGCGAGCGGGTCGCCCGCCGCCTCGCGCCACCGCCCGTACCACTCCTCGAGCGAGCGCAGCACCGCGCGCAGCAGCGGGTCGCGGTCCGTGCTCACCGCCCCGGCCAGGGCCAGGGAGCCCGCCTGCGGCACCGGGAGTTCGTCCTGGCGCAGGGTGACGTTGATGCCGACGCCGAGGACCACACCGCCGTCCCCGGCCCGCTCCGCCAGGATGCCGCCGGCCTTGCGTTCCTCGCCGCCGACAGTGACCAGCAGGTCGTTGGGCCACTTCAGGGCCGTGTCGACCCCGGCCGACCGGGACAGCCCGGTGGCGACGGCGACCCCGGTGAGCAGGGGCAGCCAGCCCCAGTGGGCCACGGGCACCTCGCTCGGCCGCAGCAGCACCGAGAAGAAGAGCCCGGAGCGGGCCGGGGCGGTCCACCGGCGGTCCAGACGCCCCCGCGCGGCGGTCTGTTCCTCGGCGACGAGGACGGCGCCCTCGGCGGCCTCCCCGGCCTCGGCGCGGGCCACCAGGTCGGCGTTGGTGGAGCCGGTGCGCTGCACCACCTCCAGCTCGGACCACAGGCCGCCTTCCCGGACCAGTCCGCGCCGCAGCGCCGTGGCGTTCAGGGGCGGGCGGTCGAGGTCGGACCAGCGGCCGGCCCCCTCGGAGCCGGCGCCCCGGCCGGGCCTGCCGTGGCTGTCGTCGTCTGCTGCATCTCGCGGCGTCATGCAACCCACCCTAGGTGTGGGAAACGCCGCACTGCCGAACAGTGGGGCCCCCACTACTCTACGGATGAGTAACCGTCCCCCCTTTTGAGCAGGCAGGGAGCCGCGATCCCGATGTCCGAGCCGGAAGAGCGCCAAGAGATCGACATCCACACGACCGCGGGCAAGCTCGCGGATCTGCGACGGCGTATCGAGGAAGCCACGCACGCCGGCTCGGACCGCGCGGTCGCCAAGCA
>NZ_JBFACU010000078.1:0-11169 GCF_040641015.1 Streptomyces sp. NPDC021356 | reverse complement strand
GTGGCCAGCAGCGGGGCCGGCAGGTCGAGGTCGGCGAACGACTCGACAGCGGGCAGGGCGGGTGTGACCGTCTCCGGCATCGCGAACTCGCCCTGGGGGGCGGCCTGCCGGCGCCCGTTCCCGGGGGAGCGGCGCGGGCGGCGTGCGGCGGTGGTACGGCCGGAGGCGGAGCCGCCGGAGCGGGTCGTGCGGGCACGGTCACGGTTCATGCGAAGCCTTCCTTGATGCGACGCGTATCAAGGAATTCCCGCAGTGATCGAGCAGCGCAGAGAATCGCGAGAACGAGCCGAAGGGTCCTGTTCGGTCGGTGATTCCTGCCCGGGTGAGGCCCAGAAACACGGCGAGCTGGGGCCCGCACCCCAAGGTGCGGGCCCCAGCTGCGAAAGTACGCGTCAGCGCCGGTGCGTCAGGCCGGGACGATGTTCTCGGCCGTCGGGCCCTTCTGGCCCTGACCGATCTCGAAGGTCACCTTCTGACCCTCCTGCAGCTCACGGAAGCCCTGGGTGGCGATGTTCGAGTAGTGGGCGAAGACGTCGGGGCCGCCGCCGTCCTGCTCGATGAAGCCGAAGCCCTTTTCCGAGTTGAACCACTTCACGGTGCCGGTAGCCATATTCTTCTCCTTCGGGACGGTGCACGGAGCCCGCCCTGTGCGGGACTCCGGTCGCCGCGATGATCACCCCGTCGGAAAGAATCCCAGGCAACCACAACTGCAACTGACGTCGACCCTAGCACGCCGGGATCGGCGCTGTCGGCCGAATAATTTCCGCCCCACCCCCCGACCTGGGAATATTCCCGCCGTGCCGCCCTGATTTCCCCGCCTGTACCACGGAAATTCTTCCCGGCGCCCGGCGCCCACGGCGCCCGGCGCCCGGCGCCCCGCGCCCGGAAGGGGAGTAGCCGGGCGGGCATCCCGGCCGGGCGGGCATCCCGGCCGGGCCGACCGGCCGGGGCGGAACGGCGGCGGCAGGCCCTAGGATCCGGCCATGGCCCTGACCATGAAGGACGTGGAACGGTTCGAGGCCGCCAGGCCGCGCCTGGAGGCCATCGCCTACCGCCTCCTCGGCTCCGCGAGCGAGGCCGAGGACGCCGTACAGGACACGTTCCTGCGCTGGCAGGCCGCCTACACCGATCAGGTGGAGGTCCCGGAGGCCTGGTTGACGAAGGTGCTCACCAACGTGTGCCTCAACCAGCTCACCTCGGCCCGCGCGCGGCGCGAGACCTACGTCGGCCAGTGGCTCCCCGAGCCGCTGCTCGCCGGGGACCCGATGCTCGGCCCCGCCGACACCGCCGAACAGCGCGAATCCGTCTCGTTCGCGGTCCTCGCCGTCCTGGAACGGCTCTCCCCGCGCGAGCGGGCGGTGTACGTCCTGCGGGAGGCCTTCGGCTATCCGTACCGGGAGATCGCCCAGATCCTCGGCGTCAGCGAGGCCGCGGGCCAGCAGCTCTTCCACCGGGCGAGGAAACACGTCGCGGACGGCAGGGCCCGTACCGAGGTCGACGAGGCCGCCGCCCGGCGCGTGGTCGAGGAGTTCCTGGCCGCCGCCACCAGCGGCCGGACCGAGCCGCTCGTGCGGCTGCTCACCGAGGACGCCGTGGCGGTCGGCGACGGCGGCGGGAAGGTCCCGGCCCGCACCAGGGCGTTCGAGGGAGCGCGCGCGGTCGCGACGTTCATGCGGGGCCTGTTCAAACCAGGGAAGGCCAAGCGCGCCCTGATCGGCGGATCGCCCGAGATGCACGCGACGACCGCCAACGGCGACCCCGCCCTCGTGGCGGTCCTCGACGGCCGGGTCGTCGGCATCCTGTGCCTGGAGGTCACGGCCGAGGGCATCGCCGGGTTCCGCAGCCAGGCCAACCCCGACAAGCTCGTCCGCGCCACCCGGCGGTGGGCGTCGGCCGACCATGGCGAACCGCTGCTCCACGCCTTCTGAGGCGGGGCGCGGCGCGAGCGAGGGGTGCGGCGGGGCGCGAGGCGGGTGTGAGGTTCTTCACACTCGGCTTCTGTCAGGAAACGGCGGGCCGCCCGGTTCAAGGGGCGAACCCGCTCACGACGTTCACGACAGGAGCCAGGAGATGCAGATGCAGCACCGCGTCATCGTCCTCGGAGCCGGATACTCCGGAGCCATCGCCGCCGGGCGCCTCGCCAAGCGGCTGCACCGTGACGACGTCGCCATCACCCTCGTCGACGCCGAGCCCGACTTCGTCGAGCGCGTCCGCCTGCACCAGCTCGCGGCGGGCGCGGACCTCGTGCCCCGCCCCTACAGCGAGATGTTCGCGGGTACCGGTGTCACGGTGAAGCTCGCGCGGGTGACCGGCGTGGACGCCGACCGCCGGACCGTCACCGTCCGCACCGCCGCCGCCGCCGACGGCACCGGCACCGCCGCCGACGGGGGAGCGGGCGTCGAGGAACTGGAGTACGACACCCTCGTCTACGCCCTCGGCAGCGGCTGGCACGACCAGGGCGTCCCCGGCGCCGCCGAGCACGCCCACGAGATCGCGGGCCGCCCCGGGGCGCTGCGGCTGCGCGAGCGGCTGGCCGCGCTCGGCGCCGGGGAGCACGTACTCGTGGTCGGTGGCGGCCTGACCGGCCTGGAGGCCGCCACCGAGATCGCCGAGGCCCGCCCGGACCTGAGGGTCGCCCTCGCCGCCCGCGGCGGCCTCGGTGACGGGCTCTCGGCCAAGGGGCGCCGGCACCTGCGCAAGGTCCTCGACGGGCTCCGCGTCACCGTGCACGAGCACACGGACGTCACCCGCGTCGAGGCCGACCGCGTCACCACCGCCGCCGGCGCGCATCTCCCGGCCGCGGTCACCGTGTGGACCACGGGCTTCGCCGTCCACCCGATCGCGAAGGCCACCGCCGTGGAGACCGGCGAGAGCGGCCAGATCGTGGTCGACCGCACGATGCGCTCGCTCTCGCACCCGGACGTGTACGCCATCGGCGACGCGGCCCTGGTCGAAGGCCCCGGCGGCAAGCCGCTGCGCATGTCGTGCGCCTCGGGCGTCCCGTCCGCCTGGCAGGCCGCCGACGCCATCGCGGCACGCCTGACCGGCGGGAAGGTGCCGAACGTGCCGCTGCGCTACTTCAACCAGTGCATCTCGCTGGGCCGCGGGGACGGTCTGATCCAGTACGTCACCGCCGACGACCGCGCCGTCCGGGCGGCCCTGACCGGCCGCCCGGCCGCCCTCTACAAGGAAGTGGTCTGCAAGGGCGCGGCCTGGGGCGTGGCGAACCCGACGGTCGGCAAGCCGGTCCGGCGCCGCCGCGTCGTGCACGGGCCGGTCCAGGCGGCCCCGGCGACGCGGGTCAGGACCTCCGCCTGAGCCGCCCGGGCCCGCGCGCCACCGGACGGACGCCCTCACCGGAAGGGCGCCCGTCCGGCGTCTCCCGACAGCCGAAGTACCGGACGTGCGCGTGCTGTTGACACCCTTCGGCGGCTTCCTTCACAGCCGCCTGCTGCACCGACACCTACCTCCGGCACGACGGCGGCGACGGCTCAGCGGCCAACTCGGCCATCTCGGCCACCAGTTCGGCCGCTGACAAGGCCGCCGCCATCTGGACCATGCGCGCGGGCCTCGGTGACGCCTCGTGCCTCTCCTCGGAGCCCACCGACAAATCCGGCCGGCAGCCGCTGGGATCCCCGAGGCCGGTGCCCTGCCCACCGCGAGCGCGGCCCCGCGCCCCGGCTCGGCGGCCCCGGCAGGCGGCCGCCGGATCGGTCCGGGTGCGCGCCCGATGCGGGCCAACACCAGCGAGAAGAACGGCAGATGACGCCTGTCGGAGGCCGCTGGTACGCTCCAGCGATCATCGCGTGAGGCGAGGTTCCGGTTGGGGGGTTCCATCCGGCCGCCTGGACGCGGACGACCGCGCGTGCCTCTCGCCGCGGCGGTCCTCTTCAGGGGAGGGACCCGACTTTGCAGCGTTCTCGTACCTGCCGGCTGTGGCTCGCCGCGGCGATCGGCGCGGTCCTCGCGACAGGACTCACCGGCGGTCAGGCCGTGGCGGCACCCGCGACCCCAGCCACGACGACCGCGTCCGTGCCACTCACGACCGCGTCCGCGGCCCTGCCCGCGGCCGCGCCGGTCGGCCGGGCGGCGGTCCCGTACCCGGACGGCCAGACCCGGCTCCTGAGCGTCGGCTCGACGGGCTTCCTGACGCGGAACGAGAACGCGACCCGCACCTGGACCGCCTTCGCCGACGGGGCGATCACCGACCTGACCGATTCCCAGGCGTTCGCCACCGGTGCCCTGGCGTCCGACAACGTCCTGCTCAACAGGACCGACGGCGTCGTCGAAGTCCGCGACATGGCGACGAAGAGCACTGTCATGTTCCTCGACCTGCGCCGGTTCGGCGCGCAGAGCACGTGCGTCGGCGCGGTCGGCACCACGGTCTTCGTGCGGACTCCGAACTCCGCCGGCGGCCAGGACGTCCACCTGGCCACCATGAAGGACAACGAGCTGACCGAGCGGGCGGTGACCGGTCTCCCGCGGGACGCGACGGAGTCGTACGTCGCGGCGGCCACCCGCGACCACGCCGTGCTCCTCTACAAGACGTCGCGCACCTGGCAGTGGGCCCTGGTCGACCTGGCCACCGGCGCCGTCGTCCAGCACCACGACACGGCCTCCTTCCCGGCGTCGGTCGCCGTCTCCGCCACCCACGTCGCCTGGTCGGAGACCGACAGCGCCGGCAGGAGCCAGGTGGTCGCCGCCCCGCGCGGCACCGGCAAGGACATGCGCACAGCGCTCGGCCGGACCGACGGGGAGGTGGTGGTCGGCCTGGTGGGCGACTGGGTGACGTACGGGATGGGCGGCGCCATGACGGCGGACAAGCCGAACGCCCTGTACGCCCTGACCGCGCGCAACCTCACCACCAACGCCACCCGGCGCCTCCTCGACCACGCGGAGCAGACGGAGGCGGGGCCCGACGGCACGCTGTACGCGAGCGGCGGCACCGTGGCCTCGGGCGAGGGCCTGTACCGGATCGTGCCCGGCGCGGACAAGGCGCCGGCCGTCACCCGCGTGGCAGGCAGCGGGGAGTCGACGAAGGTGACGCTGCTCGGCCACTCCGTCCCCGCGGTGGTCGACCTCGACAGGTCCGCGGGCCGGGCCAGGCTGGAGTGGCGGCTGTCCCGCAGCTACGTGGCGGTGACCGTCACCCTGCGCAACACGCGCACCGGCGAGACGAAGCGGGACACCGTCTACCCGCGCGCGACGGGTTCCACGGACCCGCACCGCGTCACCTTCGACTGGGACGGCGATCTCCGGTGGCACGGCGCGCCCGACGCGTTCACGGGAGCCGGGGCCGGCCCGTACACCTGGCGGATCGACGCCGAACCCCTCAACGGCATCGGCCCGGACCTGGTCGCCTCGGGTTCGTTCACGGTCGCCCGCAAGCCCGGTCCGCACGACTACGACGCCGACGGGTCCCCGGACATCCTCGCCCGGGACACGTCGGGGCGGCTGTGGATCATGGACACGTACGACGTGCGGGAGTACGGCGAATACCGGCAGAACGCCGAGACGCTCGTCGGCCGCGGCTGGAACGTCTACGACCGGATCGAGGCGGCCGGCGACCTCGGCGGCGCCCGGGTCGCCGACCTGGTGGCCCGCGACCGTTCGGGCGTGCTCTGGCTCTACCGGGGCACGGGCGACGCCAAGGCCCCCTTCGCCCCGCGCATCAAGGTCGGCGGCGGCTGGAACGCCTACACCCGGCTCACCGGCGGCAGCGACCTGAACGGCGACGGCCGCTCCGACCTCGTCGCCGTGGACACCTCGGGCGCCCTGTGGCTCTACAAGGGCACCGGGAATCAGGCGGCCCCGTTCGCGCGGCGGGTCAGGATCGGCACCGGCGGCTGGGGGGCGTACACGCAGATCACGGCCGTCGGCAACATCGCCGGCGGCTCCGCCGGTGACGTCGTCGCCCGGGACCGTTCCGGTGTGCTCTGGCTCTACCTCGGCCGGGGCGACGGCACGCTGGCCCCGCGCACGCGGATCGGCGGCGGCTGGAACACGTACGCCCGGCTCCTCGGCATCGGCGACGCCGACTTCGACGGCCGCCCCGACCTGTACGCGCCCACGGCGGCCGACGGTCACCACGCCTACCTGTACCGGTCCTCGGGCGACGCGCGCAGCCCCTTCCGCGCGCGTGCCCAGGTCAGCGTGGGCTTCATGGAGATCCGCGACTACGACCTCCTCGTCTGAGCCGGCGCCTCTCCCGCGCCCCGGTACCAGGTCTCAGTCGAGGTACGCGTGCGTCTGGGCGGCCTTGACCGTCGCCCACGCCGTGGCGCCGGGATGGAGGTCGAGTTCGGCGGCGGCGACCGTGGTCAGGTCGGCGGCCAGCGGCAGTTCGCCGGTGAGGTCGGCACGGACCAGGTCGCCGTGGGTCTCCAGGCCGGCCACCTCGCACCGCCACAGGTTGCGGGCGCTGGAGCCGGTGGGGCGGTCCCGGTGGAGGGTGACCGCGCTGGGCGGGAAGGCGACGAAGGCCGGGCCGGTGAGGTGTTCGGCGGTGGTGATGTCGGGGCCGCCCCGGACGTGCACCGTGTGCCCCTCGGCCCGGCCCTGGTAGAGGTTGAGGCCGACCAGCCTGGCGATGTAGTCGGTGCGGGGCCGGCGGGCGATGTCGGACGGGGTGCCCTCCTGGACGATCCGGCCGTCCTCGACGACGACGAGCCGGTCGGCCAGGACCATCGCGTCCAGCGGGTCGTGCGTGACGAGCACGGCGACCGCTTCGAAGTCGGCCAGGTGGTGGCGGAGCTGGGCGCGGACGTCGAGGCGGGTGCGGGCGTCGAGGGCGGCGAGCGGTTCGTCCAGGAGCAGCAGCCGGGGCCGGGTGGCCAGGGCGCGGGCGAGGGCGACGCGCTGGGCCTGGCCGCCGGACAGGCGGCGGGGCTTGGCGGCCGCGTGGTCGGCCAGGCCCATGCGTTCCAGCAGGGCGCGGGCCAGGGCGCGGGCCTCGGTCCTGCCCGCGCCCTGGCAGCGCGGCCCGAAGGCCACGTTGTCCAGGGCGGACAGGTGCGGGAAGAGCAGGTAGTCCTGGAAGACGACGCCCACCGGGCGGGACTCCGGCGGCGTACGGTCCAGCTCCGTGCCGTCCAGCCGCAGGTGGCCGCCGGAGAGGGGGACGAGCCCGGCGAGTGCGCGCAGCGCGGTGGTCTTCCCGGCGCCGTTGGGGCCGAGGAGCGCGACCACGTCGCCGGGGGCCGCGGTCAGCGTCACGTCGAGGCGGAAGGCGCCGCGGTCGACCACCAGGTGGGCGTCGAGCCCCTCGCCGGCGGTGACGGCGGCCTGCGCGGGCCGTGCGGTGCCGGTCATGAGGCGGTCATCCAGCGGTCCCGCAGCCCCGCCAGTACGGCGATCGACACGGCCAGCAGGACCAGGCTGAGGGCGATGGCCGACTCCGGGTCGTTCTGGAGGGCGAGGTAGACGGCCAGGGGCATGGTCTGGGTGCGGCCGGGGAAGTTCCCGGCGAAGGTGATCGTCGCGCCGAACTCGCCGAGCGCGCGCGCCCAGGCCAGCACGGCACCGGCCGCGATGCCGGGCGCGATGAGCGGCAGGGTGACCCGGCGGAACGCGGTGAAGCGGGAGGCACCGAGCGTGGTGGCCGCCTCCTCGTAGCGGGGGTCGGCGGCGCGCAGCGTGCCCTCCACGCTGATGACGAGGAACGGCATCGCCACGAACGCCTCGGCAAGGATCACGCCCGGGGTGGTGAACGGCAGCGTGACGCCGAACCAGGAGTCGAGGAAGCGTCCGACGACGCCGTTGCGTCCCAGTGCCATGAGCAGGGCCACACCGCCCACCACCGGCGGCAGGACCAGCGGCAGCGTCACCAGCGCCCGGACGAGGCCGCGCCCGGGGAACTCGACGCGGGCCAGCAGCCAGGCGAGCGGGACACCCACCACCAGGCTGACCGCGGTCGCCGCCGTCGCGCACAGCAGGGACAACTGGAGCGCCTGCCACACCTCGGTGCTGGTCAGCAGGGAGGGCATGCCCCGCCAAGGGGCCCGGATCAGCAGGGCGAGCAGCGGCAGCACCAGGAAGACCAGACCGAGCACGGCGGGCACCAGGAGGGGCAGGGGGGCACCCGCGCGGACACGGCGGCGCCGCGGGCGGCCCGTGCGGGGGCCGGCCGCGGCGCCGGGCTCGTCGGTCTTGCGGGGCCCGGCGGTCTTGCCGGGCTCGTCGGACGGGGTCACGGCTTGAGGAACCCGGCCCCGCTCAGGACCTGCTGCCCCTCGGCGGACCGCACCAGCGCGACGAACGCCTGCGCGGCCGCGGTGTTGTGCGACCCCTTGAGCAGGGTGATCGGGTAGTCGTTGACGGCCTTGGCCGATTCGGGGAACTCCACGCCGTCCACCTTGCCACCGGCGGCCTTCACATCGGTCTCGTAGACGACCGCGGCGTCCGCCTCCTTGAGGACCACCTTGTTCAGGGCGGACTTGACGTCCTGCTCGTAGGAGACGGGGGTGAGTTCGAGCCCGCTGGCGTCCAGCGCCTTCTGCGCGGCGGCGCCGCACGGCACCGTCTTCGCGCACAGGACGACCTTCAGGCCGGATTTCGTGAGGTCCTTCAGGGAGGCGACCTTGCCCGGGTTGCCGGGCAGGGTGGCGATCTCCAGCTGGTTGCGCACGAACGTGACGGGCGCGCCGGCCGCGTCGCCGTGGTCCGTGACGACCTTCATCGTCTTGGGGCTGGCGGAGGCGAACACGTCGGCGGGGGCGCCGCTGGTGATGCCGGCCGCGAGGGAGTCGCTGCCGCCGAAGTTGAAGGTCACCTCGGTACCGGGGTGCTCCTTCTCGAACCGCTTGCCCAGGGCCGTGAACGACTCCTTCAGCGAGGCGGCGGCGAAGACGGTCACCTTCCCGGACACCTTGCCGGAGGAGGCCGGAGCGGAGGAGTCCGCCTTCGTGTCGGAGGAGTCCGAGCCGGACGACGAGCAGGCGCTCAGGGCGAGCAGGGCGGCGGCGCCGGTGCCGGCCGCCTGAAGCATCCGGCGGGTACGGCGCGCGGTACGGGTCATCACGGCTACTCCCTCAAAGGTCCTGAACGGACGCGTCCGCGGTCTGACGACGACCACGTCGGCCGATGCACCCGGGGATGCTCCGGCAGCCCGTCCCCGGTGGGTGCGCAACGCCGATGATACTGCCGCATATGCGAGGCATAAGTCTCTAGTCGCATCGCATCAGCCGGATCACGGATCGATCGGGCTGGTATGTGCGTTTGTACGGAGGTGGTGTGCGGGTACGGTCCCCGCGGAGGTGGTAGCCCGTGAGTCAGGACCTCGCAGCCGCCGTCGCGTCCCGCGGTCCCGCGGCGGAACTCGTCCTCGACGGAGACCTGGACCGTCCCACCCGGCTGACCGTGTCCGACCTCGCCGCCTGGCCGCAGCACCGGGCCGGCGTCGCCTTCGAGTGCGCCACCAGCGGCGTCCGCCACCACCGCTTCACCGGACCGCTGCTGTACGACGTCCTCGCCGACGCGGGCCCCGCCTTCGACCCCGCCCGCCGCAAGGACCGGCTGCGCTTCCTGATCGCCGTACGCGGCACGGACGGCCACCACACGCTCCTGTCCTGGGCGGAGATCGACCCCGACTTCGGCCGCGCCCCCGTCCTCCTCGCGGTCACCCTCGACGGCGCCCCCCTCGACCACCCCGGCGCCCAGCTGGTCCTCCCCCAGGACCGCTGCGGCGGCCGCTACGTCAGCGGGGTCGAGGCGATCCGGGTGCACGGGGGGTACACGGCGTGGTCCTGAGAGCCGTCCGCGACAGGGGCCGGGGAGGGCCGGGGAGGGCCGTGGAGCCGTGACGCCGACCGCGCGGCCTCCGGACGGCGTGGCTGAGGACGGTCCGGGGCTGCGTGGAACTCGGGACGAGCGTGCCGGCCCGGTCCGGAGCGCCGAGGCTCGCGGACATGTCGGGGAAGCGGTGGATCGCGACGTCGGAGCGTTTCGGGACGACTCTGCCGGTCGTCGTCGGCGGCGACGGCAGGTGCGGCGGCGATCGCCTCGGCGCCACCGGTCGGACCGGGCGGCCACTGACGCGAGACCACCGTCGTAGCCGGGACGTCCGGTGAACTTCCGTCGCCCCGGGGTCAGGACAGCCCTGTCGGTACCGCTGGAGGCCCAGCGCCCGTGTGCTCAGCCGGAGCCGGGACTCCCCGCCGATCCGGTGGCGGCACGGCGGTACTCGGCGTTGATGCGCTGCGCTTCCTCGAGTTGGTCCTCGAGGATGACGATGCGGCACGCGGCGTCGATCGGGGTCCCCTTGTCGACCAGCTCACGGGCGCGAGCGGCGATCCGCAGCTGGTAGCGGGAGTACCGGCGATGTCCTCCCCCCGAGCGGAGCGGAGTGATCAGACGAGCCTCGCCGATGGCGCGGAGGAAGGCCGGCGTCGTGCCGAGCATCTCGGCTGCGCGGCCCATCGTGTACGCAGGGTAGTCGTCGTCGTCCAGACGATCATTCAGGGGGTTGTCCGAAACATTCAGGGGGTTGTCCGATGTCATGTCACCTCGCTGTGCAACGCGTCGAGGGGCCCTGGTGCCGTACGGCACCAGGGCCCCGAAGGAAATTCAACACCATCTGTCGGCCCTACTGCTGTGCCGACCTTCTGTTTCCGCTACCCGGCCCGGCAGGGCGGAGCGGGGGATCGCAGCTGCGTGACCGGGGACCACCATCCAATCCGGGGTCTTGCGGTACCCGGGCCGAGTGCTTCTCGGGCCGGGCGATCCTGATGGCGTCTGCTCCTCCGTTCCTCTCTGAACAACCACCTGAATGAACTGGTACTGCTGCTGGCGGCTCCTTGACGTGGCAGCCGCCTGACCTGCGTACTTCCTGGTCAGCCATCCGCCAGTTCGTGTCTGGCGGATCTCCTGGGACCGTGTCTACGAGAAGAAGCGTACCCGCATCAGAAGCGAAAAGCTACTTCAGCAAGAGCAGATTTCTCCCTTCCTGTGGAGGGGGAAGCCTCGTACGGACGTCTTCACCGTCGTCACCAGCCGTGAAGGATCGGGCCGGGTGACGGGCCGAGTCGCGATCCGGGCGGCGACACAGCGGTGGGGGCCCTGCCGACGCGCGTCGGCAGGGCCCCCACCGGGATCCTGAGTGTGGTTTTAAGTTAGGGAGACCACACCGCGGGACAACAATCACAAGCCACCAAAACTCGTATTGCGTCTTTG
>NZ_JBFACU010000077.1:0-11388 GCF_040641015.1 Streptomyces sp. NPDC021356 | reverse complement strand
CGTTCCCACTCGGCATCCGTCAGATCTCCCCGCCCCATGTCCACATCAACGACACCACTGCGAAGTAGTCACATGATCGGCCGGACAAGTCCTAGCCGCCCTGGGTCGAATGCGGCGATGTAGACGGCGTCGTCGGCGACCAAGGGGGCCGTACTGATGCGTCGGGCGACCTGAGTGTCCCACAGCAGGTGCCCACTTTGCGCGTCCCAGGCCAGCGCCCGGCCGCACCGCGTAGTCAGATGAACTGTCGTGCCTGCGTGCACCGGGGCGGCTGCCGCTTCACCCGTAAGTTCTTGGTGCCATCGAAGCGTTCCACTGGCGCGGTCGAGGGCGACGAGCTGCCGCTCGCCATCCGGCGTGTCGAGAAAGGCCATGAGAACTCGATCGCCGGCACTCCAGTGCGCGACGGCGCACGAGCCGCTCGACCAGCTCCACACCGTATGCCCGCTCAACGCATCGAATGCAGCAAAGACCTGCTGCCCGTATGCGGGTGCCGATGGGGTATTCATGAGCGCGAACACCATGCTGCCATGGGCCTGGGGCGCAGCAGTGACGTGGTGTTTCCCAGCGCCGGACCAGAGCACCGCCTTTGAGGCGACGTTGTAGGCACTCAGCCCGGTCATGGGGTGCGCAGCAAATAGCAACCCATTCGATGCCGTGGCCAGGCCGTCCTGCATGCGCAGGCGCAGCGGCGCACTGCGTTGGCCGGAACGCAGATCCCATGCCCGGGCATGGCCCAGTGGGTCCGAGGCGAAGCACGCTCCGCCTGCGATCACCGGGCTGTGTCCGCCGCCGGTCTTCTTGCCCCAGCGCTGGCGGCCAGAGTCTGCATCGAAGGCAAGTGTCCAGCAGCCGTCGACGACCACGACGGTGTCATCATGCACCTGGGGCTGGTGTGCTGCCCCAGACAACAGACGAGTCTTCCACCGCAACCTGGGGCGTGCACAACGTCGGCTCGGCCGTGGCGTTCGGGCTGCCGCAGGGGCTAGGTCAGCATCAGCGAGGGAAGGCAGGTGCGCTGGGGCGAAACAGCCAAGTCCCTGAAGGTCAGCGTGCAACCGCGAGATATCGACCACGGCGCCGCTTGGAGCGTAGACACCCACTCGCTCCGCGAGATGGGCGAACAGGGTGTGCGCCGCGTCATTGCCGCGCTGTGGCGTCACGGCCCGCAGTCGTTCGACGCTGTACGTCCGGTCCGTACAGTCGGCGCCTTCCAGGCGCATCTCGATCAAATGAAGGGCCGACAGCAGCCGCCAGGTCTCCCGTGACGCCTGTGTCGACGGCTCGGAGATCAGAGAAGCAACGATGGCTTCTACCTGGGTCAGCCGGTTGCGAACCGCTGCCTGCACACCGCCCGGACGGCACAGCCGATCCTGGAACTCCGTCCAACTGCCTGCCGCAGCGGCCGCCTCGGCGAGCGCTTTGAGCTGCTGGGCAGGAATACAAGAGGGCACCACGGCCAAGGCGAGTTTCCAGCGGCCGCTGTCCACCAACGTCCGCTTGGCACGCGCGACGTGCAGGAAGTCGCCGATGAGCTTGACAGAGTCCGCCTCGCTCGGCACCAGCTTCGGCTGCCGGCGCACCCCAATAGACACGGCAACTTCCGTTTTGTTCGGTGCTGTCCCAACAACAACGATGTCGTCCACACGGCTGACGGAGCGCGCCTGGAATCGGATCCGGACCGGTGTCACGGCGTCCCCCAGGCCGGGCACCGGGGTTCCCGTCAGCAGATGCGACAACAGCACCGCTCCGTAGCGGTGTTCCAGGACTGTCCCCCCTCCGCCGGTGGAGTAGGGGCCCGCGCCGACTGGCTCCGGCGATCCGTCTTCCTTCGCCCCGGCGCGCTGGACGGGCATTGCGGCCTGGTTGCCATTATGACGACCGTGGGACACAGCCCTCCCTGACGTGATCGGCGCCCGGCGCACCGGTGCCTGGCCCGGTTGGGGGTGGTGGCCCAGCACAGTTCGAAGCCGAGCTGGAGCAGGGTTCGTCCGTGCTCTGGGTTGAGCCAGACACGCAGGGGGCGTCGTCGGGAGGAGAGGCCCCTGTCCTCATGGGCATCGTTTCGGGGGACTCTGAGTGTGGTGTAGCCGTCGGGGCGCCTCTCCGGCTTGGCCGCGTAGGGGTTGAGCGGCCCGTCCACGTCGAGGAACAGCAGTGGTCGGTTCACGGTTTCCCCCGGTCTTGCGCACTGTGGACTGCCCCGATCAGCGTAACTGTGGGATTGTCTCGTCGTTGGGCCGGTCTGAGTGATGATCATGATGTGGCGAGTGTGATCACGGCATCGGAGCCGTCCTGGATAGCCCTGTTCGCGGGGCTGAGCCCACGCAGTTTCGGCAAGCTGCTGACTACGCTGCGGCGCGATGGAGCAGATGTGGTCCACCGAGGCCGGCCATGGAGTCTGCCGCTGGAGGACCGGGTGTTGCTGGTCACGACCTACTGGCGCACCGATCTGACGTTGTGGCAGCTCGCTCTGCTGTTCGGCGTCTCGAAGTCGACGGCCGGCCGAGTCATCAACCACCTCGGACCCCTACTCGCACTCCAGCCCCGCAAGCGGTTCGCCAAGGACACCGTGCTCATCGTGGACGGCACCCTGGTCCCCGTCCGCGACCACACCATCGCCGAGCGGTCGAAGAACTACCGGTACTCCACCAACCATCAGGTCGTCATCGATGCCGACACCCGGCTGGTCGTCGTGGTCGGCCAGCCGCTCGCCGGGAACCGCAACGACTGCAAGGCGTGGGAGGAGTCCGGCGCCAAGGACGCCGTCGGCAACACGGTCACGATCGCCGACGGCGGCTACCCGGGCACCGGACTGGTCATCCCGCACCGCCGCAAGCGCGACCAGGGCGGCCTCCCGGACTGGAAAGAGGAACACAACAAGTCCCACAAGCAGGTCCGAGCCCGCGTCGAGCACGTCTTCGCCCGCATGAAGACCTGGAAGATCCTCCGCGACTGCCGCCTCAAAGGCGACGGCGTCCACCACGCCATGCTCGGCATCGCCCGGATGCACAACCTCGTTCTCGCTGGTTAGGCAAGCGGGCCGCACCGCGGCCACCATGCCCGAGGCGACTTCAAGATCTTTGCGGGACAGCCCTTAGCGGGCGCGTCTACCGCTGCCCGAGGTGCGCGGCCTCGGGCAGCCGGCTTCAGTCCCGGCCTTGCCTCGCAGCGCTTGATGACGTTGCAGAGCCACCACCCGGAGCCATTCCCTCAGCTCATCCTGGTCTGCGCCACGAGTCTGGTTGGCATGGCAATTAGGGCAGGGGGCAATCATCGCGCTCAGGTAGTCGCGTCCACCTGCCGCATGGTTGTCGATGTGGTCGACTTTGAGGAGCGGTTCTCCCGTCGTCGTGCGATACGGCAGATCCGGCAGAAGACAGTCCGGATTCTCACAACGGCCTTCGCTGTGCTGAGAACTGCCCGTCTCGCGCCGTCGTCCTGTTCGCGGCACTCTGGCCTTGACCGCGGAGTCCTTGGCCTCGGTCGTCACAACCCGATGCTGGACACCCTCCCCCACATACGGAACTACTCGTCTAGGCCAGGACGTCGACGCGCCCCGAGCATGCCCGCTGAATGGCCTCCAGGTCCGCCCGCGCAGGGCCGGCTCTTCCGCCGTGGACGGCTGTCCGCACCTTCGCCTCGATCTCAGCCACCACCTCGTCGGTGAGGAACGGCAGGCCGACGCTGCGGTAGCCGGTGTCCACGGGCGTGGACAGTCCGAGCTTGACGGCGTCCCAAGCCCGCAGCGCCGCTTTCTGCTCGTCGGCGTGGCCGCCGCCCGCCTGCCGCTCGCCGCGCAGCCGCCGGATCCAGGGCTTCGCCGTGCTCGTCGTGCTGCGGCTGCGTGCCTGGTCGAGCTCGTCGAGGTCTCTCAGCAGGGTCTGCGTGTCGGCGTGGATCTGCGTGCACAGCTTCCGCGCCCGGGCGAATGTCTTGTGGGTGACCACCGCGGCCGCCACCACGAGCGTCAGGCCAGTGGAAATCAGAGGCACCGGGTGCGTGGCGACGAACCGTGCCCCCAGGAAGGCCACCACGGCGAAGATGCCGGTCACGTTCGCCAGCGCCCGGAAGACAGCCGCTCGCTGGATACGGCTCGCGAGCCGCTCCAGGGCGTGGTCCTTCGGCTCGGCGATCCGAGACAGGATCGTCAGCGCGATGTAGATCAGTGCCAGCGAGAGCGCGGCCTGCCGGTAGTTGACCGGCTGCGCCGTGCCGTCGAAGACCTTGACCAGACTGACGATCGGGCCGGGGACCGCGAAGCTCCCGACGATGAACAGGATCACGAAGATTTTGAGGATGCCCTCACGGAGATGGTTTGCCTTCAGGTAGCGGTTCAGGGCTGGCATCCCGGAAAGTGCCACGACCCATCCGCTAATGAAGAGGAACTTACCCAGCCCCCGCTGGTCGTCCCGGAAGAGCAGGTCGCCGTACATGATGCTCGCGAACCCGATGGGAAGCAGGGCGAGTTGCCTGTAAGTGCGCACGGTGCGGACCGTTGTCATGGGCCCACTGTGTGAGACCGCACCGGTCGGCCGTGCTGATTTGAGGTAGGCCAGAGGGTTCCGGCGCCGTACGACGGTTGGTGTTCGCTTACCTGCCCGCGCCGCGCTCGGATTGCGCCTGCCGTCAGCCGCTGCTCGGAGACACGCCTGCCCCGACCCGCCCGCGGGTGGGCTTTCGCAGGCCCAGTGACCGGCTGGGGAGTGATTGGCCGACGATTTATTACCCAGCCCATTGATTGTTCCGAGCCGAACGGCGGTGATCGAACCCGAGGGATCCCGCTGACACTAGTACAGCTCGTCACGACTGCCGATCAGGTAGGGGCTCTTGCCCGGATTGCTGCCCACTGTTCTCCACAGAGTCGCTGGTGGGGCCACCCGCCGAAAGCCGCGACTTTCCGTGCAACCAGTTCCACACGGTGTTCGTAAAGCTGTACGCAGACAGTCTAAGCAAGAGCCTGGAGCGTGGCGGCACGGGCGGCCATCCGCGTGACCGAAGCGCGGTGTTCGACGCCTATGTCGACCACCGTGCGGAGACCATCTGCTCCCGGCTCGGACTCGATCCCCTGGAGCGGCCCGTACACCGTGCGGTGGACGCCCTGGCGTCGCGCATGGCCGCCGCACGGCGTTCCGTGCTGCCGCGTGAGGAAGCCCGCGCTCTTGTCGACGCGTACGCTCCGGCGGCCACGGTGTGGCCGGACACGATGCTCGGGCAGCTCCTCGCCCAGGGCCTGGTGTCCAACGAGCGGACCTACAAGGCCGACCAGGCAACCGGTATCGGTTTCCCCTACCAGGCGTTCGGTGACGACCGCGTTGTACGGTCGGTCTTCGCTGCCCACCAGGACGAGATCGACGTGCTGTGCGAGGGACGCCCACTGGCCGCCGATTCGGCGCTGCAGAGCTGGCTGGAGCAGGCTGCTCCGAACTACCAGGAAGCAGCGTCGATTCTCCTGCCCGAGCAAACCGGGTCGGAACTCATCGACCTGCTGGCCGCTTCTCCCACATCTGCGGAGGCCACAGCTGGCCCCGGCAGTCGCGCGGACGTACGAGGCTACCGGCTGGCCCGCAGCTTTCTGGAAACGCTTCCGCTGCGCAGCACACGCAGCGTCAACGAACGCACCATCCAACTTCTCAACGAGACCGCCGCACGTCACGGACGCAATTCCGACGTGTTGGAGGTTGCGGTAGCGGTCACCGCCGAGCAGGGGCATCTGCTGAACGCCGACCGTCTCCACCGGGTGCTGCTGCGAAAACAGCGGCCCGAGCGCGACGCGTGGTGGGGCGTCGCGACCTACTCCTTGCTGTGGGACGTCACGGCACTGCACCGGCTGCTGCGCTGGGCCGAGCAGTACCCCACCCCGCGCCATCTCCACCCTGCATCTGGATCAGCCGTCCGGACAACCTGCCCGACCTCGACGAACTGGGCATCCGCACCGACAGCCAGGACAGGCAGTGGATCGTCCTCTACGAACAGGCCATGGACGACCACGACGGCCGAGGATGGAACGTCACCCGCGGCCAGGCAGAGCAATGGCACCGCATCCACAGCTGGCTCGTGCCCGCCCCCCAACTCACCAGCCTGCTGACGTGGCTTGAAGGACGTTCGCTCACGAACCGGCTGATGCCCGAAGGGCACGATCGCCACAGCCTTCTCCTGGCCGACTTCCCCACCATCCCCAGTCCCTGGACCGATCCGGAACCCGACTCCTGGCATGTGAATACCTTTCAGTACGACGAACCCGATCACGGTGAGGACGACTCCCCTGTCCCAGAGGACGACGATCTCTCCACTCCGGAGCCAACCCCTAGACCGCCGGCATCGGAGGAGAGCGTCGCCATCGCCATCTGGCGGGAGCGCAGGGAAAAGCGCCGGGAAGAGCTGCTCCTGGAGCTCGCAGACCAGTGGGCGGACGGTCCGATGGAAGATGACGAGGACGACTGGCTGGAGCGCACCCTCGCCGCACAGCCGCAGGGCCGGATGGTGTTCGCCACAGACCCCGATGGGGAACCCGTCACCGCTATTCCGACTGACCAGACCTACAACTGGAATGGTCAGAGCCTGGACTGCTCCCTCGACGCATCCGTCTCCGTGACGCTGCTCAGTGACCCACTCCTGAGAGACAGCAGGCTGCGGCGCGACCCGGACCGCCCCTTCTGGTACGACACCGACGGGCAACTGCAGGTGCAGTACCTGACATGGGACCGCCCGAGCGGCAGGGCCTACAGTCTCCTCGCGTCCAGAGAGTGGCTCGAGCACCACCTCGAGCGCAGCGGCCACTGCCTGGTCCAGGGCATGACCGGTGAACGGCAGCCCGTGACCGCCGAGCACCCGCGTGTCTGGAGAGAGTTCAGCCAGAGCGCCGGCCGCACGGCCGAAGGACAATGCAACCCTGGGACCATCGTCACCGAAGTCAAGAGAAGCATCCGGTAGCAGGCCGTCGCCGGACTTGGCCCGGGCCCGGGCACGACCGCGGAGTACGGCCGGCGCGGCGACCCGTGCGTCGAGCGGGTCCGGCTTTCCCAGCAGACGGCGAGCCGTCTGGCTGAGCGGCTTTCCACAACCGTAGAACGCACACGGTGCGTAGCATGTGGGTTGTGAATCTTCCGGCTCGTGTGCGGCAGGCTCTCAACGAATCTGTCCATCCAGCAGAGTTCGAACGGTGCGCTTGTGCCCTGTTGCAGTCCCGGTATCCGGGGTTGTCGGCGGTCGAGGGCGGTCATGACTTCGGCCGTGACGCAGACATCTACTTTCCTTCCGACAGCAATGATCCTCAGGCGCGGGGGCGCCTTATGGTCACCACTGGTGATCCGATCGCCAACGTGCGCAACGGCCTGAATCGGATGCAGGAGGAGGGCTTGCAGGTCGACCTGGTTGTTGTAGCCAGCTCGCGCCCCGTCGACGCTCGCACCCGGAGGGCTCTGGACAAACTGTGCTCGGACCGAGGGCTACCTCCAGCCCACGTGTACGCCCAGGAGTGGTTCGTTCACCAGTTGGTGCGTGATGCGGCATGGCGGCGGAGTCTGTTGGGTATCGAGGGCCGACTCGGCGCCTTGCTCGACGAGCCTTTGGAGGCACCTCTGGTGGCGAGCCCACCGCCTCTGGTGGGCAGAGCGAGCGAGGTTGTAGCCCTGTCGGCTGCGGTGGATGCCTGCCAGGATGTGGTGCTCGTTGGAGTTCCGGGGGTGGGCAAAACTCGGCTCACCGGTCAGCTCGGAGATCAGGTGGTCTACGTAGAGCCCGCTTCGCTGGCTCACCTTCATGACGACCTGCTTCTGGTGCTGCCGAGAGCAGTGGTCGTGGACGATGCTCATGCTCATCCTGATGCGGTGCGTGTCCTGCGACACACCCGTCGACAGACCGGTCTTTTGTTTTCCGCAGTGGTAACGACCTGGCCGGATCGGCTCGCTGAGGTGGTTGGCTGGCTGCCCGGGGCGCTGGTCATCAACGTGGGCCCTCTCGAACGGACGGAGATGAACACGCTGGTCACCTCGGCGGGTGTCACCGGTCATCGGTCCCGGGCTGCAGTACTCGACCAAGCGGACGGGCGGCCGGGGTGGGCGGTGACGCTGTGCGAGCTGCTGGCCAGTGGGCAGGGCAGGGACGTCTTCAGCGGCAGAGCGCACGTAGCGCACGTCGAGCGGTACCTGAGTGAGGCAACAACATCACACACGGTGCTGGATGCGCTGGCCTGTGTGGCCGCCCTGGGTGGCGTATCGCCGGAAATGCTGTACGCCCTCGCGCCCCTGGTCGGAGTGGCTCCCGCTGAGTTGTCTGGCATGGTGGAGGGTCTTGCACACAATGGCCTGGTGGAGTCGGTGGAAGACGTTTGGCGTCTGCAGCCGGCCCTGTGCGCGCCGCTGGTAGCGCGCTGGTTCTTCACCAGTCCGGTGCGGCGGCCGTGGGCCACGCTGGTCGATGCCTTCCCCGACCACGCGCTTAACCTTGCCTCCGCGGTGATGTCCGCAGCCGAGGTATCCCCTTCCTCGCAGGCACGGGCTCAAGCAGAGAAGTGGATCCACTCGCTCTCGGCGCCCACGTCTTGGGACGTCGGCACCTTCGCCGTCGTGGCGCAGTATGCCCGATTGGACACCCGGGCGGCCCAGTTCGCGGTGAACGGGGCTCTGGCCGTGCTGGCCACTCCTCGCGAACCCGAAGAGCTGTATGGGATGCTCGTTGACCCTCTCGGTGATGCAGCTACCCGCCAACTCATTCAGAGCGCACGTCAGTTCTTGCTGCCGGAAGCGATCGGAGGACTGCTGGCCCTGGCGGTGGGAGACAGGCGGCGTCGGAACTCCACTCCGGATCACCCGCTGCGCGTGCTCAGCGATCTGGCCGGCGTGATCGACCCCGACTTCGGTACGTCCCTTGAGATCCGCGCCCGTCTGCTGCGGGCGGTGCTCGACTGGATGCGCCGCCATCGCGCCTCGGGCGAGCAATGGAGCGTGGCCACCGAGGCCCTGGCGGGCATTTTCAGCGTCGAGGTATCAGGGAACTGGCCGGATCCAGGGGCACCGAACAAAGTCACACTCGCCCACGGCGTGGACGCCGCAGAGAATCTCTCGAAGCTACTCGGTCTATGGGAGCAGGCAGTCCCGCTTCTGACCTGCGATACGGAAAGCGAGGACAGCGTCCCCTGTCCGCCCGTCGCGCTGGTCGCCCTGCTCGACATGGCGCTGGGATGGGTCCGGCTCGGCTTGGGCATCGCCCCCCGTGGCCAGCCTCCCTCCGCCGAGCAGATGCGGTGGGGGGTCGAGGGAGGACGCCGCATTCTTACTTCACTCCACTCGTTGCTGCAAAACAGCCCGGGAGCAGCGATGCGCGCTCACCGCGAACTCGCCCGGATCCGGGGCCGGGCTCAAACAGCTGGCCAGAAGCTGCCGACATTCGACGTCGACTCCGATCTTCAGTCCTTCTGTGAATGGGGAAGCGTCGAATTCACCCATGACTACGAGGCAGCCACCGAGCAAGTGTTCACTCAAGCGCAGACACTCGCGAAGAAGCTGACTGCTCTGGGGCCTCGAGCCGGAGTGGCCCGATTCAGCGAACTGGCCGAGCAGGCACAGGTCGTCGGTGACTACACCGGCCATCTGACAGCCATCCGCATGGCCGAGCTGATGAACGACCCGGCTGCCTGGTACCAGGCAGCCGCCGAATCAGGTGAGACCATGTTGTTGGGAACTGCCCTGACGCAATGGCTCACCACGGCTCCTGACACCGTGCCGCCGTCCGTGTTGCTCGCGGCCCTCGACGATGCGGCCTCCCGACCCACTGTCATCAGCGCCGTCGTCGCGCGCAGCGTGGTGGATCAGACGGGAGAGCTGGTGATCGACTCGATGCGGGCCGAGGACGCGGCACTGCTCGAGACGCTGATTCGCCACGAGCCGGACGATGTCATGCAACGCCTGCTCGTCCACACCGTCCCTGCCATCGCCGCGAGCGCAGCGATCAGTTTTTCGGTCGGAGCACCACACGGCCCCACCCTGCCGACAGAATGGCAGACATCATGGCGCCGCGCGATAAAAAACCTGCGCATCGATCACCTACCCCCGCACAACCAGTGGCGAGCGGGCAGAGTCCTCACGCACCTCGCGGAGCATGACGCCGACACCTTCGAATCATGGTTCCACGAGCGGCTGAAGGACATGACCGCCCAGGGCTGGTACGCCTCGCCGCTCCCGCACGACAGCGATCACGTCCTCGCTTACCTCCCACGTCCGCACCGGCTACGTCTGGCCATCCACTGCATGGGCCTGCCCCGCGTCGGCCACAGCGCCCTCATCCATCTCGTCGGCTCGGACACCAAGCTGGCCCAGCACCTGCTCGACCAACATGCCGTAAGCCCTGACAAGCTGGTCGACGCCCTCTTCGGGCAGCGCAACACGGCCGTAGAACAGATCGGTCCCCTCCTGTTGGAGCGGGGAGCGAGCGCTGACAGGATCGCGGCGGCTGTCGCCTGGTGCGACTCCTGGTCAGGGGATCGCTCGCGGATGCACTCTCAGCTTCTGGACTACTTCACCGCTCTTGCCGACCGAGAACCTGCGCTGCGCGCGGTCGCCGCAGCGGGCCGCGCACAACAAAAGGAGCTACTTGACCAGGCTGAAGAGCGCGAACGTGCCACACGAGTCCGCGGGCGATGACCACAGATGCCTCTGGTGAGCGGTCAACGCCACTGGAGTAACCGGATAAACGCAACCGCCGTCCTCACCACATGAAAGCCAATCCAACACAGTCTGATGCACGGCGCACACTCGAGGCGGCAAAGAAGGGATCAGCAAACTTTGGAAACGGAAAGCCGCGCGATGCTGATCGCCGCAGTCTCGGAGATGGCCGTACTGCGTGCACTTCAACTCGCAGGGAATCGGATCATCGGAGCGCGTGGGCGCTCCGTCCGTGGACCCATGAAGTCGGTTGAACCGTGGTCGATTCACGTGCACCTGCGGGTTGAAGAGCAGGAACTCGACGCCTTCCTCAAGGACGCCTGGCAGATTCCCATCGCAGTCGGCCTCCCCGACGACCTCCTCGATGCACTCGACCTACACACCCGCACCCTGCTGACAGCCGGCATCGAGTTCAACCGCGACGATCTACGGCGCACCCTGTGTCGACTTCCCCAGCAGCCCGCCCTGCCATGGGAGTCCGTCGGTTCGTAATGCGTACCAGCAGCGAGGAAGCGCACACTCCTCGCGCAGGTCGGGCGGCATGTCGCTTGAGGCATCGGATGACCTCACGCCGGGTCTCGCCTTCTGGGTCGGCGTTCGTAATACGCCTGGCTGCGGGCATCGAAGCGCAGCTAGGACTTGTCCGGGCGATCAAGTTCGCAGCCAGATGACCAGGGCTGCTGCTGTGGCGGTGCCGAGGAAGACGTACCCGCGTTTGTCGTAGCGG
>NZ_JBFACU010000076.1:0-12591 GCF_040641015.1 Streptomyces sp. NPDC021356 | reverse complement strand
AAAGACGACACCGCCCTGCCCACCGAACTCACCGCATAGCCTCAAATACGAGATCACCGAGTGGCCGTCGATACACCACTCCAGCGGACGTGACCACGCTTTGAGGCCGACTGGCGCCCGGTAGGTGACGTCGTGGTGCGAATCGGATCCTTCTGCCATGCCGCCAGTATCCATGAGCGCTCGGATCCCCCCGGCATTGTCAGTGGGTGGCCATAGCCTGGCGATACGGCAACCGCAGAGAGGCACGCCATGAACGCCAGTTACTACCGGAGCCAGCTGGACAGGAAGAACAAGGCTCGTGCGGATGCGGAGAAGAAGGTCGGTGAGTTCCGCAAGAAGGAAGCCGATAAGCGCTCAAAAGCCACGAAGGACAGAGCGGCCGCCGCCAAGGCGAGCAGCCAGAGCACCGTCAACAGCAAGCTGCGTACTGCCCAGAGGTACGAGAACGAAGCCAACAAGGCGGGCCAGGACGCCAGCACATGGAGTGCCAGGGTGGGCAAGCTCTCCAAGGAAGCAGCCGACCTGTTGGCCAAGCTGGCGAAGGCGGAACAGAGTGAGCAGGCAGCCGCAGAGAGGGCTCGCCAGCGTGTACAGCAGCAGACGGAGCGGCGTGCCGCAGCAGACCAGCAGAAGATCGAGAGCCGTCTGTCAACGACGGAGAGTCAGGTGCGCACGATGGTCAGGGAACTGCGGGCCCCGAAGCCCGAGCAACTGCGGGTGCTGCTGCTGGCGGCCGCTTCCGCCGGCGACCTACGAGTCGGCCAGGAGCAGCAGAGGATTCGGGCGGCCGTTCAGAGTGCCACCCATCGGGACCTGGTCGAGCTGGATCTTCACCCGGCCGCGACGGCGAACGTCTTCCTGGACGCACTGACGCGGTTCCGTCCTCACGTCGTGCACTTCTCCGGGCACAGCACGCAGGACCTGATCGCTTTCGAGAAAGGCGAAGACGGCTTCCACGAAGGTGCCATCGTCAGCGCTGGTGCCTTCGCCCGGGCCATTGCCGCTGTGGACGACAAGCCGTTGCTGGTCCTGCTCAACTCCTGCCACTCCGCGGCCCAGATCGGGATGCTGGTGGACACTGTGCCGTTCGCCATCGGAATGTCCGACACCATCGGCGATGTCGACGCCATCACCTATGCCGCCAGGTTCTACGCCGCCGTCGCGGACGGCCAGTCCGTGCAGGCCGCCCACCTCCTCAGCCGGGTGGCCATCGAAATGAACGGTCTGCTCGATCGCGACCTGCCGACCCTGGCCTGCGCAGCGGACGTCGACCCCAGCACTACGAAGCTGGTGACGCCGCCTCCTGAGTAGGACGCGTGGTGAGCACAGCATCACCTGCGTGAGCATCTGTTTTTCCAGGGATACGCCAGCGCGCCCCGGACCGATGCGGTCCGGGTGTGACTGAGCGCCTCAGTTGGCGAGTTGAGCGTGTCGCGCGCATCTGACAAAGGCATCGCTGGGTACCCGCCGGTAGCTCGTCAGTCCTGCATACCCGCTCATTGACACGCCATCAAGCGGGTATCCACGATGCCTCTCATGCGTCTACTTCGGCAACTGCGCACGGATCTGCAGGCAGGGGAGAACCTGGAGATCTATACGACAGCAGTGCTGTCCCTGGTGCTGGCCGTCCTCGGGGTGCTCGGCACGGTCGGAGGCGAGGTGCTGGCCGCCGCAATTCTCGCAACGCTTGCCCTGCTAGCCGGCGGCATGCTCGGCAGCCGTAGACAGGTGGCGAAGCTGACCGCCGAGGTGCTCGCCCGCGGCAGGGGCGAGCTCTCCGTACAGGACTTCCTCGGCAAGGGCAAAGCAGACCTCCTGGAGCAGGTGCGTGCCGCACAGGACATCCGGATTGTCGGGGTGACACTGTCGCGCACGCTGCGCGACCTGGTGGACGAGCTCCAGCGCAGGGCTGTGGCTGGCGCCGTGGTCAAGGTGGCGCTCATCGACCCGGCCGGTTCGGCCCCTGACGAGGTAGCACGCCGCAGCACCATTCCAGACCGGGCCGGGATGTACCGCAACCGGCTGCGCTCGTCCGTCGACCTGCTCCGCGAACTCGCCGAGACGCCCGGCACGGAGGGCAGGGTGGAAGTGCGCTTTCTCGATTTCGTCCCGGCCTTCGGTCTCGTCCTGCTCGACCCGCAACGCCTCGGTGGCCGCATCTACGTCGACATCTACTCGCACAGCTCGGCCAGCGGGGATGCCGTCTTCACCGTTCTCCCGCACCGTGACGGCGAGTGGTTCCAACACTTCCAGACGGAATTCGACAGCGTCTGGGAGCACGGCCGACCGGCCGACGCATCTGATGGCTTCTCCACCGTAGCCACGGGGGCGTGAGCTTCAGCTTTCATCACGGAATGCTCGACCCGCCAAATCAACTGCTCATCCGCCAACTGAAGCGCCCAGTCACAAGAAGTGTGACTGAGCGCTCCATATGGCGGGTTGAGCGTCGCTGCCTGCCATCATCGGAGGTACTGCGGTCGGTAGACCGTCGTCCGCTCGGGAGGGAGCCGTGCATCACACTGAGGGTGGCTGGTCCGGTCGCGACGTACCCCAGCAGGAGGTGCTGTCCCAACGGCGCGGACGGCTAGGCTACGCGCGGCTGTGAAGCCTACCCCCGCTAGTGGGAGAGCTTCTTGTATGCCTTGCGGGCGATGGCCCGGGCGTCTGAGCACGTGCCGCCGTACCACACAGAAGCCTTGCCTTTGCCGTCGGCGATGGGCCATTCGACATAGCACGAGGAATCGTATCCCGGGTTCTGGGGTCCGTATGTCGCGTCCGGGATGCCATTCATCGGTCGCATCCCCTCCGTACTCGGGTTCGTGTTCTGCGAGTAGCCGATGACGAGATTCCCGTCGCCGACCTTCGGATTCGGTCCGAGCCAGCCGCAATCCCACCAGTGGTAGGGATAGCCGCTCTTCGGCTTAGGCCAGTCCGTCTGGAACTCGTCTCCGTCATGCTTCGGCCCGGACACGCGCAAGTTGCTGAGGTAGTCGGCCGGCAGGGCCTCACAAGGGTCCGCCAGTGAGTCGTCCGACCGTGCACTGTTGGCGACGGATCGCTTGAGTTCCTCGAAGTTGCTCACTCCAAAGAACGCAAGGACGGCGATGGCCCCGGTCACTACACCGAGCCAGGCTGCCGCTTTGTTGACTCCGCTCTCCACGACTCCCCCATAATTCCATCCCATAATTCCACTTTGGAGACCCTTGGCCCGGGCAGAGACCGTAGCAACGGGCGGGCGACTCGTGGAGAGGAAACGAGATACCGCACCGATGAGCACCCCTACTACCGCCAGCTCAAACCGCTCCTTGACGTCTACGCCACCCAGCCAACCCGGGCTGTCGATGCTGCCCGCTCCAGGCGCCAACTTGCGCACTCACTCGCCAGCTGAAGCGCTCAGTCAGACCGGGGCGCGCGGGCTGTTCGGGGCGTGCCGGCTACAGGTCGAACTCGAGGTGTTCGATGTCTGTGAACCGGACCTCCTCCAGGGAGCCGGCGCGGCGGCCGCGGTCCTGGAAGTAGACCTCCTTGAGGGCTTCGGCCGCGATCTCCTGGAGCTGCTGGTCGGTGGCGCCGGCCTCTTGGGCGTCGAAGAGGCGGGCGGCGTACTGCGGAGGCAGGGCGACGGTCAGGTGCCGGATGCGGTCCTGGTCCGTCGACCCGATCGGCGCGGTGTAGCCCATGCGGGCCCGGGTGTCGATGACGATGCCGCCAGTGGTGGCCGCCTTCTGCCGGGCCCTGGCCCGGATCTGGGGCTGCCAGCGCTTCTTCACCTCGCGCTCCAGGCGCGCGGCGAGGTCGGGGCGGGGCTTCTTGATCTGGTCCTTCACGTACCGCTCGACGGTGCGCTGGGAGACCCGCAGCATCTGCGCGACCGGCTTGGTGGCGCCGAGCTGCTTGACCAGGTACCGCATCTGCGCTCCCGCGCTCTTGGGCGCCGGACGCGTGAACGCCTTCTGTACCGCCCTGTCGAGGCCGTCCCCGAACGTGGCCATCGTGGTCTCCTACTCGCCGTTGTCGACGTCGATGACGGAGCCGTCCTTGATGTACCGGGCGAGGTTGAGCTCTGGAGCGTTGAAGCGCTCGCGGACCTCCTCGCCCCACAGGACGCTCTGGGTGCCTTCGTGCTTGACCAGGCCGGGGTTGATGCCGAGCTTGAACCCGCCGGGCAGCGGCTTGCCGTCCCGGTAGGGCAGGAAGTCCAGCGGACTCGGGCCGTTCGAGGCGTAGACGACGCAGTCGTGGTTGACGGCGACTGGGTACTGGCCGGTGAACGCCGCGTGCTTGACGATCTTGCGGTGCAGGTTGATGCGGGTGCGGGAGATGACCGCCGCCCGGATGTCCGGCCGCCAGGTCGGCCGGGACAGGGCGCGCCACGGCTCGCCGGAGCGCCAGCCCTCACCGCGCGGGCGCTCGCGGAGTTTGCCGATGCCGCCCTTCACCGTGTGCTTGATCGCCGAGACGACGATCGCCAGGTCCGGGTCGCGCTCCTTATAGCCATTCATCGCGGCGAGGAAGTCGGCCGGCCCCATGTCCGCGTGCACGCCGAGGTCGGCCATTGTGGCGAGGTAGGCGTCCCGCATCCGGCTGTACCAGCCGTCCAGGTAGCGGCCGTTGTCGTAGCGCACCCACGCCTCCAGCGGGCGCACCTCGTAGCCGAGTTCCACCGCGTACGCCACGGTGGGTGTCGCGTACCAGGCCGGGCCCTCCGGACTGTCGCCCTTCGGCGTGAACGGGCTGGGCAGCAGCGAGCCGTCCAGCTCCACCCACTCCTTGCCGGCCTTCACCCGGGACAGGTCCACGTGGGACAGGTCGACCAGCCAGGAGCCGGGCAGCTTCGGGTCGAACGTCGGGGCCTTGACGCGTGTCGCCTCGCCGAGGCCGATGGTCAAGCCGTTGGCTCCGGCCGCGAAGGCCATGTTGACGTCGAGGCCGACCAGGTAGCGCAGGGTGCACTCCGCGTCGGTCATCGGCCGTGCCCAGTCGTAGGACTCCTCGAGCAGCTTTTCCGCCGGTCCGCGGACGTGGAAGCGGGGCAGGTCCTTAAGGACGGGGTGGCCGTCGGGGACCTCGCACGGCGGCCAGTTCATCGGGTCGATGGCGTCCTTGCCCAGCGAGCCGGGGTTGTGCTCGCCGGTGCGCTTGCCGTTCTCGTCGGGTGCGGTGGCCCGGGTCGGCGGGTGCAGGGCGGTCATCAGCTCCAGGCCGGTCACGGCGGTGGAGCCGCGCGGCGTCATCACCCGCGAGGCGTACACGCCCAGGACGCGGGTGAGTTCGGCCGGCGGGAGCTGTCCGGCGGTGTCCCAGTGCCGGGTGTCCAGGGCGTTCCAGGAGGGGATGCAGAGCTGGACGCAGGCCCGCTCCGAGCCGGTGGCGGGACGGTAGATCCGCGCCCACGGGCCGAAGCCGCGCTTGGTCAGCTTCCACTCCGCGCGGACCAGCTGCTTGATGACCTTGTGGCCCTCGGGCAGGCGCCCGGCGAGCCGCTCTTGCTCCGTGAGCGTGACGGGCAGGCCGTAGCGCTTCAGCGCGGACGGGGTGAGGACGATGAGCGGGTCGGCGTCCTTGCCCGGCCCGGACAGCTTCGGCTGCCCGAGCTTCGCCTCCTTGAGCGTCCAGTCCACCAGGGACGGAAGGGACTTGGCGGGCACATCCAGGATCAGGCCGCCGGTGCAGTACGCCAGCACCTTGCCGTCGTCGTCGACGTCGACGACTGCCAGTGGGCCGTTCTCGAACCGCGAGTCGCTGCCGCCCGCCGGGGTACTGGCCGGGGCCGCCTTCCGCGCGCCGGGACGGCGCGACGTCGAGGTGGTCCTGGTGGTGCGCGCCGGGCGGGGCGCGGCGGCCGGAGCAGCGGCGACGGGAGACGGGGAGGAGGTCTGGGTGTTCTCGGTTGCAGTCATGGCCGCAGCCTCGGGCGCCGGGCCTGTGGACAGAGTCTGCGCTTCCGCCGGATCGGGGGCGCCGGTGAACGTGGCCGGTGTTGCTGCGTTCGGGACAGGTGCGGTCGCGTCGGCCGGAGCGGCGGGGTAGAGCTCCGCGAGCTTGTCCAGCAGCCGGGCGTAGGCGTCGCGCTCGGGCGGGCGGGGCTCGGTCTTGCCGGACTCCCAGCCGGAGACCGTGGCCCGGCGCACCTTCAGCGCGGTGGCCACTTCGTCGATTGTCAGGCCGTGCGCGGCACGCAGCCGCTTGCGTTCCGCCGGCGGCGGCAGCGTTGCGCGGGACGCAAGCAGTGCGTCGACCGCGTCGAACAACTCGGACATGGAGCACCTCCTGACCCACACTCTACCCCATGGAACGCACAAGGCGCGTACGTTCCGCGTACGAACACCGATCATTTGGCGTACGCTTGCTGTGTTGACGTTGAAACGGATGCAGCTCGGCTCGGTCCTGAACCGCCTGAGCTTGACGGGCACGGAGGACGAGTGGTGGGGACCAGTGGCCGTCTGGATGCGTTGCCCGGGTCGGAGAGCCGCCGGGTGCTGGAACAGGTGATCATTCCGGCGGTCACGAAGGGAGCCGTGCGACAGTCCCGGCCGGTCGCCGTGGTGGTTGCCGGGCAGCCCGGCGCAGGGAAGAGTGAGATTGCCGATCTCGTTCAGGCGGCTCTCAACCGCCGGGGCGGGGCCGTGCGGATCTGCCGCGACCTCTACAAGACCGCCCACCGGCGCTACCACCAGTACCTGACTGCAGACGTGCGCACCGCCGGGATCAGAGTCCGCCCGGACACGAGCCGCTGGCAGGCCGCGGTCGAGAACCACGTCCGCGTTCACGCGTATGACGCCGTGATCGAGTCCGCTCTCGCCGACATCGAGGAGTTCCGTGCGTCCTCGGCCGCATACCGGGAGGCCGGCGCCCGTCTGGAGGTAGTGGCGGTGGCCACGCCGGAGGCACTGAGCCAGCTCGGGATCCTGGACCGGTTTCTCTCCGAGGCAGTCGTCGGCGGCGGCCGCTACGTCTCGCGGGAGAACCACGACGCCTGCGCGAAAGGCATGCTGGCCACGCTGGCGGCGATCGAGGCCGAGCAACTGGCCGACCGGATCACGGTCGTGCGGCGCGACGGCACGGTGCTGTATGACAACGAGCTCGTCGACGGCAACTGGCGGCGCCGGCCGGCAGCGGACAGGGCGGTGAAATACGAGCGATCCCGCCCCTGGACCGCTCGCGAGACGGAGGTCTTCCGGCGGCAGTTGTCGGCGGCGGATCAGCGCTTGCACCGGGAGGTGCGCTGCGAGGACCGGCGCCTGGCCGTGCAGCGGGATGCCGAGCGCGCTGCTGCCCTGGCAGAGCCGGTCCGACGCATCGCCCAGCCCCGCAGGCGAGCGCCGGGGGTGGACTACCACCGGCTGTCGGCTGCAGAGCACAGGTGGGTCTTCGACGAGCTGATCGCGCCCTCCTACCTGAGCGGCATCGTGTCCCGGGATGACCCACGCGCCGTGTACGTCCTGGGCCAGCCCGGCGCGGGCAAGCTGCTGGCTGCCCGGATGGTGCGGCGCGCGATGCGGCCGGGGACGACCCGGCTGGTCGGCGACGACTTCAAGGTCTCGCACCCGGACTACTTCCAGCTGCTGCGCGACGATCCCCGCAACGCCGGGGCCGCGATCCGCGCCGACTACCGAGCCTGGTTCGCCCGGGCCGAGCAGTACGTGCGTGACCGGCGCGGCGACGTGCTGATCGAGGCAGCGCCCGGCAGCGTGCAGGAATTCCTCGCCAGCGCGCTGCCGTACGCGGCCGCCGGCTACCCGGTCGAGCTCGTTGTCCTGGCCGTCCGGGAAGCCGACAGCCGGCTCGCCACCGCACTGCGGTATGCCCGCGCGCTGCAGATCGGCGGTATCGGCCGGTTCACCAGCCGCTCCGGGCACGACACCTGCTTCCGCGCGCTCGCCGACGTCGTCGCCGCCGCTGAGCAGCACCCGCACATCACTGCGATCACGGTGATCCGCCGGGACGGGCAGGCACTGCTGCGCCACGAAGCCGGCGGCGCGGGACGGGCGTCGTGGGCGCTTGCCGCGGAACGGATCCGCCCCTACACCGAGCAGGAGGCTGCCGCGTTCCTGCGGCTTTATCAGGCGCTGCGCCGGGCGCTGCCGGCCCACCGTGAAGAACTGGACGAGATCGCCGCGATGGCCCGCCCCCTCATGCCGCCCCGGGTGCAGCCAGCCCGAATCGACCAGCCACGCCCGTCCATCTGGCCTCTGCCCGTCCCGCTCCGGGCCCAGGGCTACGACTCGTTGAGCTCCTTGAGCCGAGCCGCGTAGACAGCGGCGATCCGCTCGGCCTCTTCCGGGGCCGTGCTCTTCCTGACCCCGGCATCGGCACGGTCCGTGCCCTCGGCGTCGACGACTTCGCGCTGACCATGAGCGGCTTCAAGACCACGTGGCGCAACAACACCATGCCCAGCCACCCGACGACCGGGAAGCCAGCGCAGAAGACCCTCCGGGCAGTTCCGGCCGGGAAGATCGTGGCGGAGCCCACCTTCGGCTGCTGGGTGAACCTGCTCCCTGCGCAACCGCGCCGCCCACCACGAACCACTGATCGACGGCGTTCCTCTCCCGGGCCAGACCGACCGCCGCTGCCGTACTCGCGGGCTCACCCTCACCGACGCCCACACCGAAGTCCTGCACCTGGTCGAGAACATCGACAAGGACGTCGCCACCTGGCTCGGACAGAACAGCCGCGTCCCTGAACTGCTGCGCACCAGGCCGTAACCAGCCGACGATGCGCAGAGTGCCGGGCGCCGACGGTCGAGGAAGATCACCTTCGGAGCGCCCTCGGCTTCCTGGCCCGAAGCGGTCAGGCAGAGGGGCGCCGCCTGGCGCCGCCACCCCTGTCCTGCCGTTCAGCGGGATCAAGGTCTCGAGGTGAGCGCCCCTTGACCCCAGGAGCCCGGCAGGTCGCGGTGCAGGGCCACGATGTCCTGGCGCAGCGCTAAGCCCAGCGCATCTCTCGTGAACGAGCGGCAGGTCGTGACGAACAGCCCTCGAGTGAAGGCGCGCAGGCAGCTCGGCTGCGCGGACCTGCGATCCATTACGAGAGCTCGTCGGCATTTCCTCCGCGAGGCATGAGGCGTTTGACGAAGTCGCGGATGCTGTTGGCCAGTGGGGTCATCTCGGGGCATGCGGCGGTGAGCCACTCCAGGCCAGAGATAAGCGCTCAGCTCTCCGACGGCTCGTCGGCAGGCTGACGGCGCCGCAGCCGCAGCAGTGTCCCGCCCACTGCCAGTGCTGCCACGGCACCTGACGCGATGCCGACGGCGAATCCGCCACCGAAACCCGGCCCTTCGCTCGACACCGGGGCCGCGTCCTGAACTGAGACCTTGACTGTTGAGCGAAGGACGAGCGTCGGGTAGTCACACACAAGGTCACGGTCACGGTCCGCCTCCGCTACACACTCCGCGTCCTTGTGGCGCAGCGTGAACGTCACCGGATACGTCCCGGGCTTCACGGACTTCTTGATCCGGCCCGCGCCCACCCATGCGCGCTTGGTGTCCCCGAGAGCTGTGTCGTCTTCCAGTGCGGGACTGGCGACCTCTACTGCCGTCGGATGCGGATTGCCAGGACGTTCCTTGACGGTAAGGTCCACCACCTCGCCGGGCCGTGCTGGACCGCCGACGGAGCTGTACCCGCCTCCGGGGAAGGGAAGCTCGTCGGCACGGGCTTCCCCGGCCTGCCCGATCAGGATCAACGGAACGATGATTGCGGCAATCCCGCTGTACGTCGACAAACGTGCAAAATCGGCCATTGATGGTTCCCCCCGCCGCCGAAAACGGCTTTGCGATTCCATGACTGATCATTACTATCTCATGACTGACCGTGAGGCGGCCACGCCAAGGGCGGTGGCGCGCGTCTCATCTCATATGGGGGGACCGAACATGAAGCTACGCAGAGCATGGGGTGTTGCGGCGGGGGCCGCGGCACTCGTTCTGCTGCCGGGTTTTCCGGCGATCGCGGACCCGGGTGATCCGACGCCCTCCGGGAGCGCTACTTCCAGCGCCCCGGCGGAACAGCCTTCTGTTCCGCCGCCCCTAGTCCCGGCGGGCGGTGACGACGATGCTCGCGGGTTCACGCCGGCTGACGCCGACGACTACTGGACCCCGGAGCGCATGCGGTCCGCGAAGCCCGTCAAGGAGCAGGAGGACAAGCAGTTTCCGGCTCCGACCAGGATGCCCCGCGCAGCCAGCCAGCCGTTCGAAGGGCTGCCCATGGTCGGCACCTTCTTCTGGAACGACGGCACCGATACCGGCCGCTTCTGCGGTGGCACGGTCGTCAAGAGCCCCGGTAAGAACATCGTGATGAGCGCCGGTCACTGCTTCGACGACCAGGACGCGCGCAAGAACCTCGCGTTCGTCCCGCAGTACGACGACGGCAAGAAGCCGCACGGTTCCTTCACCGTCAAACCCGGACGTATATACGTCGACAAGCGGTACCTGGCCAAGGGCCCGGACGCCGCGGCTGACCTCGACTTCAATTTCCTGCAGCTCGAACCGCGCGGTGGCAAGGAGGTCGAGGACGTCGTCGGGGGCGCTGAGCTGATGATCAACGCCGGGTACAACCATGACCCCGCTCGCCTGATCGGCTACCCGGCCAACCAGAAACGCCCGTTGGATTGCACGGACAAGACCGTCCGCTACGACAGTACTGATCCCAAGATCCCGGGCAGCTTCCTGCGCATCGCCTGTGACAAGTACTCCGGCGGCGCCTCCGGCGGCCCGTTCCTCATCAAGCGCGGCAGCGGCTGGGGAATCATCGGGGTCATCGGCGGATGGAAGACAGGCGGTGACAAGGACGACATCTCCTACAGCTCCTACCTCGACGGCGACGCCAAGGCGTTGTACGACGACGCGGTCAACAATCGTCAGCCTGCTGGTCGCGGGGTTCTGGGCAAGGCTGAAACATGGCAGCATGCCGCGGTCATGGCGGGTGGCTACTTCACGGACAGCAATCCCGGAACCTGGGACTACTCCGACCTGCTCGTGCGCTGGTCCGACGGTGAACTGACGCTTTACCGCGGCGCCGGGGAGGAAGCCGACAACTTCGACAAGGAGATTCGGCTCACCGGGCCCAACGACACCTGGAAGCACGCCGCAACCATGGCCGCAGGCGACTTCACCGGAGCCGACCACGACGACCTCATCGTCCGCTGGACCGACGGCGAGCTGACGCTCTACCCCGACATCGACGAGAAGGGCTTTCACGGCGAGATCCAGCTGCAGAAGCCCAACGAACTGTGGAAGCACGCCACCTCCCTCACCGGCGGCCGGTACACGACCGGCAACAAGTGGACCGACGATCTCATGGTCCGCTGGACCGACGGCGAAGTCACCCTGTACACCGACGTCAACCGCGACGGTTTCCACGGAGAGAAGAGGCTCGCCGCACCCAACGCCACCTGGCAGCACGCCTCGACGATCACGTCGGGCGACTTCACGGGCAACGACCAGCACGATCTCATGGTGCGCTGGACAGACGGCGAACTGACGCTCTACAAGGACATCGACCAGAATGGATTCCACGGCGAGATCCAGGTCAAGAAGCCCAATCGCCTCTGGACGCACGCAACCATCCTGGGCGCCGGCGACTACACGGAAAACCGCTATCCAGACGACCTCCTCGTGCGGTGGTCCGACGGTGAGGTCTCCATGTACCCGGATGCTGACGAGACCGGCCTGAACCGCGAGATCACGTTGGTGTACCCGCCCGCGTAAGACATACTGCCGGCTGGAGAAGGGGCCCCCTCAAGGGTGAGCCCCTTCTCCTCGGACCGCTCCCGTCACATCCCAGATGGACGCTTCCTGGTTGAAGCGCCAGGTGTCCAAGAGTTGACTCACGTCTTTCCCGGACGTGCTCTAGAGGCGCGTGTTGGTGTCGCCGGATGCCGGCCAAGGGCGCCTTCCGTGCACTTGGCCGGCGCGATATCGACTCTGCGCTGGCGATAGTGGGGAGCGAAACGCGACCAGCGCGGTGAGCATGAAAAAGCCTCCCGCCGACGCTCCGTCCTGATAACCTTAAAGATCGCGCACCTTTACCGTCGCATTCAAATCGTATGAGCGAAAAGGGTTTGTTTCCGCCCTATAGAACGATGCATGGCGCCCCTGCTTGGCAGGGGCGCCATGGTTGGGCCGGGCATTGCATGACCGAACGTCCAGCCTGGCGGCGGCGTCGCGACCCGCAGTCGAAATCAGGCGGACGGGTACCGACAGGCAAGATTACAACGGCTGAAGCAGTTGAGCGCTAATCGACGATGGCTTATTTAGGCCAGTGCGAACTCGTGCGTTACATCTGCTACGCCCGCAGTTCCGCTTCCCGAACAAACCCCGCTCGACGTGGCACCATACTTGTCCTTGGGAATGGGGGTGACCCATTTACCGTAGACCGTGAACTTGCTTCCTGAGTTGTTGATGCACTTGACGACAGCGCGGTACTTGTGAGACGTCGGACTGTTGGTGTAACCACACTTCACGTTCCCTGTGGCGCCGCCGTTCGATGTCCATTCAGAGCACTTAGCCTCGATCTTGCGTGACGGTCTGCCGACGGAGTCGGCGGACCGTTTTGCTTTGTCCGGTGGGTGATGGTCAGGCCGGTGGCCCGACTGTCG
>NZ_JBFACU010000075.1:0-13469 GCF_040641015.1 Streptomyces sp. NPDC021356 | reverse complement strand
CCAGGTCATCCACTCGACAGGGGGGAACAGTCATGCCGGGCCCGGAGGCCAGCGGCCCTCTTGCAGGACCGCGAAGAAGATAACGGGGGGGGCGGTTCGGGGGCGATGGAGGCCCCGTCAGCCGTGACGTTGAGCCCGAGGCAAGCCGGCTTCGTGCGGTGTCGGTCGGAATCGGTCAGATCCGTTCACAGCGCCAACAGGCTATCTCCACAAGACATAAGATGATGCGCCTGGGTTGGCTGTTGCCCAGGTCAATGTCTGGGGAGAGGCACCCCTGGTGGCTTGCGTCTGCCCCGAGGCGCTAGGGAACGGAGCGGCTGAGAACGGTGCACCTGCACGGCTTCAACGTGTGCGGATTCCGATCCCTCAAGGACGTCCGTGACATTCCGGTCAGCACACCTACCATCCTCGCCGGCCAGAACGACGGCGGTAAGAGCGCGGTGCTTGCCGCGCTGGCGTTCCTTGTGGGCAATGAGCAGTTGACCGAGGACGATCGTACGTACGAGCTCGACGCTTCGGATGGCGTGGACGTCGATGACTCGGCGCCTCTCCTGCGGTGTTCGACCACATGGGTGGAGGGGCAGTTCACCCTCGACTCTTGGGAGTTGGAAACGTTCGGCTTTCCGGCCGAGGAGTTGCGCGTACGGCGACGCGCTGTCAACGGTGAGGACCCCGTCCTTGAGTGCTGGGCGCCGCTCGCGGACGACGAACGACTGCGTGACCCTTCCAAACTGGCCCTCAACGAGGTGAGAGCCCTCGCCAAGCAGTTGCTCCCTGAGCTGTCGTCCATAAAACGCGGCGACATCGAGCCAGCCCTCTGCAGGTACGGCATGGCTCACGCCTCAGCGTCGGGCTGGGTTCCTGCTCCGAAGGGGATGGAGCATCGCATGCCCCGGCTGATGCCGTTCGACGGGAAGTCGGCCGATCCCGACGCTGCGGTCAAGACCGCGCTGATGGGCCGCTACCAGGCCCATATGTCGGACCCCACGCTTGAGGGCCAGTTGCAGTCGATCGAGGCCGGGATCAAAGAGCGACTTCAGGACGACGCCCGGTCCCTGTGCGAGCACATTCAGAGTCGTTGCGACGACCTCACAGACGTTGACGTCGAGCCTGTGGTCTCGTTCACTCACGGTTTCCGGGGTGCGCCGCTGCGAATCGCCCGTACGAAGGGCGAGACCGTGGGCCTGGATCGTTCCGGCCTAGGTAGCGCACGACGTATCTCCCTGGCGATCTGGGAGTGGAACAGCCAGCTGCTCACGCGCGAGGAGTTCGCCGACGTCGACTCCTCAGCTGACCCTGAGGAAGATGTCCCGCCTCCGGGACAGACGATCGTGATCTACGACGAGCCGGACACGCACCTCGACTACGGGCACCAGCGCAAGATCATGCAGCTCATCCGTGACCAGAGCGCGCTGCCCCATGTGAACGTAATCGTCGCCACCCACTCCATGAACCTCATCGACGGTGTCGACATCGCCGACGTCGCGCATCTGCGACTGGAGCGCGGACGGACGGTGATCGAGCGGCTGGGGGCCGACACCCACGACGGCATCGACGTGCACCTAGGGCGTATGGCTGCGGCAGTCGGTCTTCGAAACTCTGTTCTGCTACATGAGCGTTGCTTTCTGGCTGTCGAGGGCGACACCGAACAGCGGGTGATCCCCATGCTGTTCCGGCTGTCGGAGGGCCAGTCTCTCCAGTCGGCCGGCATCGCCTTGTGGGCGTGCTTCAACAATGAGGGGGCCCTGCACCTCGCTCACTATCTGGTCGCGCATGGCCGCTCCGTGATGCTCATGGTGGACGCCGACAGCCGCACCTTGCCCAAGGGGCTCTTCAAGGAAGCCCGACTCCAGCAGTTCTTCGGCAGTGCTTTCAGCGACGTTGTCCGTTTCGTGGGCGAGCCGGACGCCTTCAATGAGCTGGAGGAACTGTTCCCGGACGATCTGTGGGCCGCGACCGCCAACGAACTCTGGCCGAAGGGCGGCGAGCCGTGGACCACGGACGACTTCACCGCTCAGCGCGGCAAGAAGTTCAGTAAAGAAGTGCTGAACATGCTCCGCAATGACAGCCCGAACGGTCCCAGCGGCAAACCCGACATGATGTTCGGGCTGGTGAGCACGCTCACCAGCCCTGATCAGGTGCCCGCTCAGCTGCGGGAGATCTTCAGTGAGATCAGAAAGCTGGCCGCAGGGTAAGAGCGCGTAGCGCTGACCTGGTCTCACTGGTACCGCCGCGGCGCCGCCGCCGTGCAAGCATGCGTTCCTTGCGCTGTTCCAGTGTCGGCGGTTCCCACTTGTGCCAGCCCACCGGAGGCTTCCAGCGCTGCGCATGCTCCCGCGCCTCAAGCCCACACCATCGGCAACCATTCGGAGCAGGTATGCGCTGGTCAGAGCCATTTTGCTGGTCAGTCATGAGTCTCCCTCCCCCACATCCAGAGTCTTCCCTATGGCACTGACATCACCCCTATCCGAAGAGCGGTACATTCCACGCTAAACCGGATGAAATAGGCGGGCTACCCGAGCCGATTCTGTTATCTCCGTCGCATTGGCAGCGCTCGTTCGGCCTCAGCTGCATCGCACTGTGTGTCCGCTTACCTTCGTACACCGGCGATGATCGCTGTCCGAATAAGGCCAGCCTTCTAGCGGGTGGGTCGGCAGCGTTGCGCTCAACACCAGGCAGCGGACGTCGGATGGGGCCTGGGTTTCTTTTTGACACATCAACTGAAGGCGAGTTCACGGAAGGTGTTGCGAACCTCGGTCAATGGCCCACGATCCCTTGTGTAGTAAAGCTTGTTGGTCAGGAGCACCGCCCAGCGGCCCCCGGTGGGGGAGATCCACATGCCTGTGCCGGTGAAGCCGTAGTGCACCCAGACGTCCTCCTCGGTGGTGGTGCCGGGAGCGGGATGCCAGAACAAGCCACGAGCCGGCTGGAGCTCACCCGTCTCGATGGTCAGGGAGTGTGTGATCCACTCGCTGCCGAAACCAGCCCGCACATGGGACGCGGCAGGGCCGAGCATGTACCGGAGGAAGATGGCGAGGTCGTTGAGGACGGTGAAGACGCCGGCGATGCCGCAGACGCCGCCCAGAAGGCGGGCAGAGAAGTCGTGGGCGACTCCCTTGAGGTGGGTGTCGGTGTCCTGGTCGAGTTCGCTGGGTGCGCAGCGGGCGGCGAGGTCGGCGGGCAGGGGGCCGAAGCGGGTGCCGGTCATGCCCAGCGGGTGCCAGGTGCGGGCGGTGGCCAGCTGGTCCAAGGGGCTGCCGGAGAGGTGTTCGGCGAGGTAGCCGAGGATGAGGGCGGCTCGGTCGGTGTACTCGACGGCTTCGCCGGGTGCCCGGTGGAGTGCCTCGTGCAGTACTCCGCGGCGGATGTCGTCCGGGTTGGTGCCGTAGAGGTTCTTCAGCTGGGCTCGCAGTGGGACGCCGGCGGTGTGCGTCAGCAGATGCCGGGCGGTGACGGCTCCGAGTGGGTGCCCGGTGACCTCCTGCCAGAAGCTGCCGAGCGGCTGGTCGAGGTCGAGGGTTCTGTCCTCGTACAGAGCGCCGACGGAGGACCAGACGGCCAGGATCTTGGTGAGGCTGGCGGCGTCGAAGACGGTGTCGGTGCGCATCGGCACGTCCGGCTCGTCAGGGTCGAGGACGCCGGTGGTGCCCTGGGCGAGGGTGCCGGTGGCGTCGCCGAGGGCCCACACGGCGCCCGGGTACACCTTGTCGCGGACGCCCTCGTCCAACAGGGCTTCGATGCGGTCACTGTCGTACGTCATGGTCTCCCTTTTCGCCGGGGCGTCGCGCGGTTAGCGTAGTGACGTTCACAAGGTGGGTCGGGCAGCGACGTGTCGTGCCGCCCGGGAATCACGTCAGGTGAGCTGGCGGCCGAGGTCGTTCAGGGACCGTGCGGTCGCCGAGAGAGGATGGCGGGCCGCGTTCGCGTAGCCCGCCTGTCGCAGGGCGGTCAGCAGCTCAGGCGTCTTCCTTAGCCGGTCGAGGTCGCGCGCGAGAACAGCGGAGCGGGTGAAGTCCGTGGCCATGCCAGATGTGGCGAGCGCTTCGCTGAGGCCAGGTACGGGCTGGTAGAGGACGGGCAGTCCGCACGCTTGGGCTTCCAGCGCGACCAGTCCCATGGCCTCCAGGGTGGTGGACGGCACGACCAGCACGTCGTGTTCGGTGAAGGCTTTCCACAGCTGTGGGCGGCGCAGCCAGCCGAGGTAGCGGACTCGTACGCCGGCTCGTTGCAGCAGCGGGGCCAGTGCGTGGAACTGGCCTCTGGGCGCGGCGACGCTCAGCTCGACACCGGGCACCGGGGCCAGACTCTTGATCAGGGCCTCACCACCCTTTTCGGCGGTCAGGCGTCCTGCGTACAGGAGCCGCAGGTGGCTGCTGGAGGTGCGTGCCGGCCGGGCGGGTGGGGCGGTGAGCAGGTGGTCGGGGATGCCCCAGGGGATGTGGGTGATCTTGCGGCGTTCGATCTGCGGGGCGAGCTTGAGGAGGCAGTCGGCCATTGCGTTGGTCGGGGCCACGATGGCGTCAGCGGCCCTGGCTGTTTCGCGCAGCACTTGGAGCTGGTCTCGGTGGGTCTCGGCGAAGAGCAGGTCCGTGCCGTGGACGAGGGCAATCCGAGGATGCGCGGGCAGAGCGCGGATGAGGGCAGGAGTGGCGCCGAATGCGAGGTGCTGCAAGTGGAGGACGCCGATCTGCGTGGGATCGAGTATGGCTGTGAGCGCTCTGCGCAGGGTGGCGACGTAGCGGCTGAAGCCCGTTCCTTCCAGACATTTGCCTGCTACGGGGAGCACGCTGAGTCCGGCGGGTGGCCGGGGAGCGTGACCAGGTGGTGCGAGCATGAAGGCGCGTGCCGGGATGAGGGGTTGTCGGCCGGTGTAGAGGTCGATGAAGAGCTCGACGCTGCCGCCGGGGCTTCCAACGGGGAGGTCCAGTAAGGTGGCGGCCATCGGGCCGGTGGCCGAGCGAGCGCTCACCGCGTGCCTCCGTCGATCTCCTCGTAGAGGCGCGAGATGTCGATGCCTTCCGTGGACGCGTACTTAGCAGGCTGCTGCTGGTAGCTGGCCGGGGTGCCGGAGGTGGTGAGGAAGACGAGCTTGCCGAAGGTCATACCCGGATACACGCGCACCGGCCGCGTGGCGCGGATCTCTAGAGTCCAGCGGATCGCATGGCCCTGGTGTCCGAGCGGAGCCGAGACGTGTACCCAGATGCCCAGGGATCCGGTGGTGCGGTTGCCGTTCAGTAGCTGCGCGTACGTCTCCGAACCGGTCCGCTCCAGCGTGATGCCGAGGTAGAGCAGGCCAGGGCGCAGCACGAGGCCGGTGTTGGAGATGGGGTGCTCGGTGAAGGCGGTGGGGGTCGCGGCGTCGAGGTTGCCGTTGCAGACGCGGACCGTTTCGCCGAGCCGCCAGTCGTAGGCGTTGGGGGAGAGGCGGCTGGGCTCGTACGGGTCGATGGTGATCTCGTCGGCCTGGACGGCGGCGGCGATGGCGGGACCGGTGAGGATCACGATGCCACCGCCCGGAGTCGGGCGAGGTCTCGCCAGTAGGCGGAAGGCTGTGGTCCTGCGGCGGCCTGGTACTTGCCGCGGTAGAGGTCGATGGCGCCGGTGGAGACGAAGAACATGATCTGCCCGATCGCCATGCCGGCATACACGCGCAGCGGTCGGATCGGGGTGAGCATGAGCGTCCACTGGCCGTGGAAGCCGATGTCGCCGATGGGGGCGGTGATCTCGACGAACAGGCCGAGACGTCCGACGGAGGAGCGACCGAAAAGCAGTGGCACGAAGGTGTCGGAGCCGACCTCTTCGAGGGTGTGGCCGAGGTAGAGCTCGCCTGGCTGGAGGATGTGCCCGTCCGAGCCGATGCTGGTTTCGCTTGTGGGGTTGGGCCGGTGCGCGTCCAGGACCGTGCTCGTGTAGGTGATCAGGGTGGGGCCCAGACGCACGTTGTAGCTGTTGGGGTTGACCTGGTCGGCGGCGAACGGGGTGATGCGGAGGCGGCCGTCGTGAGCGGCAGCGGTGATCTCCGGGCCGGTGAGGATCATTCGCTGTCTCCTTCCGCGGTGTCGGGAGCGGTGAGGACGTGCTGGACGGCCTGGTCCAGGCGCAGGCCGGCCTCGTGTGTGCGTCCGCCGAGGTAGGTGTCGGCGAGGTAGTCGGTGGTCAGCACGGTGGTGATGACGCCCGGCAGGGGATAGGGGGCCGTGACGAGCGGACCGGACTGGGCGGTCAGATCTGACAGCAGGCCACGGGGGCCGCTGCGTGCCGGCTCAGGTACGTGGGCATGCACCAGCTGGTTGGCGAACGGCTCGATGGAGAGCAGGTCGCCCTGGGTGAGTGTGTCGCCGAGCGGGACGGCACGTAGTGCCGTCTCGTTGAGGACGACCGTGTCTGCCCCGAGTGCCGTACGCAGGCGGGCGGTGAGCTCCATGAGCAGGCTGCGCCGGTCGAGGGGCTGGTTGCGGTACGCCGGACTGATCGGGCCGAGGACGGCGGCCAGCTGCTGCTTGACGTTTTCGATGAGGGAGCGCAGATCCGCAAGCTCCATGGGAAAGCGGCTCGGGGCCCGATTTGGGAAGGATGTAGTGCCGGCACCCCATCCCGTGCCTACGGGTGTTGCGATCGCATAGCCGTCGGCGAGTTCCCGACCCTTGGCGACCAGGGTGCCGTCGACTCGGACCGGTCCGTACTGATCGCTGTGGCAGTGCCCGGCGAAGACCACGTCGAGGAACGGACAGGCCGCCGCGAGTTTCCGGTCCTCGTCGAAGCCGGAATGGCTGAGCAGGACCCAGCTGTCCACCTCGTGGTGGTGGGCGAGAATCACCTCGCGTAGGGACTGCAGGGGATCGGTGACGCATTGGCCGGCTCGCTGGGCAGCCGGGATCGAGTGGAAGGCTTGCCGGCCGATCACAGCGGTTACACCGACGCGCCGTCCATCGATGTCGGCGATGTACAGGCGGCGGAACAGAGCGTCGCCGGTGTTGGCATCCACGGCATTGGCGCAGACAGTGCGCCGGTGAAGGTCGGTTTCGAAGTAGTGGGGCCAGCCGTGGTTGCCGGGGGCCAGCACGTCGTACAGCCTGAGCAGGATCCCCCGCTCGATCGTGCCGCGGGCGAGGCGGTAGTACCCGCTGCCTTCGAAGAAGTCGCCGCAGTCCACGATGAGGGAAGTCGGCCGCAGCGAGTGGAGGTGGGTCAGGAACGGCGCGGCGTTGTCGAAGGCGGAGTGGACGTCCGTTGTGGCAACGATCTGGCGCAGGTTGCGCCCGTCGGTGGTCATGGGGTGACCTCGCAGATGTCGGCGCCCAGGGTGTGGAGCTTGCCGGGCAGGTCGGCGTGGCCGCGGCGGAGTTGGTCGAGGCCCCCGAGGGTGGTGACGCCGTGGGCGGTGAGGCCAGCGACAATGAGGGCGGATCCGGTTCGGATGTCGGTGGCCTCCACGCCCGTCCCGGTCAGCCGTTGAGGACCGGTAAGGCGGCACTCGGAGGGGGAGATCTCCTCGATGTCCGCCCCGAGGCGAGCCAACTGCGGCAGAAGATTGCCGTGGCGACCTGGGTTGATGGCGTCGGCGAACAGGTGGGTACCGGGTAGGCCGAGGGCCAGTGCCATGAGTGGTGGTTCGAAGTCGGCGTCCAAGCCGCCCGGGCTGAGTGAGGCGGTGGCCCGTAAGGGGCGGCTGGCCAAGCGGCCGTCCTGGGCGTCCACGGTGAGAGTGTCCGCCTGGCTGACGGTGGAGATGCCCAGTCGGTGCAGGGCGGCCACGAGGGGGCCCAGGTCGTCGGCTCGCGCGCCTCGGATGCGCGCGCTTCCACCGGTGGTGGCGACTGCACAGGCGAGTGTCCCTGCCTCCACCTTGTCTCCCGGTACCACCCATGCGGCGTCGCTCGGTGCCGAGGGCGGTGGCGAGAGGGTGAGCAGGCGTTCGCTAGCCCGGGTTTCCCAGCCCGCCGCCTGCAGGGCCTCCAGGACATACAGCACTTCCGGCGAGAGATTGGGCTCGCCCAGCCGCAGAGACCGGCCGGTAGTGACGGCCCGGAGCAGGGCGGCCACCGTCGCCCCGCGTGAGCGGAACGGCAGCACCAGGGACACGGTGCCGTTGTGGCGTCTGGCGGCCTCGACGCGATATCCGGAGTCATCCAAGATACTGCGGTCGCCGAACGCCTCGTACACCTTGAAGTGCAGATCCATCCCGCGTGCGCCGATCCGGCAGCCTCCCGGCCACGGCAGCCGTGCCTCTCCGTGCCGGGCGAGCAGGGCTGGCACCAGGTAGTACGAGGCACGGATACGCGCGGCCTGGGGCAGGTGGGGGCGCACGGGCTGGTTTTCAGTCGGCAGAATCACTGCCGCAGTTGGCTTCCCGACCTGCTGCGCTACGTGCCAGCCCGACTCTTGGAGCAGCGCGAGCATGGTCTGCACGTCCGTGTTGGCAGGGATGTTGCTCAGCCTCACCGGACAGCCGAGGGCAGCCGCGGCGGCCACCAGCGGAAGCGCCGCGTTCTTGGAGCCGTCGACAGTCACAGTGCCGGTGAGTGGTGGGCCCGGACGAACGGCGATCACCTCAGCGGCCACGCCGGGGACGCGAGTGGTCGTCATCAGCAACTCCTCTGTGCAACAAGGGGGGACACGATCGGATGGTCCGGATTGGTGGGCAGTGCGATCTCGGCCCAGCAGCACTTCCCGACCGCCGTCGGCTCGACGCCGTATCGATCCGCGAGCGCGGCCACGAGGAACAGACCTCGGCCGCTCTCGCTACACGGATCTGGGAGACCCGGCCGGGGCAGCTCCGGGCAGTCGTCGCAGACTTCGATCCGCAGCGACTGCTCGTCGAGACGGACGGACAGGGAGACCGGGCCGGCTTCGGCGTGCCGGACCGCGTTGGTGACGAACTCACTGATCACGAGCTCGGCGGTGTGCACCACCTCGTTGCCCAGCATCGTGTCCCAGCCCTCTATCGCATCCACGGCCCGGTGCCGGGCGGCGGTGACCGCGGTCGGTGTGACGGATACGGAGAGTGCGAACTGGTGCGCTTTCACGAGCTGCCTCCAGGGTCGGTGCGGCTGCTCCAGGCAACCGCTCCGGAGGCAAGCGGGACCATGCCGTGTGCCGGGGCCGCATCACTTATGCAGGAGCTGCATCGCGGCCAATCGATGCTCAGTTACGCTCGGTTGAGCAGGCAGGATCGGCGACGGCAGAAGGGGCCGTGGCAATGGCCGACGCACAGAGTGAAGCCGGACGGATCGGCGAAGTCATCCGTCAGGCACGCGTATTACAGCGGCGCTCGCAGAAGGACGTTGCCACCGCACTGGGCTACCACCAGTCGAAGGTGAGTCGCCTGGAGAACGGCAGGGGCACGGAGGACGTGCGCGTGCTGCGCGAGATCGCGAAGGTACTGGACATCCCACCGCAACGCCTCGGCCTCGCTGCTGCCTCCGACGCCAGCCCCAGCGATCCCGGAACCGAGGACATGCACCGCCGCACCTTCCTTGCCGCGAGCGTCGCCGCGCTCGCGGCAACGCCGACGCCAACCGTGGCGCACCACGACCTGATCCAGGTCCTGCTGCCGGGACGGAGCCCCGCCGCCACCGGTGACTCCTCCGGTATCGACGAGCTGCGGGAGCGAGCGCGGACCGTGCGCCGGCTGTTCTGCACGTGCGACTACGCGAAACTGGAGCAGGCCCTGCCGGGCCTGATCGCCGACCTGCGCCAGGTCGCCGACGGCTCCTCCGGTTCGGCGGAGGCGTCCGGGTTGCTCGCGACTGCCTACCAGACATCGGTGAGCCTATTGCTGAAGCGAGCCGACCAGGGCAACGCCTGGCTCGCGGCCGGCCGGGCCATGGCCGAGGCGGAAAGGTCCGGGAACCCTGTCGTCCTCGCCGCCAGCGTCCGCGTTCACGCTCACGTGCTCGTACGGGAGAAGCACACAGCCCAAGCCGTGAACATGGTGCGTCACACCGTCGACCAGCTCAGCGGCTCCTACGACCAACGCTCGCCCCGATACCTGGCAGCGGTCGGTCTGCTGCTGCTCCGCGGAGCAACCGCCGCCAGCAGAAACGGCGACCGCGAAACCACCCACGACTTCCTCACCGAGGCCAAAGAGGTGGCCCGCTACGTCGCATTCGACAGGCCGGACGCCTGGGCGAACTTCAGCCCGACCAACGTAGCCCTGCACGAGATCAGCGCGGCTGTCTCATTCGGCGACGCCGGAATCGCCCTCCAAATCGCTCGCCCCCTCATGCGGCGGCACATCCCAGTCCCCGAGCGACGGGCCGCGCTCTGGGTGGAGGCCGCCCGCGCCTACAGTCAGCAGGGCAGACTCGCCGACGGCTACCAGGCCCTGCGCATCGCCGAGAGCTGCGCGGCACAGGACGTCCGCCGCCCGGCCGTACGCGAACTGGTCGCCGACATGGCAGCCCGTGACCGTCGCCGGGCACTGCCCGAGCTCCACCACTTCAGCCGCCAACTGGGAGTGCCCGCGTGAGTGACCAGCACGACAAGCCGTTCCTCCAGATCGTGGTCTGCGCGGCCGGGGTCGCCGCCGACGTCGGCCGGCTGATCACGGCAGCACAGGAACGGCACTGGGACGTCGGCGTCGTAGCCACCCCGCATGGAGTCGGCTTCCTTGACGCCGCGGCGGTCGAGGCCCAAACCGGTCGCCCCATCCGCTCGGCCTGGCGGTCACCGGGGGAGCCGCGCCCGAGCCGGTCTGCGGACGCGATCGCTGTCGCCCCGGCGACCTTCAACACGGTCAACAAGTGGGCCGCCGGAATCTCGGACAACCTGGCGTTGGGGATCCTGTGCGAGGCGCCCGCCATGGGCGTTCCGGTCGCCATGCTGCCGTACCTGAACTCCGCCCAGGCCGCCCATCCCGCATACCGCAGGAGTCTGGATCTGCTACGCGAGATGGGTGTCCTGATCGGTTCCTACGAGCCTCACCGGCCGAAGGCGGGCGGTGGGGCCGACCGCTACCGCTGGGAGGAAGTGCTGGACCTGCTTGCCCCGAGGTTGCCCGCGCGGTCGTGATCAGCGACGGCGTGCTCGCGGCGGCAGGGGCGTGACGGTGCTTGCCTCGTGGGCCGGAGTGCTGGGTGTCCCGTCGGGCCGCACTGTCCTGTGGGCCTGGGCTGCACGGCCGCGTGCGTTGGGCGTCGGCCGTGCGCTGATGCGTTGAATCCGCCAGGCCAAGGTCCTTGCGGGGGAGCGGGCGTCATCCAGGGCACGTTGGTCGGCGGCCTGGCTGAGAAGTCGTTCCGGGTCGTGCCCGAGTGCCTCCGCTTCGGCGAGCGCGGTAGTGAGGGCAGCGATGGCGGGATCTGCGAGGACGTGCTCCGAGTGCTCGGGTACGGCCCGACGGATGTGGAGGACGTGCCGGTCCACAGTCGGTTGTGGCGGTCGGCGCCTGATGAGGGCGGCCAGGGGCGCTGCTGCCGCCTGGTCGAAGGCGGCTTGTAGGTGGAGCAGGGCCTGCTGGGCGGCGGCGACCTGCTGGTCGTGGTGGCGGAGCTGATGCCAGCGGGTGGCCGCGATGGTGACCAGGATCGCGGCATCGAGGAGCATCGCCAGCGCCGTACCGTCGCTTGGTGCGGGCTCGCGGAGCATCGCCCGTGTGGCGCTTCGCAGGGCGCGGGCGTGGTCGTGTTCGGCCCGCATGCGGGAGCGCGTGGCGCGCTCGAAGGCGGAAGCGGCTTCGCGGAGCTGGGCGCGGATGGGCGCAGGGGCGAGGAGCGGCAGGGCGTCGAGGGCTTCACCGAATGCGGCGAGGTGGGCCTGGGAGGCTCGGTCGTCGTGACCGGTGAGGTGGTGGGGGATGCACTCGGAGGCGGCGGTGGCCTGGTGCCAAGGGTTGGGAGAGCGAGGAGAGCGCCTGCTCGGCTGGTTGGCGGGTTCCGGGTCGATGTCCTCCAGGCGTGCTCGGATCCTGGGGAGGGACAGGTCCGGGGCGAGTGTGGAGCCGGAGTACCAGATGGGTTCCTTGCCAGTGGTGAGGTTGTTCGCTGGCGACCTTGTAGCCGCGTACGTCGCCGGAAGGGAAGTACACGGCTTCGACCAACACACCCTTGGTGTGGCTGAGCAGGCGGATGAACTCCTCGGTGCTGGTGGAGGCTGCCACGGCAGTGCGGACGATGGCGCGTAGGCGCTCACGAGCCGACTTGTCCTGCCCTTGGCGGTGTGCCTTTTCCTACTCGGCGCGGGTGGAGCGTTTGGCGGCGGTGCGGTCTCCGCGGGCGACTTGAAGGAGTCCGTATTCCTTCTCGATGATGGCGAGTTCGCGGTCGGCGGTGAGGTAGTCGTTCCAGTGGCGTGCGGTGCTCAGGTCGCCGCGGACCTTGGTGGCGGCGATGTGGATGTGGTCGGGGGCGTGACGGACGGCGACCCAGCGGCAGCCGTCCGGGTCGTCTTGTGGCGCGATGCCGGTGGCGGCCACGACGCGGCGGGCTATGTCGGCCCACTCCTCGTCGCTGAGGTGGCGGTCCGTCGTGGCGGTGCGGAGAGAGCAGTGCCAGACGTGGCGCTCGGGTGCGCGGCCGAGGCGGCGGGCTTGCTTGCGTCAACCGGCAGGTGCGGCTCGTCGGCACAAAGCCGGTGTTCGCTCTGCCCAAGGGCAACAGGATCCGGTCAGTGCCGCTGCCGGCTCAGCTGACCACTGCCCTCAAGGCCCACATGGCGCGATTCCCGCCCACGGCGGTCACGCTGCCCTGGGCGAAGCCCGGCGGCGAGCCCAAGACCTTCCGGTTGCTCTTCGTCGACGAGAAGGGCCGAGCGTACAACCGCAGCGTCTTCAACATGGGTGCCTGGAAGCGTGCCCTGGTCGCCGCCGGCGTGATCCCTCCCCCTGAGCGCGGGGCGAGGTACCTCCAGGCGGCCCCGGAGGACGGCATGCACGCCCTCCGGCACGCGTACGCCTCCGTGCTCCTGGATGCGGGGGAGAGCATCAAGGCGCTCTCGGAGTACCTCGGCCACTCGGACCCGGGCTTCACGCTGCGGACGTACATGCACCTGCTGCCGTCCAGCGAGAGCCGCACCCGCAAGGCGATCGACGATGCCTTCACCGAACGCAGGGAGTCCGAACCTCGGAGTGCAGCAGCGGGTGCGATTGAGGATCTCAGTTGGCGAACCGCGGTCTGAAACAGCTGGGGGCCTCAGTTTGATCACATGCATCAGGCCCCGGACCTCAGCTTCCAGGCCGCCGAATGATGTTGAACCGCGGTCTGTGGATGAGCATGAGGCGGACGACGATGGCGTCGACGGAGTTGAAGCCGAAGGGAGTGTCAGTGGGTAGCAGTACCGTCGGAGCATGACTGTGTGGCCGCCAATTGATCGTGACGATCTTCGCAAGGCACGTGGTGACGCGGGCTTCGATACCGTCCTCCCGCTGCTGATTAGCCTCGCGCTTTCACGAGATGGGCTGTCCAAGAGCTGATCAGAAACACGGAAAGTGCCCTTGACCTGCAACGATAGGACTTGCTGAGGGTCCTGTT
>NZ_JBFACU010000074.1:0-13929 GCF_040641015.1 Streptomyces sp. NPDC021356 | reverse complement strand
GTTACATTCCGAACCCGGAAGCTAAGCCTTACAGCGCCGATGGTACTGCAGGGGGGACCCTGTGGGAGAGTAGGACACCGCCGAACAATCATTCAAAGGGTTGGACCCCGAACTTCGGTTCCGGGTCCAACCCTTTTTTGTTGCCCGTCACTTGACGTTCACGTTGCCGCGCCAGCATCCGCGGCATGGGTACTGCTGCACTGCTCAGAGCCGCCGGCGTCGGCATCGGTGACGAGGTCGTCGTGCCGGCCTTCGGCAACGTCGAGGTCGCCGAGGCGGCCGTCCAGGCCGGTGCGCTACCGGTGTTCGCCGACATAGACCCCGTGACGTACTGCCTCGACCCGGCCGCCGTCGACGCGGCCGTAACTCCCAGGACGGCGGCCGTCGTCGCCGTCCACCGCTTCGGCCGGTCCGCGGACCTCGCGGGGCTGCACGGGATCGGGCGGCGGCACGGACTGCTCGTGCTGGAGCACGGCGAGTCCGAGGCCCCGTACGAGGAGAGGGCACGGCGCAGGGAGCATGCCGCCTATCTTGACGCGAGGCTGCGGGGCGTACGGACACCCGACGGGGGCGACGGGCACAGCTACCAGCAGTACGTGGTGCGGGTGCCGGGGAACGGCCGGCCCGACCGTGACGCTTTCGCACGGGCGGTACGGGCCAGGGGAGTTGACTGCCGGGTTCCCGTGAAGACGCCCGTGCACCGGCTCCCCGAATTCCGTCGCTGCGTGTCCCTGCCGGAGACCGAGCGGGCCGCCGGGGAAACTCTGGCGCTGCCGGTGGACGCGTCGTTGACGCGGCGGGAGATGCAACGGATCGTCTCCGCGTGCAATGCGCTGGGCGGCCCGGTCGCGGTTGGGAGCACGGCCGTGTTCGGGGTATGATCTATTCCGTTGCCGCGAGGGAGACCTCGAAAAGGCGACCGGCCCCTATAGCTCAGTCGGCAGAGCGTCTCCATGGTAAGGAGAAGGTCAACGGTTCGATTCCGTTTGGGGGCTCCGACGGAAAAGACCCCGCCCTACCGGGCGGGGTCTTTCGCATATCCACGGCGCGGGGCCGGGGTGCGGGGGTCAGTCGTTCAGGACCTCCGGGACCCGCATCGCGAGAATCGCCATGTCGTCGGACGGGGCGTCCGACGCGAAGCGCTCCACGGCGCGCATGATGCGGGCGGCGACCGCACCCGCCGTCAGACCCGTGCAGGTGGTGAGGACGTCCGCCAGGCCGTCGTCGCCCAGCATGCGCGTCCCCTCGCGGCGCTCGGTGACGCCGTCCGTGACGCAGAGCAGGACGTCGCCCGGGTCCAGCGTGACCGACTGCTCGTACAGCTCCAGGTCCTCCATGACGCCGAGGAGCGGCTGCGGTTCGGCGGCCGGTTCGACCGTGCCGTCCTGGCGCAGGCGCAGCGGCAGCGGATGACCGGCGCAGACCACCTTCAGATGAGCGCTGCCGTCCTCCTGGGGCCACAGCTCGCCGTACAGGAGGGTCAGGAAGCGGCTGCGGGCGCCCTCGTCGAGGATCGCCGAGTTGAGGCGTTCCAGGACCGCCGGGCCGCCGTAGCCCTCGCGGGCGAGGAGCCGGAGGGCGTGGCGGGCCAGTCCGGTCACGGCTGCGGCCTCCGGGCCCGTGCCGCAGACGTCGCCGATGGCGAAGCCGTAGGCGCCGTCGCGGATGGGGAAGAGGTCGTAGAAGTCGCCGCCGACCTCGTTGCCCTCGCCGGCCGCGCGGTAGATGACGTCGACCTCCACGCCGTCGACCTGCGGGAGGCCCGGGGGCAGGAGGCTGCGCTGGAGCGACTGGCTGATGGCCGTGCGCTCGGAGTACAGGCGGGCGTTGTCCAGGGCGAGGGCCGCGCGGCGGCTGAGGTCCTCGGCCAGTTCCAGGATCTCCTGGCGGAAGTGCTCGTCGGTGGGCTTGCCCAGGGTGAGCATGCCGATGACACGGTTGCGGGCCACCAGGGGCAGGACGACCGTCTCGCCGCCGACGGCGGAGGCCGTGGCGAGGGTGGGGCCGATGGTCGTGCCGATCCGGTGGTGCGAGTCGCCCAGGCTGAGGCTGCGCATGGAGGTGCGCAGGGCCGCCTGGTGGGCGGCCTCGCCGGGGGCGGACCAGACGCGGGCTCCGGGGGTGGGCACGGGGTCCGGCGGGGCGATCTTCGAGAGCAGGGACTTGATGCCGTCGATCAGTTCCTCGTCCTCGTGCAGGACGTAGGACAGGTAGGGCTCGGAGGCCTGGTCGGCGATCGTGTAGACGGCGCACCAGGTGGCCAGGGTCGGGACCGTCATCTGGGCCATCAGGGCGAGGGTCTGGTCCCGGTCGAGGGTGCCGGCCAGCAGGTCGGAGGCCTCGACGAGGAAGCTCAGCGAGCCGCGGCGCAGTCGCTCCAGCTCGCCCAGGCGGGCCGACTCGACGGCCAGGGCGATGCGGTCGGCGGCGAACTGCAGGCGCAGCGCCTCCTCGTTGGAGTACCTGCCCGCGCCCTCCGCCGCGACGCCGAGGGAGCCGGTGAGGCGGCCCTCGACCTTCAGCGGGACGGTGACGACGGAGCGCATGCCGGTGCCGCCGAGCAGGGGCACGGCGCCGGGGGCCGCCGTCAGGTCGTCGTGGACGGCGGGCATCCGGGCCGAGCCGTAGCGGCCGGGGCCGGCCTCGACGGGGACACGGGCGAAGCGCTGGCGCGCGGAGGGCAGGCCGGTGGAGGCGCGGACCTCCAGTTCCGTCTCGTCGTCCGTGGCCAGGAGGAGGAAGGCGGCGTCGCCGTCGAGCATGTCGCGGGCGCGTTCCACCGTGCGCTGGAGGAGGCCGTCGAGGTCGTCGGGGGCCGGGGAGCCGATGAAGACCTCGAAGGGGTCGGTGCCGGTGCCGTCGGAGGCGCTGGTCTTCGCGTCGCTGTTGGCGGGGGTGCGCAACGGGGTCTGCAGGACGGCGCGTTCGTGGTCGCGTACGAGCAGGCAGACCGTCGAGGGTTCGCCGTCGGTGTCGCGGACGCGCAGGTGGGAGGCGTAGACCGGGATGACGCGGCCGTGGGCGCCGCGGATGCCGTAGCTGCCCTCCCAGCGGGAGAGCCGCAGCGCCTCGGCGATGCCGGTGCCGGTGCCGGGGGTGTGCGGCCAGGCGGCGAGGTCGGTCAGGGGTTTCCCGGTGACCTGCTCGGCGGCGTAGCCGAAGAGTTCCTCGGCGTCCTCGTTCCACGCGGTGATGGCGCCGCCGCGGTCGATCTGGGCGACCGCGACGCGGACCCGGCCGTCGGCGAGGGGGAGGAGTTCGGCGGGCAGCGACGGGCCGGCGGTGCGGGTGCCGACCGGGCGTTCGGGCAGGTCGAGCTGGAACCAGACGTTCTTGTGCGTGGGGGTGTACTCCACGCCCCAGCGGCCGGCGAGGGCCGCGCACAGCTGGAGGCCGCGTCCGCCCTCGCGGTCGGGGCTGCCCATGGAGACCGCGGCGCTCTGCAGCGGGACCTCGCGCTCGGGGTAGCGGTCGGCGACCTCGATCCGTACCCCGTTGTCACTGCGCAGGCACAGGACGTCCGCGGCGGTGCCGGCGTGGACGACGGCGTTGGTGACCAGTTCGCTGGTGAGGACCACGGCGTCGTCGACGATGTCGCCGAAGCCCCAGCCCTGCAGCGTGTCGCGGACGAAGGACCGGGCGGTCGCGACCGATCGCCCCAGGGGCTCGAAGCTGGCGGCCGCGCGCGCGGTGATCACAGAACTCCTCGTCCGGTTGTCTTCGGGCAGATCTCGGTGGCCGCCCGGCTCGCCCCGCTGCTCCGGCAGCTCGGGTCCGGCCGGCCCCGTCGGCCGTGGCTCCGGGGGCGGTCCCCCGGGGATCACTCCGGTGGTCATGTGTGCGGCCGCCCTCCGATGCCCGCTCGTTCCCGTGCCACCGCCCAGGCCGGACGGACCGGCGTGGCTGGACAGCCGCATGCAAGGTTACTTACCTTCGCCGTCCGTGCGGATGCCGGTCACCACTGTTTTCGCCCGGAGGGTGTGCGGACGGTGTGCGAAGCTGCCGAACTGTTATGGCCTGGTTCGGTGGGGGTGAAACACTGGGCAGGCTTCTGTCGACGGTGCGAGCAGGCGGAGTGAGGTCTTCACGTGCGGGGCAGCAGCCCCGCGTGCGGCCTGGTCGCACCGGGCGGAAAACGACGCAGCAGTGACGGTCGATCCCTGCGGGAGGGACACAGTGGAGTCTGGCGCAGCGACGCGGGGCACGAAGACGCGCGCGAAGGGCGGACAGTCCGGGCAGTCCCTGAGTGGCCGGCGCACGACACGAGGCGGTACGACGGTGGTCGACACGGCCGCGCTGAACCGGCTCCTGGCGGCCCTGGTGGGGATGCGGGACGGCAACTTCCGCAAGCGGCTCACGGTGTCCGGGGACGGCGTGATGTCGGAGATCGCCGCCGTCTTCAACGAGGTGGCCGACCGGAACCTGCACCTGACGGGTGAGCTGTCGCGGGTGCGGCGCATGGTGGGGCGTGAGGGAAAACTCACGGAGCGCCTGGAGACCGGTGCCTGTGAGGGGTCCTGGGCGGCCGCGATCGAGAACTCCAACGCGCTGGTCGACGATCTCGTACGGCCGGTCTCCGAGGTCGGCCGGGTGCTGTCCGCGGTCGCCGAGGGCGATCTGTCCCCGCGGATGGAGCTGCGCACGCAGGCGGTGGACGGGGCCGGGCATCCGCTGCGGGGCGAGTTCCTGAAGGTCGGGCGGACCGTCAACAACCTGGTCGACCAGCTCTCCACGTTCACCGACGAGGTCACGCGTGTGGCCAGCGAGGTGGGTACGGAGGGCAAGCTGGGCGGCCAGGCGCGGGTGCGCGGGCTGTCGGGCTCCTGGAAGGACCTCACGGACTCCGTCAACACCATGGCCTCACGGCTGACGGCCCAGGTGCGGGACATCGCGCTGGTGACGACGGCGGTGGCCAAGGGCGACCTGTCGCGGAAGGTCACCGTGGACGTCGCCGGTGAGATGCTGGAGCTGAAGAACACCGTCAACACGATGGTCGACCAGCTGTCCGCCTTCTCCTCGGAGGTGACGCGGGTCGCCCGCGAGGTGGGCACGGACGGCATCCTGGGCGGCCAGGCGCACGTGCCGGGGGTGGACGGTACCTGGAAGGAACTGACCGACTCGGTGAACCTGATGGCCGGCAATCTGACGGCTCAGGTGCGCGGGATCGCGCAGGTCACCACGGCCGTGGCCAACGGTGATCTGTCGCAGAAGGTGACCGTCCCGGCGCGTGGTGAGGTCGCGCGGCTGGCCGAGACGATCAACCAGATGACCGAGACGCTGCGGATCTTCGCGGACGAGGTCACGCGCGTGGCCAACGAGGTCGGCGCGGAAGGGCGCCTGGGCGGCCAGGCGATCGTGCCGGGCGTGGCCGGGACGTGGAAGGACCTGACGGACTCCGTCAACACCGTGTTCCGGAATCTGACCACACAGGTGAGGGACATCGCCGCGGTGACGACGGCGGTGGCCAGTGGTGACCTGTCGCAGAAGGTCACCGTGGACGTGGCCGGCGAGATGCTGGAGCTGAAGAACACCGTCAACACGATGGTGGACCAGCTCTCCTCGTTCGGTGCCGAGGTCACGCGGGTGGCGCGGGAGATCGGTGTCGAGGGCGAGCTGGGCGGTCAGGCGCAGGTGCCGGGCGCGGCGGGCACGTGGAAGGACCTCACGGACTCCGTCAACACCGCGTTCCGCAACCTCACCGGTCAGGTGAGGAACATCGCCCAGGTGACGACGGCCGTGGCCAACGGCGACCTGTCGCAGAAGGTCACCGTGGACGTCTCCGGCGAGATGCTCCAGCTGAAGAACACCGTCAACACGATGGTCGACCAGCTGTCGTCCTTCGCCGACCAGGTGACGCGGATGGCCCGGGACGTGGGCACGGAGGGCCGGCTGGGCGGTCAGGCGCGCGTGGACGGCGTGTCGGGCACCTGGAAGGAGCTGACGGACTCCGTCAACTCCATGGCGTCCAACCTGACCGGTCAGGTGAGGAACATCGCCCAGGTGACGACGGCGGTGGCGCGCGGTGACCTCTCGCAGAAGATCGACGTCGACGCGCGTGGGGAGATCCTGGAGCTGAAGAACACCATCAACACGATGGTCGACCAGCTCTCCGCCTTCGCCGACCAGGTGACCAAGGTGGCCCGTGAGGTGGGCACGGAGGGCCGCCTGGGCGGGCAGGCTCAGGTGCCCGGCGTCGCGGGTGTGTGGCGGGACCTCACCGACTCCGTGAACGGCATGGCGGGCAACCTCACCTCGCAGGTGCGCAACATCGCACAGGTCGCCACCGCCGTGGCCCGCGGTGACCTCTCGCAGAAGATCACCGTGGACGCGCGCGGGGAGATCCAGGAGCTGAAGAACACCCTGAACACGATGGTGGACCAGCTCTCCTCGTTCGCCCAGGAGGTCACCCGCGTGGCCCGCGAGGTGGGCACCGAGGGCATCCTGGGCGGCCAGGCCGAGGTGCAGGGGGTGGCCGGCACCTGGAAGGACCTCACCCAGTCCGTGAACTTCATGGCGAACAACCTGACCATCCAGGTCCGCAACATCGCCGAGGTCACCACGGCCGTCGCCAAGGGCGACCTGTCGAAGAAGATCACCGTCGACGCCAAGGGCGAGATCCTCGAACTCGTCACCACGGTGAACACGATGGTCGACCAGCTGTCGTCGTTCGCCGAGCAGGTCACCCGGGTCGCCCGCGAGGTGGGCACGGAGGGCATCCTGGGCGGCCAGGCGCACGTGCCCGGCGTCGTCGGTATCTGGAAGGACCTCAGCGACAACGTCAACCTGATGGCCAACAACCTCACCATGCAGGTGCGCAACATCTCCCAGGTCGCGGCGGCGGTCGCCAACGGCGACCTGACGCGGACGGTGACGATCGAGGCGCGCGGCGAGGTCGCGCAGCTCGCCGACACCTTCAACACGATGGTGAAGACGCTGAGTTCCTTCGCCGACCAGGTCACCAAGGTGGCCCGCGAGGTGGGCACGGACGGCATCCTGGGCGGCCAGGCGTACGTCCCGGGCGTGGCCGGCACCTGGAAGGACCTCACCGAGTCGGTGAACCAGATGGCGTCCAACCTGACCGGTCAGGTGCGCAACATCGCCATGGTGACGACGGCCATCGCCAAGGGCGACCTGACGAAGAAGATCGACATCGACGCGCGCGGGGAGATCCTGGAGCTGAAGACGACCATCAACACGATGGTCGACCAGCTCTCGTCCTTCGCCGAGGAGGTCACCCGAGTGGCCCGCGAGGTGGGCACCGAGGGACAGCTCGGCGGTCAGGCCCGCGTGCGGGACGTCGACGGCACCTGGCGCGACCTGACCGAGTCGGTGAACGAGATGGCCGGGAACCTGACCCGGCAGGTGCGTGCCATCGCGCGCGTGGCGACCGCGGTGACCCGCGGCGACCTGAACCTGAAGATCGACGTCGACGCCTCCGGCGAGATCCAGGAACTCCAGGACTACATCAACAAGATGATCGCCAACCTGCGCGACACCACGATCGCCAACAAGGAGCAGGACTGGCTCAAGGGCAACCTGGCCCGTATCTCCGCGCTGATGCAGGGCCGCCGCGACCTGCAGGACGTGGCCTCGCTGATCATGAGCGAGCTGACGCCGGTGGTCTCCGCGCAGCACGGCGCCTTCTTCGTCGCCATGCCGCTGGCCGACGACAAGGACTTCGCCGACGACCCGGAGAACGCCTACGAACTGCGCATGCTCGGCTCCTACGGCTACTCGATGGGCTCCATGCCGACGTCGTTCGGGCCGGGTGAGGCGCTCATCGGGACGGCCGCGCAGGAGAAGCGCACGATCCTGGTGGACCGGGCGCCCAGCGGCTATCTGAAGATCTCCTCCGGGCTCGGCGAGGCGCCGCCCGCGCAGGTGATCGTGCTCCCGGTGCTGTTCGAGGGCAAGGTGCTCGGAGTGATCGAGCTGGCGTCCTTCACGCCGTTCACACACATCCAGAAGGACTTCCTGAACCAGATCGCGGAGATGATCGCCACCAGCGTCAACACCATCTCCGTCAACACCAAGACCGAGCAGTTGCTGAAGCAGTCCCAGGAGCTGACCGAACAACTGCGGCTGCGCTCCGAGGAGCTGGAGCAGCGGCAGAAGGCCCTCCAGGCGTCCAACGCCGAACTGGAGGAGAAGGCCGAGCTGCTGGCCCAGCAGAACCGCGACATCGAGGCGAAGAACTCCGAGATCGAGGAGGCCCGGCAGGTCCTGGAGGAGCGCGCGGAACAGCTCGCCGTCTCCATGCGCTACCGCAGCGAGTTCCTGGCCAACATGTCGCACGAGCTGCGTACGCCGCTGAACTCGCTGCTGATCCTGGCCAAGCTGCTCGCCGACAACGCCGAGGGGAACCTCTCCCCGAAGCAGGTGGAGTTCGCCGAGACGATCCACGGCGCCGGGTCCGACCTGCTCCAGCTGATCAACGACATCCTGGACCTGGCGAAGGTCGAGGCGGGCAAGATGGACGTCTCCCCGACGCGTATCGCGCTCGTCGAGCTGATCGACTACGTGGAGGCCACCTTCCGGCCGCTGACCGCGGAGAAGGGCCTGGACCTGTCGGTGCGGGTGTCGCCGGAGCTGCCGGCCACGCTGCACACCGACGAGCAGCGGCTGCTCCAGGTGCTGCGCAACCTTCTGTCGAACGCGGTGAAGTTCACCGACTCCGGGTCGGTCGAACTCGTCATCCGCCCCGCGCGCGGTGATGTGCCGCAGGCGATCCGGGAGCAGTTGCTGGAGGCCGGCTCGCTGACCGATCCGGAGACCGAGATGATCGCGTTCTCGGTGACCGACACCGGTATCGGCATCGCGGCCAGCAAGATGGGCGTGATCTTCGAGGCGTTCAAGCAGGCCGACGGCACCACCAGCCGCAAGTACGGCGGGACGGGCCTCGGGCTGTCCATCTCGCGGGAGATCGCCCAGCTGCTGGGCGGCGAGATCCACGCCCAGAGCGAGCCGGGCCGGGGTTCCACGTTCACCCTGTACCTGCCGCTGCACCCGGCCGAGTTGCCGCCGCACGGCTACCAGCAGCCGACGTCGGCCCTGGACGCCGACGACCTGGCGGGCGAGCCGCACCTGGCGGAGCTGCCCGGCGTGTCGCACGCCTCGGAGCTGACGGCCGCACAGGTCGAGACGCCGGCCGAGGTGAAGTCGTACCAGGAGACGCAGAACGGCGCCGCCGCGCTCTTCCGGCGCCGCCGCCGGGCGCTGCCCGCCGCCGAGCAGCAGAGGCACGAGGAGCGGCAGGAGCAGTGGCCCACCGCGGTGGGCGGCCAGCCGGACGGAGCGGCGCAGCTCAACCGGGACGTGCGGTTCGGCGGCGAGAAGGTCCTCATCGTCGACGACGACATCCGCAACGTCTTCGCGCTGACCAGCGTTCTGGAACAGCACGGCCTGTCGGTGCTGTACGCCGAGAACGGCCGGGAGGGCATCGAGGTCCTGGAACAGCACGACGACGTGGCGGTCGTCCTGATGGACATCATGATGCCCGAGATGGACGGGTACGCCACGACCACGGCGATCCGCAGGATGCCGCAGTTCGCCGGGCTGCCGATCATCGCGCTGACCGCCAAGGCGATGAAGGGCGACCGGGAGAAGGCGATCGAGTCCGGCGCGTCGGACTACGTGACCAAGCCGGTCGATCCCGACCACCTGCTGGGCGTGATGCGGCAGTGGATGGGCGAGGAGTGAGGCGGTGCCGGGACCGGGAAAGATCCGTTTCCCGGTCCCGGGAACCTTTCGCGGGCGCGCGGAGTTGTTGACTCAGGGTGCGCGATGTCGTGTAGAGGTGCGGGATTCGGGGAACCTTCTGGTCTCCCGCCGCGTTTCTGCTACGTGCACAGTGACATCGCGGTGACAGGGTGTGGCCGCAGGCGGGGTGCGGCTACGATGACCGGCACAAGGACGGACGGCGCAAGGGAGTCGTCCCCCGGGGCGGCACCCACCGGTGCTGCCCCGATTCCTGCGGACAGGGGCGGCCCCATGCCGGGGCGAGGAGGGCGGGCCATGGTGCAGAAGGCCAAGATCCTCCTGGTCGATGACCGGCCGGAGAATCTGCTGGCGCTGGAGGCCATCCTCTCTGCGCTCGATCAGACGCTGGTGCGGGCATCGTCCGGGGAGGAAGCGCTCAAAGCGCTGCTCACGGACGACTTCGCGGTGATTCTGCTGGACGTCCAGATGCCGGGCATGGACGGTTTCGAGACGGCCGCGCACATCAAGCGGCGGGAGAGGACCCGGGACATCCCGATCATCTTCCTCACCGCGATCAACCATGGGCCCCACCACACCTTCCGCGGCTACGCGGCGGGCGCGGTGGACTACATCTCCAAGCCGTTCGACCCGTGGGTGCTGCGCGCGAAGGTCTCGGTGTTCGTGGACCTGTACATGAAGAACTGCCAGCTGAAGGAGCAGGCGGCCCTGCTCCGGCTCCAGCTGGAGGGCGGCGGCAAGGGCGGCGTCGGCGACGGCAAGGAGGCGGCCGGGCTGCTCGCGGAGCTGTCCGCCCGCCTCGCGGCGGTCGAGGAGCAGGCCGAAGCCCTCTCCAAGCAGCTCGACGACGACTCCGCGGACGCCGCGGCGGTGGCCACGGCGGCGCATCTGGAGCGCAAGCTGACGGGACTGCGCCGGGCGCTGGACGCGCTGGAGCCGGGCACGGGCAGTCCCTCGTCGCTCCCGTCACAGAACTGACGAGCGTCCGCGACGCGTTGGGGCGGCCGGGCGGAGCCCGCCGCCCCCTGACCGGGGAACTCCTACCTGTCCGTAGGCCGTGTGAGGCCTGGTCAACTGCCGACCCCTCAGGCACGACACGAACGGGTGAAGCACTGGGCACACGTGTCCGGGGTCGCCTCCGACGGTAATCTCGCACCTATGGCCTCACGTCCCTCCGCAGCCAAGAAGCCGCCCGCGAAGAAGGCGGCCGCATCCGCGAAGGCTCCGGCGAAGAAGGCCGTCGCGAAAAAGGCGCCCGCCAAGAAGGCTCCCGCCCGGAAGGCGCCGGCCAAGAAGGCCGCGCCCGGCAGGCCCGCGCCCCGGCCGGCACCGAACCCCACCGGGGGCGTGTTCCGTCTCGTGCGCGCCCTCTGGCTCGGTCTCGCGCATGCCGTCGGCGCCGTCTTCCGCGGCATAGGACAAGGCGCCAGGAACCTCGACCCCGCGCACCGCAAGGACGGCGTCGCGCTGCTGCTGCTCGCCGTGGCCCTGATCGTCGCCGCGGGTACCTGGGCCGACCTGCGCGGCCCCGTCGGCGACCTGGTCGAGATCCTGGTCACCGGAGCCTTCGGCCGGCTCGACCTGCTGGTGCCGATCCTGGTCGGCATCATCGCCGTCCGCTTCATCCGGCACCCGGAGCAACCGGAGGCCAACGGCCGTATCGTCATCGGCCTGTCCGCGCTCGTCCTGGGCGTGCTCGGCCAGGTGCACATCGCCTGCGGCTCGCCCGCCCGCAGCGACGGCATGCAGGCGATAAGGGACGCCGGCGGTCTCATCGGCTGGGGGGCCGCGACCCCGCTGACGTACACCATGGGGGAGGTGCTCGCCGTACCGCTGCTGGTACTGCTCACCGTGTTCGGCCTGCTGGTCGTCACCGCCACCCCCGTGAACGCCATTCCACAGCGGTTGCGGCTGCTCGGGGTGAAGCTCGGCCTGCTGCCCGACCCTGAGGACGACGAGGGCGCCGAGTACCCGGAGTACTCCGCGGACGACGCGCGCTATGACGAGCAGTGGCGCGAAGCGCTGCCCACGCGCCCCCGCAAGCGCCAGGGCGCCCAGGAGTACGACCCCGACCAGGCCGAGCAGCAGGCGCCGGCCAAGCGGCGCGGCCGGCCACGGCGTTCGGCCGTGCCACAGCCCGACATGGAACGGCAGATGGACGCCGTGGACGTGGCCGCCGCTGCCGCCGCCGCGCTCGACGGCGCCGTCCTGCACGGCATGCCGCCCTCGCCGATCGTCGCCGACCTCACCCAGGGCGTCAGCGTCGGCGACCGCGCCGAGACGCCCACCCCGACACCGGTCCCCTCCGCCCGCCCCGGGCAGGACGTCCCCTCCGCCCGCCCCGGGCAGGACGCCCCGGCCGCCCGCCCCGGGCCCGACGCTCCGGCGGCGCGCCCGAAGGACGAGGCGCCGGCCCGTCCGGCGGCCGAGAAGCCGGTCCCGGGCGTCCGCGACCTCACCAAGGCCCCGCCCGCCGAGACCCGCGACCTGCCCCCGCGCGCCGAACAGCTCCAGCTCTCCGGCGACATCACCTACTCCCTGCCCGTGCTGGACCTGCTGGAGCGGGGCGGCCCCGGCAAGGCGCGCAGCGCCGCCAACGACGCCATCGTGGACGCGCTGACCAACGTCTTCACCGAGTTCAAGGTCGACGCCCGCGTCACCGGCTTCACCCGCGGACCGACGGTCACCCGCTACGAGGTCGAACTCGGCCCCGCCGTGAAGGTCGAGCGGATCACCGCCCTGGCGAAGAACATCGCGTACGCCGTGGCCAGCCCGGACGTGCGGATCATCAGCCCGATCCCCGGCAAGTCGGCGGTCGGCATCGAGATCCCCAACACCGACCGGGAGATGGTCAACCTCGGTGACGTGCTGCGCCTGGCGGAGGCGGCCGAGGACGACCACCCGATGCTGGTCGCGCTCGGCAAGGACGTCGAGGGCGGCTACGTGATGGCCAACATCGCGAAGATGCCGCACATCCTGGTCGCCGGTGCCACCGGCTCCGGCAAGTCGTCCTGCATCAACTGCCTGATCACCTCGATCATGATGCGGGCGACCCCGGAGGACGTGCGCATGGTCCTCGTCGACCCCAAGCGGGTCGAACTGACCGCGTACGAGGGCATCCCGCACCTGATCACGCCGATCATCACCAACCCCAAGCGGGCCGCCGAGGCGCTGCAGTGGGTCGTCCGCGAGATGGACCTGCGCTACGACGACCTGGCCGCGTACGGATTCCGGCACATCGACGACTTCAACGAGGCCGTGCGCAGCGGCAAGGTGAAGTCCCCCGAGGGCAGCGAGCGCGAGCTGCAGCCCTATCCGTACCTGCTGGTGATCGTGGACGAACTGGCCGACCTGATGATGGTGGCGCCGCGGGACGTCGAGGACGCGATCGTGCGCATCACCCAGCTCGCCCGCGCGGCGGGCATCCACCTGGTGCTCGCCACGCAGCGGCCCTCGGTCGACGTCGTCACCGGCCTGATCAAGGCCAACGTGCCCTCCCGGCTCGCCTTCGCGACCTCCTCGCTCGCCGACAGCCGCGTCATCCTCGACCAGCCGGGTGCCGAGAAGCTGATCGGCAAGGGCGACGGGCTGTTCCTGCCGATGGGTGCGAGCAAGCCGACCCGGCTGCAGGGCGCCTTCGTCACCGAGGCCGAGGTCGCCGCCGTCGTCCAGCACTGCAAGGACCAGATGACGCCGGTCTTCCGGGACGACGTCGTCGTCGGCACCAAGCAGAAGAAGGAGATCGACGAGGACATCGGCGACGACCTCGACCTGCTGTGCCAGGCCGCCGAGCTGGTGGTCTCCACGCAGTTCGGGTCGACGTCCATGCTCCAGCGCAAGCTGCGCGTCGGCTTCGCCAAGGCCGGGCGGCTGATGGACCTGATGGAGTCGCGGAACATCGTCGGCCCGAGCGAGGGGTCCAAGGCGCGGGACGTGCTGGTGAAGGCCGACGAACTGGACGGCGTGCTGGCCGTGATCCGGGGCGAGACCGAGGGATAGGCGCGCGAGGCGGAGGCGCAGGCGGCCGGACCGGGGGGCGGCGGGCGAGGCAGGAGGACGGACGGGCGAGGCCTGGGGCCGGCGGTCGGGCCGGCGAGCCCGGAGGAGGCGGGAGCGCGCCCCCGTTATCTTCTTCGCGGTCCTGCAAGAGGGCCGCTGGCCTCCGGGCCCGGCATGACTGTTCCCCCCTGTCGAGTGGATGACCTGGGGGGT
>NZ_JBFACU010000073.1:0-14495 GCF_040641015.1 Streptomyces sp. NPDC021356 | reverse complement strand
GGCGTTGACTTTTGGCACGCTGTTGAGTTCTCAAGGAACGGACGCTTCCTTCGTACTCACCCTCTCGGGCTTTCCTCCGGGCGCTTCCCTTCGGTGATCCAAACTCTATCAGGCTTTTCCGGCCCTCTTGACCACCGTTTCCGCGAGCATGCGGAAGGCGATCCAGAGATAGGATCTGACGAGTTGGGTTCCGCTTGGGCCAAGGACGCTTGATGGCGTCACTCACCCCCAGGCAGGAGTACGACTGTACAGGGGCCCCCGGAGCGGGTGCAAATCGATGAGTTTGGTGGTCTAGACCACTAAGGTGAGCTGTCGTAAGCTCTCGGCCGGAACCGGCACTTACCGTGACATACGCTGCTGCACAGCACGCCGTCCGGGACAGGCAGTGACGGCCCATACGAATCTCCACCCCTGGGAGGCTTCCCATGACCACCGTGACGTCCCCGCTTGCCGGACGTGCCATCGGACTGGCCGCCGTGCCGGACCCCGTCTTCTCCGGCGCCATGGTCGGCCCGGGCACGGCGATCGACCCCGTGCGTGAGCCGTCGGAGGCGGTGGCCCCCGTGGACGGTGTCATCGTCTCGCTGCACCCGCACGCCTTCGTGGTCGTCGACGAGCAGGGGCACGGCGTGCTCATCCACCTCGGCATCGACACCGTCCAGCTCAACGGCGAGGGCTTCGAGCTGCTTGTGAACAAGGGCGACACGGTGACCCGCGGCCAGGCGGTGGTGCGCTGGAACCCCGCCGCCGTGGAGGCCGCCGGCAAGTCCCCCGTGTGCCCGGTCGTGGCTCTGGAGGCCACCGCCGAATCCCTCTCCGAGCTTCGCGAAAGCGGCGATGTGAAGGCCGGCGACAGCCTTTTCGCCTGGGGGTGACCGGCCCGCCGTTCTCCGGGACGGCACACAGAACGACCACCGCGGCGGGACCCGCCGCACTATTCGGAGACGGGTGACATGGAGACAACGCTGCGAGGCGTCGGCGTGAGCCACGGTGTGGCGATCGGCGAGGTTCGGCACATGGGGACGGCGGTGCTGGAACCGCCGGCCAAGCAGATAGCGGCGGAGGAGGCGGATCGCGAACAGGGGCGCGCCCGCCAGGCCGTGGAGGCTGTGGCGGCCGATCTGACGGCGCGCGGCAACCTGGCGGGCGGTGAGGCCCAGGCGGTGCTCGAGGCGCAGGCCATGATGGCGCAGGATCCCGAGCTGATCGCCGATGTCGACCGGCGCATCGCCGTCGGCAGCACCGCGGAGCGCGCGGTGTACGACGCGTTCGCCGCCTACCGCGACCTGCTCGCCGGAGCCGGTGAGTACCTCGCCGGGCGGGTGGCGGACCTCGACGACGTGCGGAACCGTATCGTCGCGCGGTTGCTGGGCGTGCCCATGCCGGGTGTGCCGGACAGTGACGAGCCCTATGTCCTGGTCGCGCGTGACCTGGCTCCGGCGGACACCGCGCTGCTGGATCCCACGCTGGTCCTCGGTTTCGTCACCGAGGAGGGCGGTCCGACCAGTCACAGCGCGATTCTTGCGCGGGCGCTCGGTGTGCCGGCCGTGGTGGCGCTGCCCGGGGCGGGCGAGCTGGCCGAGGGCACGATGATCGCCGTGGACGGCAGCACCGGTGAGATCTTCGTGAACCCGAGTACCGGGAAGAAGGCGCAGCTGGAGGCCGCGGCCGCCGAGCGCAGGGCCGCGCTGGCCGCGTCGACCGGGCCGGGCGCCACCTCCGACGGCCACAAGGTGCCGTTGCTCGCCAACATCGGTGGTCCCGCGGATGTGGCGGCCGCGGTGGAGGCCGGTGCCGAGGGCGTGGGCCTGTTCCGGACCGAGTTCCTCTTCCTGGACGACGACAAGAAAGCGCCGTCGGAGGAGAAGCAGGTCGAGGCCTACCGGCAGGTGCTGGAGGCCTTCCCCGAGGGCCGTGTCGTCGTGCGGGTGCTGGACGCGGGCGCGGACAAACCGTTGGACTTCCTGACGCCTGCCGACGAGCCGAACCCTGCCCTGGGGGTGCGCGGTCTGCGCACGCTGCTGGACCACCCTGAGGTGTTGCGCACCCAGCTGACGGCTCTCGCGAAGGCGGCCGAGGGGCTGCCGGTCTACCTCGAGGTCATGGCGCCCATGGTCGCCGACCGGGCGGACGCCAAGGCGTTCGCGGATGCCTGCCGTGCGGCGGGGCTGCGGGCGAAGTTCGGTGCGATGGTCGAGATCCCGTCGGCCGCGCTGCGGGCGCGCTCGGTGCTCCAGGAGGTCGAGTTCCTGTCGCTGGGGACGAACGACCTGGCGCAGTACACCTTCGCCGCCGACCGTCAGGTGGGTGCGGTGTCCCGGCTGCAGGACCCGTGGCAGCCCGCGCTGCTCGACCTGGTGGCGCTGGCCGCCGAGGCGGCGCGGGCCGAGGGCAAGAGCTGCGGTGTCTGCGGTGAGGCCGCCTCGGATCCGCTGCTGGCGTGTGTCCTGACCGGTCTGGGGGTCACCTCCCTGTCCATGGGTGCGGCATCGCTTCCTTATGTCCGGGCGACGCTGGCCAAGTACACGCTGGCGCAGTGCGAGCGTGCCGCCGCGGCCGCGCGTGCCGCGGACAGTGCCGAGGAGGCCCGTGGCGCGGCTCAGGCGGTGCTGTCCGGCGAGTGACCGGGCCGGTTCGGACCGTGCTGATCCCCGGTTTGTCGTGTGGGGCGCTCCACCTTCGGGTGGAGCGCCCTTCGCGTGTTCAGTGCCGGTGTCGTGGGGCGGGGCCTTCTTCTCCGAGGTCGGGTGGTGTGCCGTAGTCGACGCCGGATTCCGGTGCGACGAGTCCGCCGGATTCGACGTCGGTGCAGTAGGCGTCGAAGACCTCGCCCGCGGTGAGCGGTTCCAGGCCGTCGCCGCGCAGGCGCCAGCCGTAGATGCGGTCGGGGGTGTCCGGCGCGATGGTGCGCATGACGAGGCCGCCGGGGCTGTGCGTGGCGAGGCCCAGGGCCAGGACGGTGGTGAATTCGAGGGCTTCGGCCTCGTCGAGCCGGATGGCGTCGGCGTGTGGGCCGTCGCTGTGTGAGGCGTCGCCGTTGCCGTCGTCGGCGTGGAGCACGGTGAGGAGGGTCTCCGGTGCGGTGGAGACGCTGCAGACGAGGTGCCGGTTGCCGGGCGGGGCGGTGTCGAGGATGCGGGCGAGGAGGCCGGCGGCGCGGGTGAAGGCGGCGCGGCCGATGTCCTCGCCGCAGGAAGCACAGGGGCCGAGCCGGGCGAGGAGGGTGGAGGCGTACTCCCAGGTCGCCTGGCGGACGGCTTCGTCGACGAGGGCCGGGACCAGTTCGGTGAGCGGTCGGCCGTCGTAGGGGACGGTCGGGCCGAGGACCGCGATCTCGGCGGTGAAGCGGGCGCGGCTGGCGGGGGCGTCGGGGTCGAGGTGGGTACGGGCGCAGAATTCGGCGTACTCCTCGGGGTCGAAGAGGGCGACGGTGGTGTGGCCGCCGAGGGCCGCCCTGGTCCGCAGGAGCGCTTCCACTTGTTGCAGGTACGTGGAGTGGTCGTCGAAGGCGAAGCTGCGGTAGCGCCGCATGGCGCGGAAGTCGTGTTCGTCGGTGAGCAGGCCGATGGTGCCGGCGATCTCCCGGCGCAGGACGCGTCGCATGGCCCGGTGGTCGGTGTGCGTCATCTTCTCCCCCATGGTTTCCCCGTGTGTGCACGGTCGATCAGTGCTCACTCACAGTAACTGGCGGCACTGACAACGGGGGGTCCGCGAGTCGGTCGCGGACCGTGCGGTGCTGGATGACGCAGGTCAGGGCGATGGTGGCGCCGAAGACGGCCCATCCGGCGGGGCCCGCGGCGATGGCCGCGGTGACGGCGAGGGGTCCGATGCTGCGCTGGGCGGACTGGGCCAGTCCGTGCACGCCGAGGTAGGCGCCCTGCGCCACGTCGGGGGCGAGGGCGACGGACAGTTCCCAGGACACGGTGGCGTGGAGCATCTCGGCGAGGGTGAAGGCCGTGGCCGCCGCGGTGAGGAACACGGTGGAGGGGAGGGTGCCACCGGTGGCGGAGAGGGCCAGGGCGGTGCCGCCCAGGGCGTAGGCGAGGGAGAGCGGGATCAGGAGGGTGCGGGCTGCCGCGGTGGTGGCTCCGAAGCGTGCCAGGGGCACTTGGAGGGCGACCACCATCACGTTGTTCAGCACCATGAGCAGGGGTGCGAGGCCGCGGGGTGCGGTGCCTGAATGGGCGATGCACAGGGGGAGGCCGACCTTGAAGACCGCGTCGTCGAGGAAGAGGACGGTTTCGGTGGCGACGTAGGCGAGGTAGGCGCGGTCGCGCCAGGGGTTCGCGGGGCGGCCGGCGGGGGCCGGGGTGCCGGAGGTCGCGACGGTACGGGACGGGGACGGGGGTTCGCCGCAGCGCAGGGTCAGGAGGGCGACGGCCGTGAAGGAGAGCGCGTCGCCGAGGAGGAGCCACCGGTAGGCGGCGGTGGTGCCGAGGGCGAGGGCAGCCGCGGCGGCGAGGCCGCCCAGGGCCCAGCCCGCGTTGGCCGCGGTCCTGTTGAGCGCCTGGTAGCGGACGCGGTCCGGGCCGGAGACGCGGGTGGCGTAGAGCTTGGTGAGGATGCTCGCGGCGCGGTCGCCGAGGCTGCCGAGCGCGGAGAAGGCGAGGAGCAGGGCGTAGTTGTCGGTGGTGAGCAGTCCGAGGGAGGCCAGGGCGCGCAGGAGTTGGAGCGCGACGAGGACGCGGGTGAGCGGGAGCCGGTCGGCGATGCGGCCGCCGATCGGGGCGCCGGCAATGCCGACGGCTCCGGCGAGGGCGGCGAGGGTGCCGACCTCGGCGAGGGAGAGATGGGAGACGTAGGTGAAGTAGAAGACGGAGACGGAGGCCCACAGTCCGCTGCCGGTGCGGTCCACGAGGGCGACCAGGAGCATGCGGCGGCCGTCCGGCCCTCCGGGGATGCGGGGTTCTCCTGTTCCGGCGCCCCGTCGTGTGCTGGTGTTCCCGGTCTTCGTTCCGCGGGTGATTCCCACCGCTCCCCCTTGCCCGAGGTTATGTATTGATACATAATGATCAACGTGGCAGTACATTATGCGATCGGTGGTACGACGGCCAAGGCGATTGCCGCGTCGGTGGAGCGGGGCGTCTCCGAGGGGGCGCTGACACCGGGTGCGGCGCTTCCGCCGGTGCGCCGGCTCGCCGATGAGCTGGCCGTCAGTCCGGGGACGGTCGCGACCGCGTACAAGGAGCTGCGCGGGCGGGGCATCGTCGTCACCCGGGGGCGCGGCGGGACCGTGGTGGCGCCGGCCCCCGCGGTGGCGTCCCGTCGGCCCCCCAAGGTGCCGCGAGGGCTGCGGGATCTGGCGGGCGGGCATCCGGACCCGGCGTTCCTGCCCGGCCTGGTGCCCCCCTCGCGTCTGTCGCCGGGGGCGCGGTCGCACCGTTCGACGCCGCGTCTGTCCCGGCTGGAGGAGACCGTGCGGGACTGGCTGCGGGCCGACGGTGTGCCGGTGGAGCACGTGACGTTCGCGCACGGCGCGCTGGACCTGGTGGGGCGCCTGCTCTCCGTCGAACTGCGCCCGGGGGACGCGGTCGCGATGGAGGACCCGGGCTACCACCACCTGCTGGACCTGCTGACCGCGCTGGGCCTGCGCAGTGTCGCGGTGGCGGTGGACGACGAGGGGATGCGCCCCGACGCCCTGCGGCGGGCGCTGCGGGCGGGGGCGCGGGCCGTGGTGTGCAGTCCCCGGGGCCAGAATCCGTACGGCGGCTGCTTCTCGGAGGAGCGCCGCGCGGCGCTGCTCGACGTGGTGCGGGCGGAGCCGGACGTGCTGGTCGTGGAGAACGACCATGCCTCGGCGGTGGCGGACGTGCCGCTGCGCACGCTCGCCTCCGGCGGTCTGGCCCGGTGGGTGCACGTGCGGACGGTGAGCAAGTTCCTGGGGGCCGACCTCCGCTGGGCGGCTGCGGCCTGCGACGCCACCACCCTGGCCCGGCACGACGGGCGGCTGCTGCTGACCTCGGGCTGGGTCAGTCACCTGCTCCAGGAGACGGTCCACGGGCTGATGACGGACGAGGGCACGCGCGCGCTGGTGTCCCGCGCGCGTGAGACGTACGCCGTACGCCGAACCGCTCTGCTGCGGGAACTGGCGGCCGGCGGGATCGGGGCGCACGGGGCGAGCGGCATGAACGTGTGGGTGCCGGTGTCCGACGAGTCCGCCGTGGTGAACGGATTGCGGTCCTACGGCTGGTGGGTCGCCGCGGGGGCCCGGTTCCGGCTGTCGTCGCAGCCGGGTGTACGGATCTCCGTGGCCGACCTGGAACCGGCCGACGCGGCCCGGCTGGCCTCCGACTTCGCGGCCGTGCTCGGCGAGTCGGAGGCCACCTACGGCGGCTGAGCCGGGGGCGCTCCCCCTCAGGCGCGCTTGCGGGCCAGTTCCTCGTAGAAGCGCAGCAGGCCGAGGTCGTCGACGGATCCGGGGTTGACCGCCTTTTCCAGCGGGGTGCCCTGGAGCAGGCGTTTGACCGGGACCTCGATGCGTTTGCCGGTGAGGGTGTGCGGGACGCCCGGTACTTCGATGACCTCGTCGGGGACGTGCCGCGGTGAGAGCTGTTCGCGGATGGTGCGCTTGATGCGGTCCAGGAGCGCGTCGTCCAGGACGGCGCCCGGGGCCAGGTGCACGAAGAGGGGCATCCAGTAGCCGCCGTCGGGCTGTTCGACGCCGATGACGAGGGACTCCTTGATCTCGGGGAGCCGCTCGACGGCTTCGTAGATGTCGGCGGAGCCCATCCGTACGCCCTGGCGGTTGAGCGTGGAGTCGGAGCGGCCGTGGATGATCACGGAGCCGCGGGAGGTGAGCGTGATCCAGTCGCCGTGCCGCCACACGCCGGGATACACGGCGAAGTAGCTGTCGTGGTAACGGCTGCCGTCCGGGTCGTTCCAGAAGTGGATCGGCATGGAGGGCATGGGGTTGGTGACGACGAGTTCTCCGACCTCGTCGACCAGTGGTGCCCCGCTGGGGTCCCAGGACCGCAGATCGGTGCCCAGGCAGGGGGCCTGGAGTTCGCCGATGTGGACCGGCAGCGTGGGTACGGCTCCCGCGAAGCAGGAGCAGACGTCCGTGCCTCCGCTGACGGAGGCGATCCACAGGTCCTCGCCGACCTCGTCGTGCAGCCAGCGGAACCCGTCGGGCGGGAGCGGGGACCCGGTGGTGCCGACGCACCGGATCCTGGAGACGTCGTAGTCCCGCGAAGGGTGCACTCGCGCCTTGCGGCAGGCCATGACGTACGCGGCGGAGGTGCCGAAGAGGGTGGCTCCGGTGCGCTCGGCGACCCGCCACTGGGCGCCGGTGCCGGGATACCCGGGGCTTCCGTCGTACAGGACGATCGTCGTACCCGTCAGCAGACCGGAGACGAGGAAGTTCCACATCATCCAGCCGGTGGACGTATACCAGAAGAAACGGTCCTCGGGGCCCAGGTCGCAGTGCAGGCCGAGCTGCTTGAGGTGCTCCACGAGGATGCCGCCCTGAGACTGCACGATGGCCTTGGGCAGGCCCGTGGTGCCCGAGGAGTACAGCACCCACAGGGGGTGGTCGAAGGGCACCTGCTCGAAGACGGGTTCCACGTCGGCGGCGGTCAGGTCCGGCCACGCGAGGGCGCCCTCGGGGGCGGTGCTGCCGAGCAGGGGGATGTGGACGACCGCGCGCAGGGTGGGCAGTTCGCGGCGCAGCTCGGCGACGACGTCGCGGCGGTCGTGCTCCTTGCCGCCGTAGCGGTACCCGTCGACGGCGAAGAGGACGACCGGTTCGACCTGCTGGAAGCGGTCGAGGACGCTGCGGGCGCCGAAGTCGGGGGCGCAGGACGTCCACACCGCGCCGACGGCGGCCGTGGCGAGCAGGGCGACGACGGCCTCGGGGACGTTCGGCAGGTAGCCGCTGACGCGGTCGCCGGGGCGTACGCCGAGGGCGCGCAGTTCGGCGGTCAGGGAGCCGACCTGGCGGCGCAGTTCGGACCAGGTCACCGGGCTCGGCTCGTGGCTCTCGTCGACGTGCAGGAGGGCGGGCTCGTCCGCGCGGTCGGCGGCGGCGCGCAGCGCGTGTTCGGCGTAGTTGAGGGTGGCGCCGGGGAACCACTGCGCGCCGGGCATGGTGCGGTCGCCCAGCACGCGCGCGTAGGGGGTGGAGAACCGTACGCCGAACCACTCCGTGACGGCCTTCCAGAAGGTGTCCAGGCGCTCCACGGACCAGCGGTGCAGGGCCGGGTAGCCCCCCTCGGCGGGTGCTCCGTGGTGTGCGGCCGCCCAGGCCTGGAACTGCGTGATCTGTGCCTGGGCGATCCGCTGCGGATCGGGCTGCCAGAGCGGCAGGGGGTTCACGGTCGACATGGGGCGGCTCCCGGACTCTGCGCGTCGTGTGCGTCGGTCCGCGCACGTGCGGGGGTGTGCGCGTGACGCGGCTGACACGGACGATGCCACGTGATCGACTTCCGCACCAGGGCCCGCCCCACACACTCCCTGCCGTGAAGATGTGGTCCCGGCCTTGGTGAACGGCAGTTGAACAGCACACGCGTCAGGGGCTGTCAATGGCAGGGTGAGCAGCATGAACGGTCGTGACCTGGTGCGTTCGGTGAAGGCGGTCGGTTCCGCGGGGGCGGCCCAGGGGGTGCGCACCGTGCGGGCCGCCTGGCGCAGGCGGCGTGCCGACGCCGTGGGACTGCCGCCCCGGGGTGCCGAGCGGGCGCGGGTGCCCGGCGAGGTGCGGGACGCGCGGCCGGGGCCCGGGGGCGGCGTGGTGCGCTTCAGCCGTTCGGAGCTGCGCATCGTGGTCGCGGTGAACGGCGCGGTCTTCTGGGGCTGGGACGGGGCGGGTCCCGAGCCGTCGTACGCGCTGGCCGGGGGCGCTCCGGAGCCGGACCCGCGCGCGGTGCTGGAGCCGGACAAGGACGGCGGCTGGCGGGTCGTGGCCGAGCGGGTCACGGTCACCGTCTCACGCCGGGGCGCCGTGGAGGTGTGTACGCCCGGGGGTGTGCGGCTGCGCCGTGATCTGCCGCCCCGGTGGTGGGAGCCGGCCGGCGGGGGCCCGGCGCGCTGGATGCAGCGGTCCGAGGTGGCTGCCGACGCGCGGTTCTTCGGCCTGGGCGGGCGGGCGTCGGGGCCGGTGCTGCGCGACGGGTCGTACCGCCTGTGGAACACCGATCCCGGGCACGCGTTCGAACCGGGCGAGGATCCGCTGTACATCACCATGCCGGTGCAACTGGTCGTCGCGGACGCGGGCACCCATCTGGTGTTCCACGACAACTCCTGGGACGGCACGGTCGTCCTGCGGGAGGGCGAGGAGGGGGCCGGCTCGGGGCACGACCGGCCGGGGGCGAGCGAGTTGAGGATGGACGGCGGCCCGCTGCGCTGCTGGGTGGTCGTCGGCACTCCCGCGCGCGTGGCGCACACCTGGGCCTCGCTCACGGGCGCGGCGGCGCTGCCGCCCGCGTGGGCGCTCGGCCACCATCACGCGCGGTGGGGTTTCGGCAGTGAGCAGGAGGTGCGCCGGATCGTCGCGGGCTACCACGAGCACGGCCTTCCGCTGGACGCCGTGCATCTGGACATCGACCACCTCGACGCGCACCAGGTGTTCACCGTCGACCAGGACCGCTTCCCGAAACTGCCCGTGCTCGCGGAGGAACTGCGCCGGGACGGGATCCGGCTGGTGTCGATCGTCGATCCCGGGGTGCGGGCCGTGCCGGGCACCGCCGTCCACGACTCGGGGACGGCGCAGGACGCCTTCGTGCGGGACGCGGCCGGGGAGGTCGTCCGGGGCGTCGTGTGGCCCGGTGAGACGGTCTTCCCGGACTTCACGCACGCGCGCGTACGCGCATGGTGGGGCGGTCTGTACGAGGAGCGGCTGGCCCAGGGGTTCTCCGGTTTCTGGCACGACATGAACGAGCCGACCTCCTTCGCGGCGTTCGGTGAGACGACGCTGCCGAGGTCGGCCCGGCACGCTCTGGAGGGCAGGGGCGGTGACCATCGCGAGGCGCACAACGTGTACGGGCTGTGCATGGCCCGGGCCGGCTACGAGGGTGTGCGCGCCCTGGTGCCGGGCGAGCGGCCGTTCGTGTTCTCCCGTTCGGGATGGGCCGGGATGCAGCGCTACGGCGGGACCTGGTCGGGGGACGTGGCGACGGGCTGGGCGGGGCTGCGGGCCTCGCTGTCGCTGGTCCTGGGCCTCGGGCTGTGCGGGGTGCCCTACTCGGGGCCGGACGTGGGCGGTTTCGACGGCAGTCCCTCGCCGGAGTTGTTCCTGCGCTGGTTCCAACTGGCCGCGTATCTGCCACTGTTCCGGACGCACGCGAGTGAGCGGGCGGGGCGGCGGGAGCCGTGGGAGTTCGGGCCGGAGGTGCTCGGGCACGCGCGCGTGGCGCTCGTCGAACGCCGGCGGCTGCTGCCGTACTTCGTGACGCTGGCGCATCTGGCGCGGCGCACGGGCGCGCCGTACGTGCGGCCGGTGTGGTGGAACACCCCCGAGGACCGGGGGCTGCGCGACTGCGGGGACGCCTTCCTGCTCGGCAACGCGCTGCTGGTGGCGCCGGTGCTGCGTCCCGGGGCGGACCGGCGGACGGTGCGGCTGCCGCCCGGCCGCTGGTACGACACGGCGACCGGTCGGGCGTTCGAGGGCCCGGGGCAGGTACGGGTCGAAGCGCCCCTGGGGCGGATCCCGGTGCTCGCGCGCGCGGGTGCCGTGATCCCGGTGCGGGGCGAGACGGGCGGGCTGGAACTGGAGGTGTGGGCGCCCGCTCCGGGGCGGACCGGGGGCGGGCTGGTGGTGCCGGATGCGGGCGACGGGTGGGACGAACCGGTGATCGAGCGCTACGCCGTCCGCCGGCAGGGACGGGAGGTGTTCGTGGAACACGAGCGGGCGGACGGCGCGGGCGCGCCGTCGCGTCCGCTGCGTGTGCGGGGACTCGACTGAGCCGCGGCGGACCGGTCAGCGGCTCGGGCAGGGCAGCGGACCCGGACGGCTCAGAGGACTCGGACAGGTCAGAGGACTCGGACAGGTCAGAGGACTCGGACAGGTCAGAGGGCTCATGGTTCAGAGGGCTCGGACAGGCCAGAGGACTCGGGCGGCTCAGATGTAGCGGCCCTCGAACCAGGCGCGTGCGGCCAGCGTGTGCAGGGGGAAGGCCAGTTCCTCGGGCCTGCGCAGCAGGTGCCAGCCGTCCGTCTCCTCGGTGGGGACGGACCGCGGCAGCCCTTCGGCGGGACGTTCCGGGAGCAGTCCGAAGAGCAGCAGATGGCCGTCGGGCGCGCTCATGGCGTCGATCAGCCGCACGTCGCGGGCGGCGGCCTCGATGCCCGTCTCCTCCTTGAGTTCGCGCACGACGGCCTGGCGCCAGTCCTCCCGGTCGTCGATGTACCCGCCCGGCAGGGCAGTGCCCCCGCGCGCGGGAGCGATGCTGCGGTGGATCACCACCAAGGCGGTGCCCTTCGGGTCGTAGACGGGCTGGAGGGCCACCGCGACCGGCAGCGGGTTGCGGTAGACCACCGTCCCGCAGGCCGGGCAGGCGCGGGGCCAGCCGGAGACGCCCTCTCCGTAGGGCACTCCGCAGCCCGAACAGTGCGAGTTCGGGACGGAGTTGGCGATCGGATGCTGATTTTCGGACACGCGCGGACTGTATCCGATCAGTGGACGGTCGTCTTCCGCCGCGTACGGCTCAGTTCCTGCCGGTGAGCGAGGCCTGCGAGACGGGAAAGTCGAAGTAGGTGTCCGGGTAGGGCTCGGGCTGGTAGGTGAAGTGCCACCATTCCTCGGCGAGGTTCACGAAGCCGAGGTTCTCCAGGGTGCTCTTGAGCAGCAGCCGGTTGGCCCGCTGACGGCCCTGGATCCGGGGGTCGAGGGTGTGGGCGAGCGTGTCGAAACAGTCGAAGCCGGTTCCCATGTCGACGGAGTTGTCCGGGAAGCGTTCGTCCTGCGGTGCGTAGCAGGGCACCAGGGGCTGACCCGGGACGTACGGGTGCGTCGGCCGGGCGGGGAGCCTGACGATCGTGAGGTCCATGGTCGAACCGCGGCTGTGACCGGACTTCGCCGCGATGTAACCGTCGTCGAAGAGCCGGGTCTTGTCGACGCGCGGATAGAACTCGCCCTTCATGGCCTGGTCGTCGAGGTCGCGGGCCCAGCGGACGAAGTGGTCGACGGCGCGTTGCGGCCGGTAGCAGTCGTAGACCTTGAGGGTGTAGCCCTTGCGCAGCAGTTCCCTCTGGGCCCTGTGCAGGGCCTGGGCGGCGGGGCGGGTGAGGATGCACATCGGCTGCCGGTAACCGTCCACGCGCGCGCCGACGAAGTCGTGCGGGGTGAAGTAGCGGATCTCCTGGATGATCGTCGGGTCCACCGCGCTGAGGGCCACGAAGTCCCCGGGCGCCCGCGGGTCGGGGACCGCGGGGGCTGTCGCGGAGGCGGCGGTCACGGTCAGCAGAGCGGCGACGGCGGTGATCACACCGCGGAGGACCCAGGGCAGTCGTGTCATGTCTCCTACATCTACCGGCACCGGGCTCGTGAGGGAAGCCGGGCGGCCCGAACCGCCGAAAGGCCTTTCCCATACACGGCGTGATGGCGCCGGAACGTCACGTGAACGTCTCATGAACGCGACCCGCGCCGCCGCACCCGGCGCCATCATCGCTCCCGTGCACTCCTGGACGGATACTCTCCGCTTCGCCTTCCAGCCGGTGGTCAACCTGGCCACCGGCGGGGTCATGGCCCTGGAGGTCCTGGCCCGGCCCGAGACCGGCGACGTCCTGGCCGAGGCGCGCCGCGACCCCGAACTGGACGCCGGCCTCGCGGTGTCGGCGCTGCGCGCGGCGGCCCGCACCGAGACGCTGCTGCCCTTCCACCTCAACGTGTTCGCCCCCACGCTCGCCGACCTCGGCGGGCTGGGCCCGCTGCCCGATGCCGTGCGGGAGGCGGGCCGGCTGCCCTGGGAGGTCACGATCGACGTCGTACCGCCGTACGCCCACGTGCCCCAGGGGGCGCTGCTGGATGCCGTGTCCGGGCTGCGGGCCCAGGGGTTCAGGATCGGGGCGGACGGTGTCGGTGACGGTGACCTGCCGCTGAGGCTGCTCGTCGACCTCGCCCCGGACCTGGTGAAACTCGACTCCTCCCTGCTGGCGCGGCCGACGGCCGTGCGGGCGATGCGCACGCTGTGCGAGCAGTCGGGGGCCCTGCTCGTCGTCGAGGGTGTGGAGACCGAACGGCAGTGCGCCCTCGCGCTGTCGGCGGGCGCGCAGTGGGCGCAGGGCGAACTGTTCGCGCCGCCCGCCCGGCTGCCCGTGGCGGACGTGTACGTACCACCCCGCTCCCCAGGGCCCCCGCCCCCGCAGCGCTCGGGGCCCTCCCTGCGGGAGTTCCTCAGGCCCGCCGCGCTGCTGCCCGCGGACGCCTCCGCCGGCCGGGTACGGGCGCTGCTCACCGGTGCGCCCGACGTGACCGGGGTCCTGCTCGTGGACCGCCGCGGAGCGCCGGTGCGGTCGGTGCACCGGTCCCGTTTCCTGCTGATGATGTCCGGGCGCTACGGCCACGCCCTGCACGCGGACCGTCCGGCCGCACGGCTGGGCGACCCGCCGCGCACGGTCGACGTCGGGGCCACGGCCTGGGAGGTGCTGGACCTGGTGGCGCTCGGCGCGGGGGAACGGACGTCCGACGACGTCGCGGTCGTCGACCGGGACGGGCGGTGCGTGGGCGTCGTACGGCCCGCCGATCTGGTAGGGGCCCTGGCCGAGACCCGGGTCGAGGAGGCTGCGGGACTCAATCCGCTGACGCGGCTGCCCGGCTCGGACGTCATCACGGCCGAGGTGGACCGGCGGGCCTGCGACGGCCGGGGGTTCGCGCTGAGCTGGCTGGACATCGACCACTTCAAGCAGGTCAACGACGGTGCGGGGTTCGCAGCGGGGGACGAGCTGATCCGGTCGGTGGGACGGGCCCTGGCGGACGCGGCGAACGGTGCCACACGGGTGGGGCACATCGGCGGTGACGACTTCCTGCTGCTGGTGGACCCGGAGGCCCTTGATCCGCTGGCCGCGGCCGTGCTGGACGTGCCGTGGTCGGCCGCCGGGATGCCGGTCACCCTGTCGCTGGCCACGGTCGTGTGCGTGCCGGGAAGCGTGAGCGACCACCGGCAGGCGGCGGCTCGTCTCACTCCGCTCAAGAAGGCGGCCAAGGCCCTGCGGGGGCCCAGCTGGGTCGTCGGCCGGGCGGACCGGCCCGGGCACACCGTCCGGCGTGGCCGGGCAGCGGCGGTCCCCCAGGCCGGGTGAGGGCGGCTCGGGACAGCGGGGTGCGGGCGGCGGCGAGTGGGGGCGGTGACGCCGGGCGGGGGCGGGTGAGCGCGGGCGGGTGGGTCCCGGGCGGCCGGTATCCGGTATCCGGTATCCGGTATTCGGTATCCACTTTTCGGTCCGGCTCCCGGCTTCCCGCTTCCCGCCCCCCCCGTTATCTTCTTCGCGGTCCTGCAAGAGGGCCGCTGGCCTCCGGGCCCGGCATGACTGTTCCCCCCTGTCGAGTGGATGACCTGGGGGGT
>NZ_JBFACU010000072.1:0-15960 GCF_040641015.1 Streptomyces sp. NPDC021356 | reverse complement strand
GGCTGATCGCCACGGGCGTCACGACGGCTGAGGCATCGCTGGCGGTCGGAGTGTCGTGGCCGGTCGGTACTCGATGGTTCCGTCAATGCTGGCGGCATGCCGCCGATCTCTCTGGCCGAGCCCACCAGTCGCTACCTGACCTTCGAGGAGCGCGAGGAGATCGCGATTCTGCGGGCCCGGGACAAGGAGGTGCGAGAGATCGCCCGCGCGATCGGGCGTGACCCAGGGACCGTCTCGCGCGAGTTGCGCCGCAACGCCGCCACCCGCGGCGGGAAGCAGGAGTACCGGGCCACGGTCGCTCAGTGGAAGGCTCAGCAGGCCGCGAAGCGCCCGAAGGCAGCCAAGCTTGCAGGCAACGACAGGCTGCGTGAATACGTACAGGAACGGCTCGCCGGCAGTGTCCGTCGTCCCGACGGCACGATCGTCACCGGGCCCAGGACGCCCGCGTGGAAGGGGCTGAACAAGCCACACCGGCAGGACAGAAGATGGGCGACGGCATGGAGCCCGGAGCAGATCTCGCACCGGCTCCAGGTCGACTTCCCCGATGATGAGTCCATGCGCATCAGCCACGAAGCGATCTACCAGGCCCTGTTCATCGAGGGCCGTGGTGCGCTCAAGCGGGAGCTGGTCACCTGCCTGCGTACCGGCCGGGCACTACGGAGTCCCCGTGCGCGGTCGCAGAACAAGCCGCAAGGGCATGGCACCGCGGACGTCGTCCTCAGCGAACGCCCCGCCGAGGCCGGGGACCGCTCAGTCCCCGGACACTGGGAAGGTGACTTGATCATCGGAGCGGGCCGCTCCGCGATCGGCACGCTCGTCGAGCGCAGCAGCCGCTCCACGCTCCTGGTGCACCTGCCCCGGCTCGAAGGCTGGGGCGAGAACCCGCCGGTGAAGAACCGCACCTCGCTCGGCGGCTATGGCGCGATCGCGATGAACGCGGCGCTCACCACGTCGATGGCGAAGCTGCCCGAGCAGCTACGCAAGACCCTCACCTGGGACCGAGGGAAGGAACTCTCCGGCCATGCCCAGCTCGCTCTCGATACCGGGACGAGGGTGTTCTTCGCCGATCCGCACTCGCCCTGGCAACGACCGACGAACGAGAACACAAACGGGCTGCTGCGGCAGTACTTCCCGAAGGGCACCGATCTCTCCCGGTGGTCGTCCGCGGACCTCGAAGCCGTCGCGCTGGCGATCAACAACCGGCCCCGCAAAGTCCTCGGTTGGCGGACGCCGACCGAGGTATTCGAGGAACAGCTACGCTCGCTACAACAGCCCCGTGTTGCAACCACCGATTGAAATCGCCGAGTACGTCTCCCGGCGGTTCAAGCGGGCCTGCCGCCGTCTCGATGTGACGCAGTCCATGGGCAGAGTCGGCTCGTGCTTCGACAACGCCGTCAGCGAGGCGTTCAACAGCGTGCTCAAAGCCGAGTACGTCCACCGGCACACCTTCGTCACCCGCACCGAGGCCCGGCTGAAGATCGCCACGAGGATCACCGGGTTCTACAACACCCGGCGGCTACACAGCGTGTGCGGGTACCGCAGCCCGATCGACTACGAACACGACCACCGGGCCAACTCCGCCTTGGGGCTGGCCGCTTAGAAGATCTCCACAGTTCGAGGGGATTGACACTCAGCGTGCGCGCTTCACGGAAGTCGTGCCAGAACCGGTAAAACATGCACAGAGCCACGTCGGGATGTTCACGACGAAGGGCAGCAGGGCGCAGCCCGGGAGGCACTGACCGCCGGCAGCACGCCTGACCGCCGCGGGGCCCATCGGGAAGGGACGACACGGGCACCCTACCCTGCCGCGACCAGTTGAAGGTCATCTCATTTGGCGAGTCGGCGATAGCAGATGAGGGTGCCGGCGAGGCTGGTGGAGGCACGCGGGCCGCCCGACGGTACGGCATGCCACCGCGCCCCGGGGACGACAGCTGTCTTTCTCGTCGTCGAGGACCTTCACCGGAGCCAGTGAACGGACATGGTGCGGACAACTGCGCGTCAGTACCATACGGTTCGAGATCTCGCGAGCGCATCCCACACCGGACGAGGAGACCACCGAATGGAATCACGCGTCTTATCCGCGGCCTTTCTTGTCGTTGCCCTGACCGCCGTCACGGCCTGCGATTCATCGGGAGACGGAAAGCACACGGCGTCGGCGCGGCCCAGCAGCACCGCGCCGAGGATGCGCCAGAATTCCGTTGTCGGCGTCGTGGGAACGAGCCCGGGGACCAAGGCGGTGGGTACTCCCTCGACGGCCAGGGTTGTGGGCCTGGGCTACGAATTCCACCTGCTGGGAACGGCGACGCCCCCGGTCGTCAGCACCGACCATGGGCCACGCCAGGCGGCAGCGGGGCAGCGGCTGCTGCTGGTCCGTTACGACGCCACCGGCTCCCTGGGCAGGCAGTCCGACTTGGACACCCCCGGTCTCACCAAGAGGGCCACCCTTGTGGTGGACGGCACCCGTACCGTCCTCAGTCCGGACGCGCTGCCGTCGGGACACGACGAAACCGTCGCGATGTCCGTCGCCGAGAACGCCCACGACCTGTCCCTCGAAATCGAGACGGGAGATCTCGTTCAGTCGCTTTCCCTGGTGACCGGAGAACGCTCCGGCGCTGATCCGGTGGTGCTCTACCGGACGGACGCCGAGAACCAGGATGCGACGGGTTTCCCGAGCGTCACCGCGGAAATCTCCAAACGCCTTTCCTTCCCTTTCGCTCTCATCTCCTCGAACGGGCAGCAGGACACGTTCCCGGACGGGAAGTACCCGACGACGATCGACGTCGAGAAGGCGCATCTCACTTACACCCTCACCCAGCCCGACAACGAGCTCAGGGTTCCATCGAGTCCCGACAAGGCGTTCCTGACCCTCGACACCCAGGTGACCGGAGGAAACAGCTGGATGACGGCTCTCCCCACGAAAGACTTCGTCCTCACCACCGACAAAGGGCAGAAAGTACCGGCGCAGCGGTTCGACGATCCCGGGCTGCGGACGGGCGACCTGCAGGACTCCGACAACGCCTTCTTCGGTGGAAAGGTCTACTGGGAAGTGCCCGGTGACACCAAGTCGGCGACGCTCACGATCACGGCCACGAAGAACCACCATATGGGAGGGCTCTTCAACAGTTCGATGCTCGACTACCACAACAAGAGGCAATCCCTCGACATACCGTTCTGACCGGTTCCGGCCAGACGTCCACCACGCCTGACCGGGCGCCCGTGAGCGCCGGTCCCCGCCGTCCCGGCGGGGACGGACCCAGGGCTTCGGCGTAGTTTCGTGACGCCCGGTGCGTGACGATCCGCCAGTTCGGCGGTGCCCCGGAACGTGACAGGCACGGCTTCCAAGATCATGGAGTTCTCTACGCCCTGTGAGTCCGGCTGTACGTGGCAGCAGCTACCGTCGGCGTCGTTCGGGCCGTCCGGCGCGACGGCCCACCGCCGGTTCGCCGAATGGACGAAGGCCCGGGTGAGTGGCCAAGGGGCCCTCACCCCTGATCTTGGACACTCGAGACAATGGATCTTGAGCATCTGAGAGGGCGTTAAGTCCGTTTCTGATAGCGGCCGCGTCCCGGTTGGGTGAGGAGTCCCTGGCGGACGAGTCGTCCCAGGCGGGAGCGAGTGACGTTGATCGAGGGCTCGTCGGTGGGCAGGCCGAGGTGCTCGTGCAGATCGCGGACGCGGAACACCTTCCCGGGGTGCTCGTTGAACGTGGTCACGATGCTCTGGTAGACGGTGGCGGTGGCGGTCTCCGCGGAGGCCGTTGCCTGGTCGGGAGGGGTGAGAGGCCGTCGATGACCTTGCGGGTGGCGGCGAGCTCGGCCAGGCGGGCTTCGGTCTCGGCGAGGGCGGTGGTGAGCCGCTCGATCTGCTCGCGCAGGCTGTCGGCGCGGGCTGCGGTCTCATCGTGTTCGGTCTGCAGTAGCCGCAGGAGTTCGCAGACGTTCACGCGGCCAGCTCCACGTCATCCCGCCAGGTAGGGGCAGGGGTGGTGAGGCGGCGGAGCATGCCGGCGGTGGAGGCCCAGTAGACGCGGGAGGCCGCGTTGTCGGGCCGGTGGTCGTAGTCGCGGGCGAGGCGCCGCTGCAGCATGAGGGTGCCGTTGACCTGCTCGACCACCCACCGCTTCGGTGGCGGAACGAAGCCCTTGCCCTCCTTGTCGGGGTTGCGTCGGACCACCTCGACGGTGATGTCCTTCACCGCTCCGTGGATGACCACCGCGTCTTTGCAACCCTGGTCGACCAGGACCTTCTCCAGGCGCATCCCGCACCGCTCGGCCGCCTGGTCCAGCAGGGCGATGCCGGCCTCGTTGTCGTGCGCGCTCGCGGCGAGGATCACTACACCGATGATCAGGCCCAGCACGTCGACGGCAAGTCCCCGCTTCCTGCCGGGCGTCTTCTTGTTCGCGTCCAGTCCCGTCGTCTCCTTCGGCACCCCGGCCGCCACGCGGACGGACTGGGTGTCGATGATCACCAGGGACGGGTCCTCTCATCGTCTGGACCGCTCCCGCACCTGGCAGCGCAGGATTTCCTGGATCCGCTGGTCAAGGCCGTCCTCGCGCCACAGGGTGAAGTAGTAGAACACCGCCGACCAGGCCGGGAGGTCGTGCGGCAGGAGCCGCCACTGACAGCCCGTCCGGTTCTGGTAGAGTAGCGCGTTCACGACCTCGCGCAGGTCGCAGGACCCCGGGTCCCCAGTCGCCGACCGCGCCACCCGCTCCTGCTTCCACGCGGTGACCAGCGGCTCGATCAACGCCCACTGCTCGTCGGACAAGTCGGTTGCGTACGGCATCCGTTCCATGTCCGCGACCCCATCATGCACACGACATGACGCGGGGACGGAACCGTCCCACCACCCACGAACGGGCGACACCACATCATCAAGAACGGGACTTAACGCCCTCTCAGAGCCATCGAGTCGTCGCGGTTGAGCTGGGTCATGAGTTCGCGGTGGGTCGTGCGGGCGGCGTTGAGCTCGTCGCCTTGGTCCTGGAGCTTGAGTTAGCCGGGCCGGGGTCTCCTGCTCAGGCGTGCCCGGCCGTCGGCTCCCACAGCGGGCGAGCGCGTCCGGTCCCGTCGCAGTGGAAACAGCGGCCACCGCCCGGGGTACTCCGGGCGTCGATGGTGCCGGAGGCGTGCCGGAAGAGCCGGGTGAGTCCGGCGATGTGTGCCGCGTGGACCGGGAGCTCCCGGCGTCTGCTGAGGGTGAGCTCCAGGGCGACGCCGGGTCCGGTGAAGTGAGCGTGGGGCAGGTCACCGGTCATCGCGCGGAGCGTCTCATTCACCTCGCGCATCGTCTCCGCGCCCGTCAGCTGCACCCGGGCCGCGAGGATGGTGTCGGCGGCCGCGGTGAAGGCCAGTAGCCCGACCGGGCGGGCGAGCGGCCCGACACGACCTACAGGGTCGGGATGGGTGTGGTGGAGCTGGGCCAGGGCGTGCCACAGGTCGCCCGGCAGATCCTGGGGTGCGTTCTCTTCTCGGCTGCGTCTCATACGGCCTGTGTAGGGCCTCCGGTGGGCTGTCACCGTCGGATGGGCCCGTCCGTCCCGCCCGTTGGTGCGGTGACTTCGGGGTCGGTCCCGCTGTGCGGCCTGGCGGCTGCTGACCGCACAGCGGGCACTCGGTCACGTCCGCCGGCGGAACCAGCCGCGGCTCCGGCCCGGCTCGGGGTCGTCCGCCGGCTCCGGCGGCGTGGCGGCCTGGAGTCGGGCGGCTTCGGCGGCGGCTTCCTGGCGGGCGACGTCGTCGGCGTGGCATGGGCCGCACACGGACTTGTCTCCGGCCCGTACGGCGGTCCGGTGCACGGTGATCTCCTCCCAGCGTTCGTCGGTGAACTTCCGCCCGCAGCGCTTGCACACCGGGCGCTCCGCCTCCCGCTGTGCGGCGCGGCGCTGCTTGTCCTCCGCGTCGGCGCGGGCCTCCTGGGCGCGGTAGAGGGCGTGGCCGTCGGGGTTGTCGAGCGCGTCCGTCAGCGTCTGCTTCCCGGTCCGTCCCAGCCGCCGCCACACCGCCGCACCGGCGCCGTGCTCCGTCAGCTGCTCCAGGGTGGTGACGACGACGGGCACCGCCTGGCGGTAGTCCCGCGCGGTGACCGCCTTCGGGTAGAGGGTGTTGTACCGGCGCGGCGCCCAGTAGCGGCGGCCGGCCTCCTCCAGCACGGCGACCGTGTTGGCGACCTTCGCCTCAGTGGTGTCCGCGAACACGAACGCCACCGGGACCAGGCCCTCCCGGCCGGTCGGCGGGTAGACCCTGCGCCACATCCGCTTGTCGTGGTCGACGTGCTCGATCGTGTCCGGCCGGGAGCGGACCAGGTCCACGGTGGGCTTGTCCGCGTCCTTCGGGAGCAGCCGGCCCCACTCCCCGTACCGGCGCAGCTTGGCGACCAGGTCGTGCGCGTCCTCGGAGCGGCGGTCGAGCTCCAGCAGCAGTATCGACACCCCGGCCTCCGGCGCCCGCACCCCCAGGTCCGCCCGCTGCACGTACCCGTCCGCGAGCCGGTGCCCGATCTCGGTGGCGAAGCCGAGCCGGTGACCGATCCCGGCACGGTGGAGTTCGGCGGCCGTCGTGGTGACCGCCGCGGCGTGGTCGTCGTAGCTGGCGCCGAGCAGCTTCCCGGTGACCGGGTCGTACTTCTTCTCGCGCAGTGCCGAGACCCGTATGCCCTTCGGCTCCAGCAGCTTCTTCGCCTCGCCGTGTCCTCGCTTGGTCAGCACCCACACCTGTCGCTGGTCCTCCCGGACTGCTTCGATCCTCACCAGGTGGTGGTCCTCCAGATCCCGGAGGTTGTCCCGCACGAGCTTGTCGTGCTGGTTGCCCGGACGGGTCAGCTTCCACAGCTGGTCAGGCGTAGCCCTCTGGAAGATCCCGAGCGCCTGCAGCAGTTCCCGGCGTCGCGGCTCGGTCGAAGTCCTCCGGTGCTTGGGACGCCTTGCTACATCTACATGAGGGTTGTCGGACCTGCGGCGACCCCCTGTCCACCGTGCCTGACCTGCGGAAACGCCCGACTTCTGATGATGGGGCGCGGAGGGGGCGATGGAGGGGTCCACGGAGGGGGCCTCTCCAGTCTGGTCGAGGTGCTGCTCGGGGTCGTCTGCGGACACAGAATGCTCCTGGAGGTGGGGCGAGGCCTATCTCGCCATTCACCTTCTACTGGTTGGAAATTCGGGCTCCGTGTGACGCCGACCTCGGAAAACCCCTCCGTCGTGACCGCATCGTGATCAACCGAAGGGGGAGAGGAGAGTTCTCCCCCTTCAGCGGCCGGACTCTGTCCACAGGGCCGCGGTTCGAGGGTGGCTTCGAGGCCGCCGCGATCAGCGGGGCGGCCCGACGATGAGGAGCCCCTTATGCCCGAGAACACCGTCACCGCGCCGCTCGCCCCGATGGAGCCGGAGGACGTCGCCGCCGCCTTCGCCTACATCCGGGCGATGCAGGCCGACGACATCGACACCGCCTGCGCGGTCGCCGACGACACGGGCCCGGAGCTGCACCGGCTGCTCCTGGACGTCGCCGCGCGGGTCTTCATCCCCATCACCGCCGTGGACGACCGCGACGGGGAGCCCTGCGCGCACTCCTTCCTGGCCGCGGCGCTCGGGCGGCTGCTGCTGGAGCTCCTGTGCCACGGCGTGTGCCTGGGCGGTCTGCCGGGCATCGCCGACACCATCACCCGCTTCACCGAGAACATCCTCACCGAGGACCACGGCGACGTCGCCGACGTCCTGCGCCAGTTGGAGGCCGCGGGGATGAAGCAGGCGATGGACGCGCATCCGACCACCGCGTAGCCGCAACCTCCGCGACGGTGGTGGTGCGGTGCGGCGCGCATCCCCGGCGCACCACCGCACCACCGTGGTGCGCTCCCACCGCACCATCGCACCGGCATCGCCGGGCGCCTGCGGTGCGGTTCCCGGCATCGCTGCACCGCGCCGGGGCGCGCCACGGCCGGGCGGGCTCCTCTATCACAGACCCCCTTGACCGCGACCTGATCGCCAGCCGATGCTTCGCGGCGACCTGCCCGTCCGGTGCCAGGTAGTAGCCGTCTCCGAGCCGGATCGGATCGATCGAATCCAGCGGCACGAACGCATCGATCTCCACCGTGCGGGCGGTCGGCAGCGGCAGGTTGTCCAGCTCGGCGTCACTGATCGGGATCACCTGGTCCCGGCTGACCTCATACCCGTTGCCGATCTCCGACTGCTCGACCTCCCGGCCCTCCAACTCGCACACCTTCCGATACCGGACCCGGCCGCCGTCCTCCAGGTGGTACTGGTGGAAATGGACCGAGTGGTCCTCGGTCGCCGACTGGACGTGGATGGGGACCGTGACCAGGCCGAACGAGATGGCGCCGGACCAGATCGTTCGAGGCGTACAGACAGCCCTCTCTCATCAGCCCCGAGCACCTCCAGGCTACGAGCCCGCCCGCCCCACGGCACCCAGACACGTCTCCCTCGCGAAAGGGCCGCCGACGTAGGCGGCTCACACGGCCCCAGAAAGGCTGCGTACGGTGGGAACGTGACGACGCCCCCTGACCCTGCTGCACCCGGCCCCGTGCCGGTGCGGGTCGTGCTGCCTGCCGACCCGCTGCTGGGGCATCCCGAGCAGGAGATCGTCGCGCGGCTGTGGAGGCGGCGGCAGACCGAGACCGGCCGGGTGTTCCAAGTGGGCCTGCCGTCGTACGAGGGCAGCGAGGACGGCGCCGTGCGGGCCGCGGAGTACCGGGTGCGGGTCCGCGCCCCGGAGCACGAGCGGCCGGTCGACGGCGTCGACTACGACTAGGTCCCCACCGACCGGCTGGAAGCGCCGCCGCCGTCAGCCGTCCGCGAGATCTTCGGAGAGCGCCGCCCGACCGGCTGGGTCATGCAGAAGGTCCGCGTCGGGCGCGGCTCCGCCCGGCGCGTCCTGCACGCGCCCGACTGCACCGACGCGCCGCAGGGCGCCCTGGTGCGGCGTATAGATTCAGTTTTGTGGCTGATGCGGATGCAGAACAGACCGATCGCAGCGACCCACAGTGGCACAAGGATCGGCGACAGGACGGCCATGATTATGAAAATACCTGCACTCACGGTTTCTCCGCTCGGATGAAAGGTCCCGGGCCGCACCTCCTGGCGGGCTCACCGGACGATTAGGCGACCACGAGCTTCCCCTGCGTCCCCTTCGCGTCCGGCAGCCGGCCGCGGATCAGCAGTCTCGGCCTCGAGACCTCGCGCCTTGCTGGGGCCAGGCAGCGGCGCTCTGGTCGAAGTCTTTCTTGCAGGCACGGCAGTGGGTGAGATCGGATTCGGTCAGCTGGGGGTGCGCCGACGCCTGCTGGGGCGCGGTCCCGAGCCGGCTCGGGTGACGTTCGCCGCGGTCGCCGACGCCGGACTCAGGATCTGGCGCGTAGCAGTACAAGCACATCCGGATCCGCGCCGGCAGGTCCCCACCGACCGCCTGGATACGCCGGCACCGCCGTCGGCCGTCCGCGAGCTCCTCAGCGAGCGCCAGCCGACCGGCTAGGTGTATTGACCCGCAGGGTTGTTCACACGGCTGATCGGTGGCTGGCCTCCGAGTGAGGTTCTCCCGCACTGCGGGGGAACCTCAACCGCAGCGGGAGTGCGGTGGGGCGTCCTGTGGGGCCGGCTGGACCGGTCGTACAGACCGGCTTCTCCCTCCTGCCTCCAGCGGCGCAGCCACTTGTGGGCAGTGGGCCGCGAGATGCCCATCTCAGCGGCCACATGCGCGACGGGACGGCCGGAGCGGACACGCTCGATCAGCAGCCGCCTGCCGTGAACGGTCAGCCGGGCATTACGGTGGGACACGAAGACCTCCGTGCGGTGCGTTCCTAGACAGCTCCACCACACCGGAGGTCTTCGCCATGATCAAGCCCGACAGGCGTCAACCACGCTCATGGTCAATACAGCTAGGCCGTGCAGAAGGTCCGCGCCGGTCCTGGACCTGGAGCGCGCCCTGGACGTCGCGGAGAACCCGGCGGGCAGTGGGGACTGGTCGCCTGACCTGCGGTCACGGCCAGTCTCGGGGGCACGGGCCAGGGGGCTCCGGGAACGACGGGAAGGCATGATGGTGATCATGACAACGACGTCGTCCGGCGCCTTCCTGCCGATCCTGGAGCGCATAGCCGAGGAGCTGGAGCACACCCCGGGCCGGGGCCGCGCCGCCGACTACATACCGGCGCTCGCCGCCCGCGACCCCCGCAGCTTCGGCATGGCCGTCGCCGAGCTGGACGGCACGGTGTACGGGGTGGGGGAATGGCGCCAGCCCTTCTCCGCCCAGTCCATCACCAAGGTGTTCACCCTCGCCCTGGACCTGGCCCGCGAGGGCGACGAACTGTGGGAGCACGTCGGCCGGGAGCCCTCCGGCAACCCGTTCAATTCGCTGGTCCAGCTGGAGTACGAGAACGGCATCCCGCGCAACCCCTTCATCAACGCCGGTGCCCTCGTCGTCACCGACCGTCTCCAGACCCGTACCGGGGACGCGGCCGGCGAACTGCTGGCCTTTCTGCGCGCCGAGAGCGGGAACCCCGCCCTGGACTTCGACACTTCGACAGGGAGGTCGCCGCCTCCGAGACCGCGCACGGCGACCGCAACGCCGCCCTGGCCCACTTCATGGCGTCCTACGGCAACGTCGACAACGAGGTGCCGGTCCTGCTCGACCAATACTTCCGGCAGTGCTCCATCGCCGCCTCCTGCGCCGATCTCGCGCTCGCCACCGGCTTCCTCGCCCGGCACGGCATCCGCGCCGACGGCAGCCGGCTGCTCAGCAACAGCCAGGCCAAACAGGTCAACGCGGTCATGCTGACCTGCGGCACCTACGACGCCGCCGGCGACTTCGCCTACCGGGTCGGCCTGCCCGGCAAGAGCGGGGTCGGCGGCGGGATCATCGCCGTCGTACCGGGGCGGTGCACGCTGTGCGTGTGGAGCCCGGGCCTGGACGAACGCGGCAACTCGGTGGCCGGCGTGGCCGCCCTCGACCGGTTCACGACGCTGACCGGACTGTCGGTGTTCTGACTAACCGAAAGGCCCCGCCCCGGGGCATGAGACGAAGGGGGGCGGGGGTGACCTACGAGGAGCACCTGCTCGACACCCGTCTCCAGACGCGCGCCGACGACGTGAAGGGCAGCGCCGTCGCGGCAACTCCAGTGGATACTTCCTCGGGGCAGGCATCGTCAGAGCTCCTCTCAGGATCCCTATCTGACCTGCCGTCACCTCTCCCCGCATCTCGGGGGAACCTCACACACGCCACATGTCACACGTCGATGGCCTACTTGAATGCGGATACGTGGTCCGTGAGGAAGGTTCGCAGGCTACGGGGATCGTGTCCGGTGAGGGTGGTGACGTCATGGGACAGCCAGGCGGCATCTCCTTCAGCGATCAGTCCGAAGACCTGGGCATTGGAGGCGGCGACCGGTTCGGGAAGCCCAGCTTGGACCATGGCCTCGCGGTGCTGGTCGGGCGTGAGCCGGCGGTACTCGATCTCTTCGCCCAGGGCGCGGGACAGCTCGACGGCAACGTCGGCGTAGGTGACGAGTTCAGGACCGGTCAGCAGGTGGGTGCACCCCTCATGGCCGGCGGGGTCAGCTGCGACGGCCGCCGCGGCTGCGGACACGTCACGTGAATCGATCATGCCGGACTGGCCGTCGCCGGCAGACATCACGAACCCGTGTGTCTGCTTGATCACCGGAGCCATGGAGAACAGGTTCTGCATGAGCAGGTTGGGGGCGAGGAGTGTGTATGTCAGGCCGCTCGCTCTGAGGTGAGCCTCGATGCGTGCATGATCCCGGCGGCGGTCGACGGGAGAGTTGTCCGTCGCCTTGTGGTTCGTGATCTTGACGACGTGCTTCACAGCCTGGCCGACGGCACTGTCGATGGCCGCGATCTCCTGGGTGGGAACCGACGGGGTGATCAAGACAAGAGTGTCGACACCGGCCATCGCCGCGTCGAGTGTGTCGGGCTGGTCGAAATCGCCGACAGCGATCTCAACGCCACCCCAGCTTCCGTCCTGCGGCGCACGTGCCGCATCCCGCACCAGTGCCCTGACGGGGAGACGCTCGCTGTTCAGGAGCCGCACCGTCTCGGTACCGATCTTGCCCGTCGCTCCAGTCACCAAAATCATGGCACCTCCATCGTCAGCATCAAGGGGGTGTGCGCAACGCGTCACAGTCTCTCCAGCCTGCCCAGGTGGCGTATCGTTTGTGAAGTAGGCACCGTCTGGATATATAGGTACCTGATGGATACCGACTCGAAGATCACCTACTCGAAGGATTGCCCGTCGCGCACCGTCGTGAGTGTGCTGGCGAACAAGTGGTCGCTCTACGTTCTGGGCGTGCTCGGCCAGAACGACCGTCCCCTGCGTTTCACCGAACTGCGCCGACATGTCGAAGGCGTGACCCAGAAGTCCCTCACGCAGGCGCTCCGCAACCTCGAACGCGACGGCCTGGTCAGCCGCACCGTCTACCCGACGATCCCTCCACGGGTCGAGTACGCCCTCACCAGCCTCGGCCGCGAAGCGGAAGCACTCACCACAGCCATCGCGGACTGGTCCAGGACAAACGCAGCCCGCGTGCATGCAGCACGCGGTGCCTACGACGCCCGTACGGGAGAGGCATGAGAGGCCGCTGTCACAGAGCGCGTCTGCGGTAGTTGCCGGGCGGTCTTCTTCACGCCGGCCTTGGCCTCGGTCCCTGACCGCTCCTTCACCCTGGCGTGCCCGGGGCCCGCGGCCTGGATCTCCCGGGTCGGCGGCCCGGCCGGGCCGCCGATCCGTGGGTCTGCCGGCCGCTCCACGGCCTCACGTGGGTGGGCCGTACCGCCGGCGGATCCGCTCGGCAGTCCGCCTCGGCGGTCAGCTGCGCCAGTACCGTGCCCGAGGTGCCGTCAGCCGCTCAACTGCGATCACGCTTCCATACCGTCTGCCAGGGACCGAACTCTTCGCAGGGCAGATCCCTCCAGGCAATTCCGGTGCGGTGCCGGTGGGGGATCCCTTCGGCGATGCGGCGGTGGTCGGCGAACGGACGCCGTGCCTTTCCTGCGTTGCGGGGGAAGACAGGGGCCAGGCGTACCCACTGCTCGTCGGTCAGCAGGCGCATGCGCCCGCTCGTGGTCACCGGGGCGGGTAGGCGGTGGCCAGCACGGAGACGGTGACCTGATCAGGCAGGACGCGGCCGTCACTCAGGTCCGCGCGGCTCACGTGACGTGCGCTCGGCGTCATCGCTACCAGATCCAGGGCATCCAGCCTCGACAGGTGCGCGGGGTACTCCACCCGTGCGGTGACCGCGGCCTCGAAGAAGGGATGCAGAGCCCGGTGCAGGCGATGTTCCTTGGCCGGGTCGATCGTGACCATCGCAGGCAACCGGCTGCGCAGCTCAGCCAGGTGCCGCCCGGTGGGACGGATCACGATCAACCGGCCGGTCGGGCGCAGCACCCGGTGGAACTCGGCCGGGTTGCACGGGGCGAACACGTTCAGCAGGGCATCGGCCGCCCCGTCGGCCAGCGGGAGGGGACGGAAGGCGTCCCAGGCAACCGCGGCGGCTCGGGCGGGGGCTCGGGCTGCTGATCGCAGTGCGCGCACCGACGTGTCCAGACCCAGACCGCGGGCGCCGGGCAGGTGGTCGAGCACGCCGGCCAGGCAGTAGCCCGTGCCGCACCCCACCTCCACCACCGTGGCCTGCTCGGACACGGCGTCGGCTGCCAGGCGGGCCCCGACCTCGCGGATGGGCGCGTAGGCGCCGGTGGACAGGAACCGGTCCCGCGCCTGGATACCGGCCGCGCGTCGTCGCCGCTGGTGGCGCGGGTGCCCGTCAGCAGGCCTGCGTAGCCGTGGCGGGCGATGTCGAAGGTGTGGCCCACCGGGCAGCGCAGTGCACCGCGGTCGGGCTGCAGCGGGCGCGTGCGGCACGATGGGCAGCGCAGCAGGTCGAGGGACAGCTTGAGGGCAGGGGGAAGTGACACGGGCACGAGGCACTCCTGGCAAGGGTGAAGGGAAGAGTCCGTGCCTGCGGCTGCGCTCAGAGCGTCACTGCCTCAGAAGGGAACGGGAAGCGACGGGAGCGTGGTCCACGCAGCAGCACACCAAGGAGGGCGACGCCGTTCGGTATCGCCCTCAACGCCTTCCGGTCACAGGAAGCAGCAGTGCGGGGTGCTCATGAATGCCACGTCATCAGTCTACGAGAGTCGGCGAAGGGGCCCGTACGCCACCGAAGTCGCGAGACACGGCCCAGTGCCGCATCAGGCAGAGTTCGCCGTGTCCGCGAGCGTCTGGGTGCGCAGCCCGATCGGTAGGGTCGGGGCCTGGCGCGCGATGCGCCAGGACGTCATGCAGAACGGGGCGGGCAGTGTTGACAGTGGATGTCGCTGTGGTGAGCGGGCTCGTGTACGGAGCCAGTGGACAGCGTGTGGACGTCTATCGGCCTGCGACTGCATCGGAGGCTTCGCCGGTCGTGCTGCTCTGGCACGGAAGAGGTCCCGATGAGCGGGACGTTCTCGCGCCGCTCGCCCGGGCCGCGGCTTCGCTGGGTGTCGTGTGTTTCGTCCCGGACTGGCGGCCGGACGCCGATGACACCGGTCGAACCCACCTACGCGAGTCCGCCATGTTCGTCCAGCAGAACGCAGCCGAATTCGGCGGGGACACCGGCCGGATCGCGCTTGCCGGCTGGTCCCTGGGGAGCAACGCTGCGATGGCTGCCGCCATGGACCCCTGCGCACTCGACGGCTGGAGACCTCGCGCCGTCGTCGGTATCGCCGGCGGATACACCCGACCGGAACCGCTGACGGCCCGCGCCCCCATCGACGGACTGACAAGGGCCGAAAAGTCGCTGCCGGCCATCCCCGTCCGGCTGATCCACGGATCTGCTGATCCGGTCGTGGACGTCCGACAGTCACGCCAACTCCATGCGGCTCTCCAGCACCGGGGCTGGCCAACCTCACTCGAGGAGCCCGACACCGACCACGCCGGTGTGATCATGACCGAGTACGACCCCGAGCTCCGCCGCTGCCGACCCAGCCACGCCGACCACGCCGTACGGGCCGGAAGCCAGACAGCCCACCTTCTCTTCCACGCCGCCCATGACACACCTCGCACCTGCTGAACGGTCCGCAGGCCGTCCTGAGCGCGGACCGCTCGGCGACCCGTGATCGCTTCTGCTCGTGGGTGAAGTGACGCGACGTCCGGACGCTGGTCCGGATGGTGCAGTGGCGTCAGGCTGTGCGGTGGCAGAACGGGTACGCGTCCGGGAGATCGACAACGACGAGGGCAGGCGGCTGCTGCGGTTCATCCGCAGAGGTACCGGTTCGGTGGTGACCTGGCGGCGGCCCCAGATGGTGCTGTTGTCCGCACAGGGACAGGCACGTTGTGGTGGACGCAACGCCGACGCGATCAGGGCGAGAGGCGGACCTGTCAGCCCATGAACTACGAGACCTGAGCGTGGTGTTCTGCCCCGCCGACGCCCTGCTCGGCACGAACTCGCCTGTACGCGCGTGCGCCCTGCACGCCCTCACTGCCGGCTTCGGGCGCGGTGAGCGCGGTGGATACCGGGTGTCGGTGCGCCTCGGGTGTGGTGCTGACACGCGAGGCGCGGCCTTGACCACGCCGTACTGTGCTGTTGGTGCCCTGACCGAGCGCAGTCCGCTCGGCGTCGTCCAGTTCAGCGGTGCGCAGGACGTCCCCAAAGGAGGCCCCCGATCTTGTCGGGACGCTGTGGGGGCAGACCAGGCAGGGGCCGTGATCGCTTGCGTAGGCGGGCGGAGTCGCCGCTGCTCATGTCGTGGGGATCGGTCCAGCCCGGTGGGTTCCGGTCAGCAGAGCTTCGGCATGCTTGCGGAAAGCGGTGACCAGACGGCTGCGGTCGCCGGCGCGGGTGGCGAGTACGACCTGGCTCGGTTCGACCCCCCGCAACGGGACGGTGGTCAGGCTGGGATGCAGGCCGGTCGCGTGGTCGAGGGGCGGCCCGATGGCCACGGCCTGCCCCGCGGCGATGAGTTCGTGC
>NZ_JBFACU010000071.1:0-18175 GCF_040641015.1 Streptomyces sp. NPDC021356 | reverse complement strand
GATCAACGTGCTGTTCGCGATGCTCCGCGACGGCACCTTCTACGAACCCAGAACCCCACGCCTCGCTTGACGAAAGACATAGAGGCACCCCCCGCCCCGAACCGGGCCTGCCGCGACCGACTTGTCCGTCCGTCGGCCGCGGCAGGCCTTTCGGCGCGCACCTGTAGTCCGGCCCGGGGCGGGCCGACCGTCGCCGCGGAGGGAACCGCGCACCTGCGGACGGGGGCGGGAACGCCGGCCGGCCTCTGCGGCCGGCCGGCGAGCGGGGAGCCGGTCCGCGGCGCGCCCGCTCAGGGGCGGCGCTCCAGGGTGGACTCCCTGACCACGAGTTCGAAGCCGGGCAGTATGCGCCGGGGTATGGGCTCGGTCCGGCCCGCGATGCGTTCCACGAGGCAGTCGACGGCGATCCGGGCGATGGCCTGTTTGTCGGGGGCGATGGTGGTGAGCGCCACAGCCGCGTAGCGGGCCTCCTCGATGTCGTCGAAGCCGACCACCGCGATGTCCTGCGGGACGCGCAGGCCCCGTTCGGCGAGCGCCCTCATCGCGCCCAGCGCGACCAGGTCGTTGAAGGCGAACACGGCGTCGGGCCGCTCACCGCGGTCCAGCAGGGCGGCCACGCCCACCGCCCCGTCCTGCCGGGCGTAGCCGACCGTGGCGACGACGAGCGACTCGGGCGGGTTCAGACCAGCCGACCGGTACGCCTCCCGCCACCCGCGCAGTCGCAGATGGGCCGGTTCCCGCGCGCTCTCGTGGCTGGCCCCGAGGAACGCGATGCGGCGGCGCCCGGTGTCGAGGAGGTGCTGGACGCCGGCGCGTGCGGCCGCCACGTTGTCGATGGCGATGTGGTCGAAGGGCGCGTCGTACTCGCGCTCCCCGAGCAGCACCAGGGGGGAGGTCTCGGTGCGGGAGAGCAGGTCCTCCGTCTCCATCCGGATCGGGCTGAGGATGAGACCGTCGATGATCTGGGCGCGAAAGCCCTGGCAGACGAGGACCTCCTTCTCGCGCAGCCCCGCGGTGTGGTCCAGCAGGACGGTGTAGTCGTGGAGTGCGGCCGCGTCGATGACGGCGCCGGCCACCTCGGAGAAGTACGGGTTCCCCAGTTCGGGCACGGCCAGTGCGATGACGCCGGTGCGGCCGTTGCGCAGGTGGCGGGCGACGAGGTTCGGCCGGTAGCCGAGTTCGTCGATGGCCCGCTGGACGCGCGCGCGGGTCCGGGGCGCCACATGGACATAGTTGTTCACGACGTTCGACACAGTCTTGACGGATACCCCGGCGCGCTGTGCGACGTCCTTCAGGCTGACGCCCACTGGGCTCCTTCTGTCGAGGGGCGGCGTCCCCGGCCGGCTGCGCCGGGTCAGTCCGTCTGCCGGGCGCGGCTGAGCAGTGTCTGGGCCAGCACCACGACGGCCAGGAAGGCGCCGTTGACGGTGTCGGTGAAGGCGGAGCCGTACTGGGAGAAGTAGTGGTCGATCAGGTTGTGGATGACGGCCAGCACCAGGACGCCGCTGGCCGTGCCGCCGACGGAGCCGCTTCCACCGGTCAGGAGCGTGCCGCCGATCACCACGGAGGCGATGGCGGTGAGTTCGTAGCCGACGCCGATGGTGGTGACGCCCGACCCCAGGCGCGCGCTGCCGAGCGCGCCGGCCGCCGAGGCGAGCGTGGCGGACAGGACGTAGACGAGGACCTTGGTGCGGGCGACGGGGAGTCCCATCAGCAGGGACGCGTTCTCGTTGCCGCCCATCGCGGTGACCGTGGCGCCGAAGCGGGTGCGGGTGAGCAGGACCGCGCCCAGGACGAAGAGCACGGCGACGGTGATCACCGGCACCCAGGTGCCTTCGCCCAGGTGCCGGAAGGCGGAGTCGGCGGGGACGAGGTACGTCGTGGCGCCTTCGTCCGTCAGGGCCTGCAGCAGGCCGCGCGCGCCCAGCAGTCCGGCGAGGGTGACGATGAACGGCGCCATCCGCGCCCGGGAGACGAGCAGTCCCTGGACCGTGCCCCACAGGGCGCCGGTCGCCAGCGGCAGCGCGATGGCCAGCCAGGTGCCTCCGGTGTGCGCGCCGTACGCGGCCACGACCCCGCCCAGCGCGTACAGGGAGCCGACGGAGAGGTCGATGCCGCCGGTGAGGATGACGAAGGTCATGCCGAGGGCCAGCAGCCACACGAAGGCGTTGTTGCCGAGGATGCTGCTGATGTTGGACCAGGTCGGGAAGGTGGAGGAGGTCGCCGAGGCGATGGCGGCCATCAGCACCAGCACGGCCAGGGCGCCCCGGCGCTGGATGTGGGAGGCCACGCGTTCGCGCAGGGAGGGCTGGGCCGCCCGGGGCGTGGACCGCGGTGGCAGCATGGCCGGTTGCGGGGCGGCGGTGCTCATCGTGTACCACGCTCCTGTGAGGCGTAGACCGCGCAGCAGATGATGGCGGCCTCGACGAGTTGGGTGTAGGACGAGTGCACGTTGTGCTGGGTGAGGACGGCGGTGATGAGCTGCATGAACAGCGCGCCCGCCACGGTGCCGAGGACGCGGACCCGGCCACCGGTCAGCGGGGTTCCGCCGACCACCACGGCGGTGATGGCGTTGAGTTCCATGTTGAGGCCCTGGTTGGCGGGGTCGGCCTCGGCGCCGTGTCCGACGATCATCGCCCCGGCGAAGGCGGCGAGGACGCCGGAGAGCACGTAGACGGTGACGAGCACGCGGCGTACGGGCAGACCGGCGAGCTTGCTCGCCTGCCGGTTGTCGCCGATGGCCACCAGTTGCCGCCCGAACGTGGTGCGGCGGACCAGCAGCGCGGTGAGCACCGCGCACACCGCGGCGATCCACGCCATGACCGGGACGCCGGCGAACCCGTCCGAGCCGAGGCCGAGCAGCCCGGACTCGGTGACCGGTTTCGCCGAGTTGCCGTTGACGAGTTCGGCGGCGCCGCGCAGGCCGATCATGAGGGAGAGGGTGGCGACGATCGGCTGGATGCGCGCGAAGGCCACCATCGTGCCGCCGACGGCCCCGCAGACCGCTCCGGCCAGCAGGGCGAGGAGTATCGCGACCGGTGCGCCGTAGCCGAGGTAGAGGGGGACGACCGAGGCGGCCAGGGCGATGACGGCACCGACGGACAGGTCGACGCCCTCCGTGCCGATGACGAGGGCCATGCCGAGCGCGACCATGAGGGTCGGAGCGACCTGGAAGAGCTGGATGCGGACGTTGCCCGCGGACAGGAACGACGAGTCCAGGACGGCCGCCACGACGAAGAGGACGAGCAGCGCGGCGTAGACGCCGTAGGCCTGGAGCATGCGCAGCAGCCGGGCGCGGTCCGGCAGGACGGGGCCGGCCCAGGTGGTGGGGGTCATCGGGGCTCCTCCTTCGTCACGGCCGGGCGGCCCGGGGCCCGCCCGGGCGCGCTCTGCCGACCTGCGGCGCCTGCGGCCGGCGACGCGTCCGCGTCCGCGTCGTCCGCGTGCTCGTCGTCCGTGTCCTCGTCGTCCGCGTGCTCGTCGTCCGCGTGCTCGTCGTCCGCGGCGGCGGAAGCGGACGCCAGGGTGTCGAGCACCGCCTGCTCGCTCACGTCCTCGCCCCGCAGGTGGCCGACCGCCCGGCCGTCCTTGAGGACGACGATCCGGTCCGAGCCCTCGATCAGTTCCTCCAGGTCGGAGGAGATCAGCAGTACCGCGAGCCCCTGTTCGGCGAGTTCGTCGACGAGTGCCTGCACCTCCGCCTTGGCGCCCACGTCGATGCCGCGGGTCGGTTCGTCCAGGAGCAGCACCTTGGGGTCCAGGCACAGCCAGCGGGCCAGGAGCACCTTCTGCTGGTTGCCGCCCGACAGGTCGCTGACCTTCTGGTCGGGTCCGGAGGCCTTGATGCGCAGGCGCTCCATGAAGAAGCGGACGACCTCGTCCTGTCTGGACGGTGAGATCACCCCGGCGCGGGCGAGGCGGGGCAGCAGCGCGAGGGAGATGTTCTCCCTGACGGACAGGTTGGGCAGGATGCCTTCCGTCTTGCGGTCCTCGGCGAGCATCACCACGCCGGCCCTGATCGCGGCGGCGGGGCTGCGCCGGGCCAGGGCCGTGCCGGACACCTCGACGGTGCCGCCGTCGGTGGGCAGGGCGCCGACGATCGCCTTGGCGGTCTCGCTGCGTCCGGCGCCGAGCAGTCCGCCCAGTCCCACGACTTCGCCGCGGTGGACGTCCAGGCCGATGCCGTGCAGCCGGTGACGCACCGTCAGGTCGGTCGCGCGCAGCGCGGGCGTTCCCTCGTGCCGGTCGTGGTGCTCCGCACCGAAAGCCGTGGCGCCCTTGGCGCGGACCGTGGACATCTCACGGCCGAGCATCAGCGAGATGAGTTTCAGCCGTTCCAGGCCGGCCATGGCACCGGTGTGCACGACCGCGCCGTCGCGCATCACGGTGACCCGGTCGCAGATCGCGTACAGCTCGTCCAGGCGGTGGCTGACGTAGACGACGGCGATGCCCTGGCTCCTGAGGTCGCGGATCACCGAGAACAGGGTCTCGACCTCGCGGGGTTCCAGCGACGAGGTCGGCTCGTCCATCACGACCACGCGGGCCTCGATCTGCACGGCCCGGGCGAGGGCCACCATCTGCTGGGCGCCGAGCCCGAGGGTGCCCAGGGGGCGGGTGACGTCCACGTCGACGCCGTACCGCTTCAGGGTGTCGCCGGCCGTGCGGTTCATGGCCCGCACGTCGACGAGTCCGAAGCGGCGGGGTTCGCGGCCCAGGCAGAGGTTGCGGGCCACCGACATCAGCGGGACGAGGTTGACCTCCTGGTAGATGGTGGAGATGCCGGCTGCCTGCGCCTCCAGCGGGTTGCGGAAGGCGCGGTCCTCGCCCGCGAGGCGCACCGTGCCGGCGTCGGGCCGGTACACGCCGGTCATCACCTTGATCAGCGTCGACTTCCCGGCACCGTTCTCCCCGATGAGGGCGTGCACCTCACCGGGGCGCAGCCGGAAGTCCACCCCGCGCAGGGCGCGGACACCGGCGAAGCTCTTGTCGACCCCGGCGACTTCGACGATCCAGTCGCTGCGGGGCCGCGGGTCCTGCTGGACCAACGTCTCTCCTCCTCCCGCGGGCTGCCGGGGGCAGCCGCCGGTCTGCCGGGCCGCGGTCACGGCTGCCGCGGCCCCGGTGTGTGCTCCGCCGGCCTCAGTACACGAGGCCCTGGTCGAGGGCCTGCTGGGCGTTGCCCGAGGTGAAGTGCCCGTCCTTGATGATCACCTTGGCCTGGACACCCGTGGTGCCGTAGAAGTCCTGGAGCGCCTGGAAGGCCAGCGGACCGAAGCGCGGGTTGGTCTCGATGTCCGACACCATCTGACCGGAGGCGACGTTCTTGACGGCCTGCTGGATGCCGTCGATGGAGACGACCTTGATGTCCTTGCCGGGTGTCTTGCCGGCGGACCTGACGGCCTGGATCGCCCCGAGTGCCATCTCGTCGTTCTCCGCGTAGATCGCGTTGATGTCGGAGTGGGACTGCAGCAGCTGTTCCATGACCTTCTGGCCGTCGGTCTGGGCGAAGTTGCCGGTCTGCGAGGCGACGATCTTCATCTTGGGGTATTTGGCCTTGACCTGGTCCTCGAAGCCCTTGGTCCGGTCGGTGGTGACGTTGTTGCCGGGGGTGCCGGTCAGGATGGCCACGTGGGCCTCGCCGCCGTTCGTGGCGGTGGCGAGGTCGTCGGCGGCGATCTGTGCCTGGTGGTAGAAGTCGGACCCGATGAAGGCCATGAAGTCCGTGCAGGCGCTGCCGCCGACCGTGCGGTCGATGGTGAGCACGGGTATCTTCGCCGACTTGGCCTTGGCGAGGGCCGGACCGAGCCCGTCGGAGTTCTCCGGGGCGACGATCAGGGCCTTGGCGCCCTGCGCGATCATGTCCTCGATCTGCGAGTTCTGGGCGTTGACGTCGGCGTTGGCATTGCGCTCGATGAGCTTGACGCCCAGCTTCTTCGCCTGCTGCTCGATGCTCTTGGTCTCGGTGGCCCGGAAGGGGTTGCTGGTCGACTCCGACTGGGAGAAGCCGACGACGGTCTTGCCGTCGGTGATGTCCAGCTCGGCCACCCCGCCGCCGTAGGTCTTGTACGTGCAGCCCGGTCCCGTCGCCGAGGGGGAGGCGACCTGCTGCGAGGCGCCCGCGTTGTCGTTCGCGGCGGCGGAGGACCCGGAGCCGGCGGAGTCGGAGGAGGAACCCGACTTGGTGCATCCGGTGACGGCGAGGCACAGGCCGACGGTCAGCACAGCGGCAGTGAGGGTCTTTGTCTGGGACGAGATGTTCACGCGCCGATCACATCCTCAACGGTGTAGGCGATGGCGGAACGAGGAGAGGGAGCCGTCTGGTGACCCGTTCGGCCGACCGGTCCGAACGGGCGGGCTTTTCAACGTTGTAGACATTGAGGGAACGTCAAACCGGCTGTCAACCCGCTGTTCACAACTCGTCTGCAGAGGCTGCTCGCTGGGCCCTTGGCCGATCACCGGGCGGTGTCGGGGCCCGGCCGGGGGGCTGCGGCGCCGCTCAGGACGCCCCTGCCCGGAACGGCTGCGCCGGCGGGGTCAGGGGCGGCTCGGCGGGGGCGGCAAAAGGTGACGCGTGAGGGGTGGACACCGTTGTCGGGGCTGTGCTGTCATTTGGCTGCCTTCGTTTCCAACGTTGTCAACGCGCCATCACCGAGGGCCGCGCCCCGCAGGCCGGGGCTCCTCTCCGCCCGCCGTGTGCGCCGCGGCGCGGCACGTCGCGCCGCCGCGGGCACCTCTCCCCCACCCCGACGGGACGCTCTCCCGCAGGCGCGCCGCTCGGCGGCGGGGGACATCGTTTTCCTCGCATCCACCGCTCACCGCCCGGCGCACTTCCAGGCGGTCATCCAGGAGGACTTGATGAGCCATCACCTCGGTCCGGCCGACGACACGGGCGACGAGGAGGGCGCGTCCCGCGCCCCGGTCAGCCGCCGCCGCCTCATCGGCTGGGCGGGTACGGCCGGCCTGGGCGGGGCGGCGGCGACGTTCCTGCCGTCCCCGGCCGCGCAGGCACAGACACAGGCACAGGCACAGGCAGCCGGCGGTGCACCGGCCGGGCGGGACCGGGCAGCGGCCGGCACTCCGGCCGCGCGGACCGGCGGCACCGGCACTCCCGTGTTCGACCCGGTCCGCCCGCCGGCCGTACCGCTCGCGGTCCGTTCGCCGTACCTGAGCGTGTGGATGCCGGCCGACAACCTGGCGGGCACCTGGCCGACCTTCTGGACCGGCCGCACCACCGCGATGTCCGGCATCGCGCAGATCGACGGCGTGCCCTTCCTCTTCCTCGGCGCGCCCGACGTGCCGGGCCACGTCCTGCGCGGCATGGTGCAGCGCTCCCTGACGGTGACCGCCACCCGTTCGCGCTACGTCCTCGAAGCCGCCGGCGTGCGACTGACCCTCACCTTCCTCTCCCCCGTCGAACCCGCGGACCTGCGGCGCCAGAGCATGCCGCTGTCGTACGTGACGGCACAGGTCGCGAGCAGCGACGGCCGTCCGCACGCCGTCCGGCTGTACTTCGACATCTCCGGCGAATGGGCGCACGCGGACTCGGCGACGAAGATCCGCTGGGAGCAGAAGGAGACGGCCTTTGGCGGGCACCCGCCGGTGACGACCCTGCGCTGCACGCCCGACGCGCCGAAGGAACTCGCCGAGCACGCGGACACCGCGACCTGGGGAAGCGTGCTGTTCAGCGCCACCCGGCGAACAGGGACGACCTGGCAGATCGGCGCCGACACCACCGTACGGGCGGCCGCGCTCGACAAGGGCGGCCTCGCGGACACCGCCGACCCGGACCAGCCCCGGGCGATCAACGACCACTGGCCCGTCTTCGCCTTCCACTTCGACCTCGGCACGGTCGGCAGAAAGCCGCAGTCCGCGGTGCTGTCCCTCGGCCACGTGCGCGAGCCCGCCGTCCGTTACCTCGGCAGCCCGCTGCCGCCGCTGTGGCGCTCGCACTGGCCGTCCTGGGAGCCGATGGTGGCCTTCTTCCACGCCGACCACGACGCCGCCGAGGTCCGCACGGCAGCGCTCGACACCAGGATCAGACGCGACGCGACCCGGGCCAAGGGCCCCAAGTACGCGGCACTGTGCGCGCTTTCACTGCGTCAGGCCTACGCGGGCACGGAACTGGTCAGCCGCGACGGCGAGCCGTGGGCCTTCCTGAAGGAGATCTCCAGCGACGGCAACGTCTGCACGATCGACGTCGCCTACCCGTCGATGCCTGCCTTCCTCTACACCGATCCCGCCTACCTGGGCGCCCTCCTGGCACCGATGCTGGAGTACGCGGAGCACGGCGGCTGGCCCAAGACGTTCGCCGAGCACGACCTGGGGTCGAGTTACCCCGACGCCGCCGGTCACAACGACGGCAACGAGGAGGACATGCCCGTCGAGGAATCCGCGAACATGCTCATCATGTCCGCCGCCTACGCCTTGCGCGCGGACGGAGCGGCGGCGAAGGCCTTCTGCACCCGGCACTACACGATCCTCAAGCAGTGGGCCGACTACCTCGTCGACAACGCGCTCGACCCGGGCTACCAGAACCAGACCGACGACTTCACCGGGTTCATCGGACACAGCGTCAACCTCGCCCTCAAGGGGATCCTGGCCATCGGCGCCATGAGCCGCGTCGCCGCCGGGGCCGGGAACCGGCAGGACGGCGCGCACTACCGTGCCGTCGCGCAGGACTACGTCTCCCAGTGGGCCGGCAAGGCCCAGGACCCCGGTGGCCGGCACCTGAAGCTGGCCTACGACCAGCCGGGCACCTGGAGCCTGAAGTACAACGGCTACCCCGACGCGCTGCTCGGGCTCGGCCTGGTCCCGGACTTTGTCGCCGACCGGGAAGCCGAGTGGTACCTGACCCAGGCCAACCAGTACGGCGTCCCCCTGGACATCCGGCACTCCTACACCAAGGGCGACTGGGAGATGTGGACCGCCGCCTGGCTGCGCGACCATCCGGTCAGCGACTACCTGATCGACGCTCTGCACGCCTTCGCGCACACGTCCGCGTCCCGTGTGCCCTTCACCGACTGGTACGACACGGTGACGAACCGTCAGAGCGGTTTCCAGGCCCGGCCGGTGATCGGCGGCGTCTTCGCCCTGCTCGCGCTGGAGGCCTGACACGCCGCCCGCACGGTCCGCGAGGCGCCGCCACACGGTCGCCGGCGCTCCACCGCACAGCCGTGAGGCGCCGCCGCACGGTCGCCGACGCGGTCCTGGCGACGCCGTTGCCGCGGTCCTCGCTCGCCCCTGCCGCGGTCTCGCACCTTGAAGGAGATCCCATGGAACGCCGTACGTTCCTGAACAGCTCACTGTCCGCCGCCGGCGCCGTCGCGCTGACCGGCACCGCCGCCCCCGCGCACGCCTCCCCGTCCTCCCCGTCCTCCCCCGGCCAGGTGGCCCCCGCCGACGGCACCGGTCCACGCACCGGCTCCGGCCCCCACTACACCGCCAACCGGGCCCCGCTCGGCCAGGAGCCGTTCCTGCGGCTGCCGCCCGGCAGCATCACCCCGAAGGGCTGGCTGCGCACCCAGCTGGACCTGCAGCTCGACGGGCTCAACGGACGCATGCCCGAGGTGTCCGACTACCTGCGCGAGACCAGCGGCTGGGCGGTCCCGGAAAACGACGGCTGGGAGGAACTCCCCTACTGGCTCAGAGGCTTCGGCGACCTGGGCTACGTCACCCAGGACAGCCGCACACTCGAACTGACCCGTACCTGGATCGACCGCATCCTCGCCACCCGGCAGAGCGACGGCTTCTTCGGCCCGTCCCGCCTGCGCACGGCCCTGAACGGCGGACCGGACTTCTGGCCCCACATGCCCGTCCTCGACGCGCTGCGCACCTGGCACGAGTTCAGCGGCGACGACCGCGTCGTGCCCGCGCTGACCGGCTGGCTGGGCTTCCTCCACGCCCAGCCCGGCACGCTCTTCGGGCAGGGCTGGGGCTCGGCCCGGGTCGGCGACACCATCGACACCGCCTACTGGCTCTACAACCGCACCGGCGACGCCTGGCTGCTCGACCTGGTCCACACCATGCACGCCCACAGCGCCGACTACACCCACACGGTCCCGACCTGGCACAACGTCAACCTCGCCCAGGGATTTCGCGAACCCGCCCAGTACGGTGTCCTGGCCGGCGACCCCGCCTTCCTCGCGGCCACCCACCGCCTCTACGACACCGTCATGAACACCTATGGGCAGTTCCCCGGCGGCGGTTTCGCGGCGGACGAGAACGCCCGCCCCGGCTACCACGACCCCCGCCAGGGCTTCGAGACCTGCGGCATCGTCGAGTACATGCACAGCCACCAGATGCTCGCCCGGATCACCGGCGACACCGTGTGGGCCGACCGCTGCGAGGAGCTGGCCCTCAACCTGCTGCCGGCCGCCTTCGACCCCCGGCAGAAGGGCACCCACTACGTCACGGCGGCCAACAGCGTCCGGCTCGACGACGTGCCCAAGTCGCACGGCCAGTTCGACAACTCCTTCGCCATGCAGGCGTACATGCCCGGCATCCACCAGTACCGGTGCTGCCCGCACAACTACGGCATGGGCTGGCCCTACTACGCAGAGGAGATGTGGCTGGCGAGCGCCGACGGCGGGCTGTGCGCCTCGCTGTACGGGGAGTCCTCCGTGCGCGCCCGGGTGGGGGACGGCACGACGGTCACCGTGACCGAGCGTACGGAATACCCCTTCGACGACACCGTCACCCTGACCGTGTCCACCCCGCACGCCGTGAACTTCCCCCTCTACCTGCGTGTCCCGGGGTGGTGCCGGCAGCCGTCGGTGCGGCTCGGCGGCCGGCCCGTGGCCGCCCGGCGCAGCGGCGGGTACCTGGTGCTCGACCGCCGCTGGCACGACCGCGACCGGATCGAGTTGCGGCTGCCGATGCGCACGACGGTACGCACGTGGAAGGGCAACGCGGACTCCGTCTCCGTCTCCCACGGCCCCCTCGCCTACTCACTGCGGATCGAGGAGGACTGGCGGCGCTCCGGCGGCAGCGAGACCTGGCCGGAGTACGAGGTGCACCCCGCCTCGGCGTGGAACTACGCGCTGGAGCTGGACCGGCACGATCCCGCACGGTCCTTCACCGTCGAGCGCACCCGCGCCGGCACCGCCTCCGGCAACCCCTTCACCCTGACCGGCACTCCGCTGCTCCTGCGGGCCAGGGGACGGCGCCTGGACGGCTGGGTGAGCGACGACCAGAACGTCGCGGCCCCCCTCCAGCCGAGCCCCGCCCGCACCACCGAACCGGTCGAACACCTCACCCTGGTCCCGGCCGCCGCCGCACGGCTGCGCGTCACCTCGTTCCCCACCGCCGCCGCGTCGGGCAAGGCGCACGCGTGGGCGGCGGTCACCGCGTCCTTCAGCGGAGTGGACAGCCCGCAAGCCCTGCTCATGAACGCCTCGGTCACGCCCGCGAGTTCCTACGACCAGACGGTGGCGCGCTTCACCTGGTGGGACCGCACCGGCACCGAGGAGTGGATCCAGTACGCGTACACCGAGCCCGGCCGCGTCGGCGAGGTGTCGGTGTACTGGTACAACGACACGGGCCACGGCGCCTGCCGTGTCCCCCAGGCCTGGCGGCTGGAGCACCGCACCACGGACGGCCGGTGGCTCCCCGTCGGCGGCTCGCCCGATTACGGCACCGCCACCGACCGCTTCGTCCGGGTCTCCTTCCCTGCCGTCACGGCCACGGCGCTGCGCATCACGGCGCAGCTCAGGCCGGGCTTCTCGAGCGGCCTGCTGGCCTGGCGCACCGGGCCGGGTGCTCCGGCCCGGCACTGATCCATCGCCTCTTTTCCCCTGTTCCGATGAAAGGTGAACGCCCTGATGAAAGGTGAATGCCCTTGAGTCCCGGAAGACAGCGCATGACGCTCCCCCGCCGGCTGGCGGCGGTGGCTCCCCTGCTCCTCGGTGGCGCGCTCCTCGCGCCGGCCTACCCCGCGCAGGCGGACGCGGCAGGGGAGACAGCCGGCACGACCGTCGCGCAGGGCCTGCGCAGCGACTGCTACCTCAGCTCCGACAGCACGTCGCTGGACTTCGCCACGTACGGCAGCACGGGGGTCCAGCCCTCCCTGAACGTGAAGGACCTCCTCCCGGCGCTGCGCAGTTGCGCCGGTTCCACCCTGAACGTCGCCGTGCACTGGACGGGGACGCTGGACGTCCCCACCGGCGGGTCGTACACGTTCTACATCAAGGGTGACAACGGCTTCCGCATGTCGCTCGACGGTGCGAGCGTCATCGACCACTGGACGACCGACTGGGACGTGCAGACCCAGTCCAAGCCGGTCACCCTGACGGCCGGGTCGCACCGGCTGTCCTTCGACTACAACCAGGGCAACGGCGGCGCCTACATCCAGACCGAGTGGTCGGGCCCCGGCATCGGCCGGCAGCCCGTCCCGGACTCCGCGCTGCACACGCCCGCCGACTACACGCCCCTCGACCTGCACAGCGTCGTGCAGGCGTCCGGCCGCACGGCGGTCGTGCAGCTACCGGGACCGGTGGACGCGCTGCCCGCGGACCTGACCCGGCACCTCTCGGTGATCGCCGGCGGCCACCGCTGGTCCCCGACCGTGGCCACGGACCCCTCCGACCACTCCAGACTGGTCTTCACCGCCGCGGCCACGGACACCCCGGCGGCCATGAAGTCCCAGGTGCGGATCAGCTACGACGGCCAGGGCGGCCTGAACACGGCCACCGGCCCGCTCGCCGTCTTCTCCAGCGTCGCGCAGAACGACTCCACCTGGTACTTCGCCACCAAGTGGGCCAAGGACGTCTCGCCGTCCGACGCGCTGCCCGACTACCCGCGCCCGCAGCAGACCCGCAAGCAGTGGGCCAACCTCAACGGCACCTGGCAGTTCCAGGCGACGGCCCAGGACGCCCCGCTGCCCCGGGGCAGACTCAGCGGGAAGATCCTGGTGCCCTACCCGATGGAGGCGCCGCTGTCCGGTGTCGCCGAGCACCACGACTGGTCGCTGTACCAGCGCACCTTCAAGGTGCCGGCCGGCTGGCGGGTCGGTTCGGGCAACCGGCTGCACCTGAACTTCGGCGCCGTGGACTACGAGGCCTGGGTCTACGTCAACGGCCGGCAGGTCGCCCACCACACCGGCGGCTACCAGGCGTTCACGGCCGACGTCACCGACGCGGTCACGCGCCACGGCGACCAGACGGTGCTGCTGAAGGTCAAGGACACCACCGACTCCTCCCAGCAGGCGACCGGCAAGCAGTCGCGCGACCCGAGCGGCATCTGGTACACGCCCACCTCGGGCATCTGGCAGACGGTGTGGATGGAGCCGGTTCCCGAGGAGAGCATCGACTCGCTGGTGCTCACCCCGAACATCGAGGACGACTCGCTGTCGGTCACGGTCCGCCCCGCCACCGGGACGAAGCGGACGGCGCGGGTGACCGCCACGGCCTACGACGGCCACCGGCGCGTCGGTTCGGTCAGTGGCACCGCCGGTACGGCGCTGCGGCTGCGCGTTCCGCACCCCAAGCTGTGGAGCCCTGACCACCCGTTCCTCTACGACCTGAAGGTCACCCTCTCCGACGGCCGTTCCCACGACAGCGTCGGCTCCTACTTCGGCATGCGGTCGATCTCGGTCGGCAAGGTCGGCGCAGTCAACAAGATCGAGCTGAACGGGAAGCCCACCTTCCTCCTGGCCACCCTCGACCAGGGCTTCTGGCCCGACGGCATCTACACGGCGCCCACGGACGCCGCCCTCAAGTCCGACCTCCAGCTGCACAAGGAGCTGGGCTTCAACACCGTGCGCAAGCACATCAAGGTGGAGCCGGCCCGCTGGTACTACTGGGCCGACCGGCTCGGGCTGCTGGTCTGGCAGGACATGCCCAGCCGCAACACCGACTCCGCCAGTGCCGCGAGCAACGCGGAGTTCGACAAGGAGGTCCACGAGATCGTGGACCAGCACATCAGCAGCCCCTCCGTCGTCATGTGGACCATGATGAACGAGGGCTGGGGCGAGCAGAGCAAGCAGTCCACGGGAGCTCTCGCCGACTCGGTCAAGCAGCAGGACCCCTCGCGCCTGGTCGACGCCCACTCCGGAGTCAACTGCTGTGCTTCCAAGGGTGATTCGGGTCGCGGCGACGTCATCGACCACCACCTGTACCACGGTCCGGCGAACCCCGCGCCCGATGCCACCCGAGCGGCGGTCGACGGCGAGCACGGCGGCTACTCGCTGACCGTCCCGGGGCACATCGCCGGCGTCGCGGGCGGCCAGGACTACGGTGACGGCCCCACCGACATCGCGGAGATGACGAAGGCGTACGTGGACAACACCAGGCAGCTGATCCCGAACGCCGCCGCCGGCCTCTCCGGCTCCGTGTTCACACAGATCAGCGACGTCGAGGGTGAACTCAACGGCCTGATCACCTACGACCGGGCGGTGGTGAAGGTCCACCCCGACGAGGTCAGGGCCGTCAACCGGGCACTCATCGCGGCGGGCGCCGCGGCCGGCACGCCCGCGGGCGCGGCCACGCGGTGACGTGACGGCCCGGCGCGGCACCCGGGCACCCGGCCGCCGCGCCGCCCGGCCCCACGGCCCTCCCGGACCCGGTACCCACCGGGTCCGGGAGGGCCGTGCCGGGTCCGGGAGGGCCGTGCCGGGTCCGGGAGGGCCGTGCCGGGTCAGTTCACGTAGACCTCCGCGCGGTCCACGCTGACGTACGAGGCCTGGGACTGCCCGTCGTGCTCGCCAGTCACCCGCACCCGCAGGGTGTGCCGTCCGTAGGGCAGCGGCGGGCTGAGGAACTGGAGCGTCTCCCCGGTGCGGACGGCACCGTAGTAGTCCAGCCGCTGCTCGGGTCCGCCGTCGACGCTGAGCGCCGCGTAGCCGTTGCCGGTGTCGCGGACGGACAGCAGGGCGATGCGGGTGCCGGTGAAGCTGAAGGTGGCGGTGTTCCCCGCGGTCGCGCTCCAGTGGTCGTCGCCCCAGAAGCACTGGGTGGCGCAGCCGGTGCCGGAGTTCCAGGAACCGGTGTAGCCGACGGTCCCGGCGCCGCTGGAACGGCCGTCGTCGTTGATCCAGTAGGCTCCCGGGCCCGGGTCGCCGGAGGGGAGGTCCTGGGTGGCGCCCATGGCGAGCGGGACACCGAGGGCGGGGCTGCCGTCGGCGTTCCAGCCGATGCGCTGCGCCCGCGTGGTGCGGTTGCCGTAGGTGTAGGCCGAGGTGGTCTTGGCGTGGTAGACGATCCAGTCCTGGGTGCCGTCGGGCGAGCGGAAGAAGGCGTGGTGGCCCGGTCCGAACACGCCGTGGTCGTCGGCGCGGGAGAAGACCGGACCCTGGTGCTGCGTCCAGTTGCCGGGGACCAGCGGGTCGGCGCCGGAGGGCAGCGACATCATCCACACCTGGTAGTCGGGTTTGCCGGTGTCGCAGGTGGAGTAGGTCATCCAGGTGCGCCCGTTGCGGTAGAGGAACTCCGGGCCTTCCCGGACCTGAGGGCAGCCGCCCGCCGCGTCGATGGCGACGGCGTCGCCCGAGACGGTGTACGGATCGGACAGCGGCGCGATGTTGATGCCGTTGTGCTGGTACTGGTTGATGCCGCTGTAGGCCAGGTAGAGACGGCCGTCGTGCTGGAGGATGCCGGGGTCGATGGCGAAGTCGGAGGCGTGGTTGGGCGGTGCCCGCTCGGCCTTGAAGTGGTAGGGGCCCGCCGGGTCGTCCCGGTCGGACTCCGCGACGTAGATCCGGTGGTGGTCGTCCGTGCCGTCGTCGGCGGTGTAGTACAGGTACCAGCGGGGGCCGAAACGGTAGAACTCCGGTGCCCAGATGTCCCGGTCGCGGGAGCCGTCGGTGTCGGTCCAGACGGTCACGGGGGTGGCGGTGAGCAGGGTGGCGAGGGAGGGCGAGCGCCACATGCGGATGCTGCCGCCCTGGGTCGTGGTGAGGTAGTAGTTCCCCTTCCAGTACGTCATGAACGGGTCGGGGCCGGTGTTGAGCGGGTTGCGGAACGTACCGGCGGCGGTGTGCGGGGCCGCCTCGGCGGTGGCGGGGCGTGCGGCACACGTACCGGCGAGGATCAGACCGAGCGCGGCGAGCACACCGAGCAGGCGCAGGCGGCGTGAGGGGGGCGGTGTTCCGTGGAGTTGCGTGTGCATCAGGGCTCCTTCGTCGAGGATCGCCGTGCGCGGGGTGCCCGCGGGCGTCGGTCCGCGGGCCCGGTCCCGTTGCGCCCGTTCCACCTCTTTGCATCGATGTAACACCGATGGGGCGCCACCGTAGGGACGGTGCTGACACAGCGTCAAGACGGTGTCGGACGTGTGTGCTTGGGTGGTTTCACCGGGGAAGGGCCTTGCCACTGCGGAGGCCCGACCCGTATAACGTGGGAAAACGGTGCCGCTCCTTCGGCATGCCGAGGCCCGGTCCGCGGGTGTGGAGCGAGGCCGTCGGTGGCCGGGGCCCCTGCCCGGGTGCGGGAGGAATGTCGTGCGGGTGAGCCTCAAGGACGTCGCGTTGCACGCGGGTGTCTCCATCAAGACCGTCTCCAACGTGGTCAACGACCATCCGCACGTCACCCCCGCGATGCGGGCGCGGGTGCGCGAGTCCATCGACGAACTGGGCTACCGCCCCAACCTCACCGCCCGGCACCTGCGCAAGGGCCGTACCGGGATCGTGGCCCTGGCCCTGCCCGAACTGGGCAACTCCTACTTCGCCGAACTGGCCGCCGAGGTCATCGACGCGGCGGCCGAACACGACTACACGGTGCTCCTCGACCACACCGGCGGCCGGCGCGACCAGGAGATCCTGGTCAGTCAGGGTTTCCGTACGCGGGTCATCGACGGGCTCATCCTCAGCCCCATCGAGCTGGAGGCGGAGGACCTGCGGGAGCGGACCGAGCCGGTGCCGCTGGTCCTGCTCGGCGAGCGGGAGTACGACCTGCCCTACGACCACATCGCGATCGACAACGTCGCCGCGGCCCGCGAGGCGGTCGGCCACCTGATCTCCCTCGGCCGGCGGGACATCGCCTTCCTCGGAGCGCGCCGCGGGCGCAGCCAGCCCGCCCATCTGCGACTGCGCGGCTGGCGAGAGGCGCTGGATGCGGCGGGGCTCGTCGCCGACGAGCGACTGGTCGCGGCCACCGACGGGTGGGGGCACGCCGACGGGGCCGCGGCCATGGCACGCCTGCTGGAGGCCGGGCACCGGCCGGACGCGGTGTTCGCCTACAACGACCTCATCGCGATCGGCGCCATGCGGGTGCTGTCGGAGCGCGGGCTGCGGGTGCCCGAGGACGTCGCGGTGGTCGGCTTCGACGACGTGGTGGAGGGCCGGTTCGGTGCCGTGACCCTCTCCTCCGTCTCGCCCGACAAGGCGTCCATCGCGCGGATGGCGGTGGAATCGGTCCTGTCGCAGTTGGGCGGCGCGCCGCGCGCCGAGGCTCGCCGCATGCACGCCGGTCACTGCCTGGCACGCCGCGAGAGCACCCTCGGCCGCGGCTGAAAGAGCGGCCCCGGACGCGCTGTTACAAGACAGGGACAAAGTCCCGATGAACGCCTGCCGCCACCGTGTCGTCGTTTCTAGTGACCACGCCAATCGGCATGTAGGTGCCCTTTGGCGCGAAAGGCTGTTCTCAGCATAGAAAGGGACAGATCTGTGATGATCTCGAAGCGGGGTTCCCTGCGTACGGCCGTCGTCGGTGTCATCGGCGCGGCCTCCCTCGCCCTGGCGGGCACCGCGATGGCGGCCACTCCCGCGGCGGCCGCCGCGGCCCCCGCCGCCGCCACGCAGACGGCGGCGCCCGCCAAGGCCGCCATCACCGCCAAGCCGTCGGTGTCCTCGGTCCGTGCCTGGCAGCTCTTCCGGGTCACGGGTCACACCACCGGCATCAAGGCCGGCAGCAAGGTGACTCTGCAGCAGAAGCAGCACGGCAAGTGGGTCAGCCTGCCCGCCTCCGTGAACACCACGCGCAGCGGCTCCTACTCGCTCGGCGTCAAGCTCGGCCTGAAGGGCAAGAACGACCTGCGCATCGTCAGCGGCCAGACGGCGTCGGCCGTCTTCCAGGTGACGGTCCGCTGAGACGCGCCGCCCGCGCGGCGGCGAGGGAACGCGACGCAGTGGGGCCCCGGCCTTCGAAGGCCGGGGCCCCCCCGCGTGCGGGCGGGCCCCGGGCGCCGGCCGCGCGGAAGCCCCCCGCGACCAGCGGGACCCGCCCCAAAAACCAAAAAAACACCTCAG
>NZ_JBFACU010000070.1:0-18362 GCF_040641015.1 Streptomyces sp. NPDC021356 | reverse complement strand
AGCCGGTGGCCGTTCATCTATGCGGGCACCATCCCGATGCCGGAGCAAACCCCCGGATCAGGTCGAACCCGTACACCACTTCCCTGGACGCAACCCAAAGCGTTCGACGACGGCACCTCGTAGAGAGCCGCGCGTGGCACGCCGAAGTCGTTCTCATTGCCGGGGAAGTCCTCATCAGGGAGTGGCATGCCATCGGATGTCCGCAGTTCCAGGAGCTCATCAAGCACTGAGAAGGACTCGGGCCAGACGCCCTCAATGGGTAATGATGGTGCAGTGAGTCTGGACCTGAGTAACTACGAACTCCTATGGCCGACAGCTCTGTTCATGTCTGAGGGTGAGCGCGTTCTCCGGTCCGCGGGCTCCTGGCAGGACCGGGCGAAGTGGCTCCTGACGGAGGCATTGGCTGGCACAACCGCAGTCGCTGATTTCGAGGACCTGCCCAACCACACTGCACCGGCGGCTGATCCATGGGCGAGTACCGCCACCGGCTGGGGTACAAGGCGGGCCGGGATGGACCAGCATGACTGGTTCACGGAGCTCGTCAGCCGGGCACCCGAACTCAGGCACGCGGCGATGCCCCGCCCGTATTGGCCGCAGCGGCAGGGCCGCGGCCTGTCACACGACGGCAGCACAGCGCGTGACACACGCCGTGACTTCACCCGGATCATCAGCGACTTCGCCGACAACGGCTACCTGACGGAGGTCTTCGGCGAGGAATGCGTCGACGACCCCACCGAGCTGCCGGACGCCTCACGAGTGATCGAGCGGCGACTGGGCATCCCGGACCTGTGGCCTCTGGCCCCAGAGACGTGGGACGAGGACACCTTCTTCGGTCTGATTGAAGTCTTCCACGACCTCGTCAGCCGGCCCCGCACTCGTCATTTCCACTCCTACAGCATGTGCGGATGGCACCACTCGGAGTTCCACAACGGGCCCGCCCGCATCCTGTACCGGGGCAAGGTCAACGAGTTGCTGCGCGAGGCCGGCATCGAGTACGAGCTGGCTGCCGAAGGCGAGGACCTCGGGCGCCTGGTCGCCGTCACCGACGACGCCCGCAGCGCGCTGGTACGCCGGGCGCTCAACGACAGCGCGCCGGACATCACGGCCCGTGTCCGCCACGCGATCGCCCTGTTCCGCGGCCGGGACACGACGGTGGAGAGTAAGCGCTCGGCGATCGTCACTCTCGCGGGCATCCTCGAGGAACGCCGCGCCCTGCTCAAGGACCAGCTCGGCAAGGACGAAGGGGCACTGTTCGAGATCGCCAACCGCTACGACCTGCGCCACCGCAAAGCGGACCAGCGCGGCGACTACGACGAAGCGTTCCTGGACTGGATCTTCTGGTGGTACCTCGGAACGGTGGAGCTCACCAACCGGCTCATCGCGTCCCGGACCGCTGGCTGACCCTCGCGCACCATCACCCGAGCCCGTGGTCGAAGCCCTTTAGGACCGGGTCAAGCTCGGCGGCCGCGCCGCACAGCGAGCACAGCTGGACCCCCGACTGCTCGGCTGCGTCCAGCGCCCGGTCCAGCGGTAGCACCGGTGCTCCCGTCGGCGCACCTCGAGTTCGAGCTGTAGCAGCCGTGCCCCGAACAGCCCGCGAGCCCGGACCGATGCGGTCCGGGGCCCGCTCCGCATCCGTTGTCAGTGCTGCCTGAGAAGCTGACGCGGTGCCACGTATCCCACAACAGATCATCCGCGAAGTCCTCATGAAGAAGTGGGCTGAAGAGATCGGCCCCGAGGCGGCTCGCGCGCAAGCGGTAGCTGACCTCCAGGCAGGAGCCATGCCGCCATGGGACCAAACAGAGATCAGACTGACCTCCTACCTGGTACGCAAACGACTGCGTGAAGAACTACCGGAGCCGGACAAGGAAGGTGGTCGGCTGTACGTCCTGGGTTTCCAGGGCCTACGCACAGTGGTGAAGGTGGGATCCACCGGGTCTCCTGAGCAGCAGTTCGACAAGTACGAGACGCAGGCGCGGAACCTCGGGTACGCCCTGGTCGACGGATGGATCTCCGCCCCCGTCGGAACCAGGCGCGAGGCGTACAGGCTGGAAGCTTCAGTCCTCCACAACCTGCACCTTGCCTTGAGCGAAGGAATTCATGGCGGCCGCATATTCGAGTGGTTCCACGGCCAAGACTTCGAGCGGATCAAGGAACTCGTGCAAGACCCGACCGCGCTCTTCCACCTGACGCTCAAGAAATATCAGGCTAGGTAGGGCAGCGGCATGTCGCGGCGCCTTGGCGCCGAATACACGCCGATCTCTGCCACCTGCCACCTACTGGTCCGTGCCACGGCCGTAGTCCTGGTGCTCCGTGTCAGTCGGAGAAGACTGGCGGTGCCCGCAGGTGTTCACTGGGGCGTCGTGGGGTCCGACGCAGCGCGTGCGGCCGGTGCCACGGCGGCTGGCTGTGCGGCCGCGAGGGTCTGGTCCACGTAGGTCCGTACGAGCGCCGTGGTCTACGTCGCCGTCAACGCCTGGATGACCGGCTACATTCGCGGCGAGGACGGCTACCCCGGCTGCGACGGCAGCCGCGGCCCGGCCGGACACGACTGGGAAGCCCGGATGCGCACCATCACCGAGATGCAGCCGAACATCACCAAGTGGTTCGACCGCGACGTGTGGACCCGCGCCATCAACGACGCGGGCTATGCCGTCACCCGCCGCTGACGTCAGCGCACAGGAACGGGCAGGACGACGGCAGGGCCCTGCTGGTGTGGACGCCGGGCACCACGACGTAGGCCAGTTCAGCCCGGGATTCCGGGCACCGCATGGATGAGTGGTTCGAGTTCTCCGTGCAGCGCCGCGTGCAGTGCAGCCGCAAGTTCGCGGGCCCGCTCCTCGATCGTCACGTCGTACAGCACGAAGTAGACCGGTCCCGCGGAGGAGTCCGGCCGGATCTCGCGGGAGCGGATCAGCCGGATGACGGCGGCACGGACGGCGTCGTACACCGTGTCGTCCACGACGTGCTGCGGGGCGGTGATCATGTCGGCTTTCACCGTCCATCGCGCGCCTTCACACTCGATGGCGACGAAGACGGCACGCTGCTGCTTGGCATGCCGGTAGGCGGCCTTGAAGGCGGCCATGCCGGTCGCGTCGGGGATCAGGCCGGCGGGGCAGGGCTGGGGCAGCGGCTGCATGAGCAGCATCCTGCCAGGGCGGTGGGGGCGATCCCGGTGTTGACGCGGCGGGCGGGCCCGTGACCCCGTCACGTGTACACGCTGGATGTCGGCCAAGTCAATGGAGCGCGCGTCCGGTCAGGTGTGGGTCAGGTGGGCTGCCGTCCGGCCGGGTCTCCGCCCGGGTCGTCGGCCAGCTCGATGGCTGCGGTGATGCGCTTGCCCACCGGTTCCCGGTGGACACAGAAGGTCTGGCAGACGGCCATGACGATCTCCAAGCCGTGCTGCCCGACGCGGTCGGGGTCCATCGCCCCGATCGCGGGCAGGGTGGTGCTGCTGTCCCACACGGTCACCTCGAGGGCGCCCTCGTTGACTTCCAGGGTTAGAGGTCGTTTTCGCCCGATGTTTCATCCCGGAATAGGTGTTTGATCCTGGGGTGTCGGGTCGCGCCAGGAGATCGTGTTCTCGCCGGTGAGGCGGCGGGCCATCAGGTCGGTCATGGCCAGCTGGATCATGGCTTCGGAGCGGGTGGGCAGGGTCTCGAAGTCGCGGGCCAGGCGACGGTGGAGCATCAGCCATCCGTAGGTCCGCTCCACGGTCCAGCGTTTGGGCAGTGGGGTGAAGCCTCTGGTTCCGGGTGTGCGTTGGACGATTTCCATGTCGATGCCGAGGGTGGCGGCGTGTTCGACGAGGTGCTGGCGGTAGCCGCCGTCCACCCAGACCTTGCGGACGGTGGGGTGGGCGGCAGCCACCTGGTCGATCAGATCGGTGCCGGCGACGGAGTCCTGCACGCTCGCCGCGGTGACCACGACGGTCAGCAGGAGTCCGATCGTGTCGGTGACGATGCTCCGCTTGCGGCCGACGATCTTCTTTCCGGCGTCGATGCCCTGACTGGAGGCATGAACGCTGGTGGAGGTCTTGACGCTCTGGGCATCGATCACACAGGCCGTTGGTTCGCTGTCACGGCCCTCTTTCTGCCGCAGCAGTCGCCTGAGCAGGCCGTTGAGCTGGGCGAACACCCCTTCCCGCTGCCACCTGGCGAAGTAGCCGTAGACCGTGTTCCAGTGGGGGAAGTCGTGTGGGAGGTAGCGCCACTGCACGCCGGTGCGGTCCACGTACAGGATCGCGTCCATGATGTCGCGCAGGTCGTGCTCGGGCGGACGGCCGAAGTCCAGGGCCCTGCCGCGACGTTCGAAACGCCAGGCTGACAGCACCGGTTCGATCAACTCCCAGCGGGCATCGGACAGATCACTCGGATACGGGCGTCGCGTCGGCATGCTTCCGGCGTACCGCTCCGGACCGAGTGCGCCCAGGCGTACAGCAACGACAACGGAAGCACGCAGGCCGACCGCGAAGGCCGGGCTTTCTGGGATGAGACAGGAACAAGTCTTATCTCGCCTCACCTGCCACCCCGCCAGACCCACAGACGCCGAAGCGCACCTGACACCTCACGATTCCCACGACCTCATGCTCCGGTAATCGGTTCATTCCAGTGCAGTCCAGGTGAAAACGACCTCTTAGCAGACAGGGGCCGGGCGCGTACTTGCGGGCGTTGGTGACCATCTCGCTGACGACCAGCTGCACCATGCCCATGGCCCGTGCGGACACCGGCAGCCCGTGCACGGCCTGCACATCGGTCAGGAAGGAGCGGGCGAGGTCCCGGGCGAGGGCGATCTCTTCGCTGCCCTCGAACGCGGCGGACACCGAGATACGGCGGTCAACGAGCCGCTGCTGGCCCTCGTTCTGCCCAGCACAGTCCATACAGCCCGCCTCACGTCCGAAGCGCCGAATCTCGCCCGGCCCGCTTACCCCCGAAACTTCACCGCACTCCCCGGATACGTGAAACTGGTTTCCGGTAACTCTCCTCCGGTAACTCCGTCAGGCGAAGGAGCAGGCAGCGTGGACCATCAGGCATCAAGGTGGAGCTTTCTCACCAGCCATGCCCGCGTGCTCCTGGCCATCGCGTGCGACCCCGCCGCCCGTCTGCGTGACATCGCTGCGGCCTGCCACATCACCGAGCGCACCGTTCAGGGCATCGTCGTGGATCTCGAACAGGGCGGCTATCTCAGCCGCGAGCGGCACGGACGGCGCACGCGGTACACCCTCCACCTGAATGGCACCCTCCGCCATCCCGCAGGAGGCCCACCTGCCCGTCAGCAGCCTGCTGGAACTGATCACCGACCGGGACGGCGAACACGAAGACGCCGTTCACTCCGGCTCACCGTCGTCGCCCTCATCGAGTCCGGATGCGTCCGGGGCGCGCAGCGACCTCGGCGCCAACCTCCCCCAGCACCCTCCTGAACACACGGAGGCGGCAGACAACTTGAGCTCGTGAGCCCGGCGACTGTCCACAGGCGATCCGTGATCCCTGGGAGGCATGAGCGATCACGAGCAGCAGCAGCCGGCCCCGCGCCGCGGCAAGGTCCTGGAGGCCCTCGCACGGGCGGAGCGTAAGGTCTTCACCCGGCCCGCGCCGAAATCCGCAAAAGCACAGGTGAAATTCCTCCTCACGCGGATGGAGGGGTCAGCAAGGAGCCTGGCGGAGCGCGTGGGCACATCGACGCGCACAATCGAGCGCTACCGCGCCGGGAAGCTGAAGAAGCCACAGAAGCGGCTCCAGGCCGCCTTGGCGGAAGCGACCGAATCCGAGTGGCAGCCGCAGGTCAGGGCCCAGGCTCGCGCGCAGGCGTCCACCTCCAGCGGGATGATGGTGGAAGTGACGGCCTACTTCGGATTCGCCTGCAAGGGCAGCTCGGACGACGGCCGCGAGCGCCAGATCACCACGGAAATCTCGCCCATCTACGCGAAGCAGATCCTGGAGCTCCAGGAGGCCGGTGCGACAGAGGGGGACTTGCATCCGATCGTCGCGGAGGCCATCACGGAGTCGTATTTCACGGAGTGGGGCACCCGCGCCGCTGGCCTGCGCGCGGATTTCACGCACGTCTCGAAAATAGACTTCCGGTTCTGACGCGGCCGAATTACATACCTGCTATAAAGCAATCCGGCGGGCCGCCGTACAGCGCTCTGGCGGCGGTCCGCTTTCGAATCCGCATCACGAAATCGAGGCCGACGATGACCACGCCCTGGCCGCCCCGGCGCACCGCCCGCCGTCCGCTCGCCCCGCGCGTCGCCGCGCCCCGGGAGCCGGTCGACCCCGCCCGCCTCGGCCGCCGCGTCGTCCGGCGCCGGGCGAAGGGCATGGACGCCGGCGCCGTCGCGGCGGCCCTCGAGGACGCCCGGTTCTTCGCCCGGCAGGACTTCCGGCACGAGGACCTGGCCGCCGACGCCCGCGGCTGCGCGGAGCTCGCGGAGTGGGAGCGCCTTGCCCAGATGCTCGCCGCCGCGCCGGCGGGCACGGTCTACGACCCGGACACCGACTACGTCGTCCAGGCCGAGCTCGCCGCCGAAGCCGCGTCCGCTGCCGCCCGGGAAGCCGAGCTGCGCGAAGCCGCCCGGGTCGCGGCACGCGCCGACGAGCTCCAGGCGCTGCGCGAGCTCGGCACCCTGGAGCAGAAGCGTCCCGGGGTCCCCCCTGCGCCGGATCCTGGCCGGGATGGAACCGCTGGTCGAACACGAGCGGCCGCATGTGTGCGGACAGAGCCCCGTCGTCCCGCCCGGCCGCCCGGTGCTGCCGCAGCAGCCCGTGGACGCGGCCCCGGTGATCCGCCAGCCGCTGTCGGCGAACGACGCCTTCGGTGACTCCGTGCCGGTCCGGTACTCGCTGGAGGAGGCGTGGGAAAAAGGCATCCTGCCGTGGAAGGCACCGACGGCGCGCACCTACATGCGAAGGCGCTCCCCGGAACGCGGCATCTCGGTGCCCGAAGGCAGGATGGACGGGCAGACCGTCCGGTACACCGAGGACGAACTGACGATCTGGCGTGCGGCCTGGGAGAAGCAGGCCGGCCCCACCACCGGCCGACCGCCCGCACGCCCGGATCCGTGTCACGTTGACGCAGAGTGAGCGTGACAGGAGCGTCACGCTCACCCCGAAATGTGTCACGCCCGATGTCACGCCGCCGCAAATATGCCCCTGTTTGTCCTTTTCTGAATGCCTGCCGGGCCTCCAGGCTGGTTTTCGAGCCGGGGGAGCGTGACAGCCGGATCGAGCCTCACACGCGCCCGGGGGCAGCACGGAACGTAGTCGCGGTGACCTGTCTCAGCGAAGTTCGATCTGTCTCACTGAAGATTGACCACCGGCGGGTTCGTCTCACCGGAGTTTGACCCTGCTCTGTGCCACCGATCGATGGTTCGCAGCACGCACCGTGCGTGGGGCGACCGACGCTGAGCGGTCCTGTGTGCCTTGAGAGAATCAGGGCATGGCGGACTCACCTCTGCAGATCAATGCCCTCATCGTCGATGCCGCTGACCCGGAGCGGCTTGCCGCGTTCTGGTCCGAGTTGCTTGGCCGGCCAGTCGTGGGCCGCGTGGGACCCTACGTATGGCTGCAGCGCGAGAACGGCCTGGGCCTGGGCTTCCAGCGGACCGGCGAGCCCAAGTCAGTGAAGAACCGTATGCACTTCGACGTCACCTCACCCGACCCGGCCGCAGAGCAGGAACGTGTCGAGGCGCTCGGCGGACGCCGGCTGGAGGAGTACGACGCTGGTGGGTTCCTGGTGATGGCGGACCCGGAGGGCAATGAATTCTGCATCATCCCCGAAGGCCCCTTCGAACTCGATGACGAGGGGCGCGCGGACTACCTCACCTGACCGGCCTTCCCGCCTGAGCCGGAACACCGCCGGCTCCCACCGCGTAATACCAGCCCGCGAAGCTCAGCGGAACGCACGTACAGGTTCCGCCTCCTCGAAGCGTGTGTTCCAGGCCCTGCCCAATGGCAGCCGAAGACGCTCTCCAGACCTCAGAAAGTCCAGCTCAAACGCCGACCGCCTCATCCCCCAACGCCCGTACACGTGTAGCCGCCGCAGTCCCGCCCCCTCGCAAGCCCAACCACCGCGAACGTAGAGCAGCAGCCGGTCAAACTTCAGTGAGAACGGTCAAAGTTCACTGAGACGAGTCAGCCAGCACCTCCGTGCCGACCTGTCCAGAGACGTCCTTGCACCCCATTGGTAGGTACTACAGGTAGTACCTATGTGCGGGTTGAGTGTCCTTCCCCCTGAGAGCGAAGCTCGCTACGCGGCCACACACCCGCCGCCATCTGCACCGAGGCCCACCCGTCCCGTCCGGCGCACATGATCCTTCCCGGCGCTGTACGGCCGTCTGCGGCGTTCTGACGCCCTCCGGGCTCCCGAGCGACGATCAAGGCCCTGAAAGGCGCTCACAGCGCGGCACAGCGCTTCGAGCAACGGTGAGGCGCCTCGTTCCTCTGCAACGGCCCCACGGCGGCCGCCGCGCCCTCCCTCCTCGGTCGCCGCCTCTCGCTCGCTGCTCCCGGCCCGAGCTCTGCTCTCAGGGGGAAGGACACTCAACCCGCACGTAGGTACTACCTGTAGTACCTACCAATGGGGTGCAAGACGCGCTTCGCCCTCGCCAGGCCGCGACCGCCGACGACCTGTCGCCGGCCGGGTGCAGCGCCTCGTGCTGCTCGGCCGCCGACGTCCTGCTGCTCCTGGTGGTGAAGGGTGCAAGGTGTCTGCTGCACGTCCGGTGCGGAGTGCAGCGCAGCATTCGCACGGTCCAGACGGCACACGGGTGCTGCACGGGTAGCAAGCTCGTAACGCTCGGAGGGGGGTTTGTTGGTATATCGCGGGCTTGCTGGCCTGGGGTGTTGTGGGTTCGTTGAGAGAGGGTCGGGTGCACGGTTGCAGTGGGTAATTCGGGGTGTGAGCTGGGGTTGTGTTGTGTGTGCTGAGTGGGGTCGGGTTCGTTGTGGGTTTCGCTAGCGTGTAAAGGCCCGGCTGGTGTTTGTGCTGGTCAGGGTTGTTCTGCCTGCCTGGCAGGTGGGCCTATCGGCTTCGGCGGGGGCGGTTGTGTTGTTCGGCGAGGTGGTCGAGTTGTACCGCGTCGAGGGCGGCTTTGGTGATGCGTTCGGTGCCGTCGTAGATGGCGGTGATGGCTGCTTGGCGGATGAGCCGGGTGAGGGATCCGATGCGGCCGGCGGTGCGTTGGTGGAGGTAGGGGGCGTGCCGGGGGAGGGTGCCGGGTTTGTGGTGGTGGAGGTCGAGGGCGTTTTCGATGTCGGTGATGACGTCGCGGAAGGGTTCGCGTTTGCCGTGTCGGGCGGGGAGGGGGCCGCAGGTGATGAGGGTGGCGCGTCCGGCGAGTTGGGCGCCCCGGGTGCCGGTGAACAGGGGGGTGTCGGTGACGTCGATGCCGGCGTACACGAACGTCGCGGGAAGACGTTCGGTGAGGTCTTTCAACAGGTCGGCGGTCTGGGCGCCGGTGGTGGTGCGGGGGTTGAGGCGGTGGATCTCGTCGATGAGGACGAGTTGGACGCCGGCTTGGGTGTAGGTGTGGCAGACGGCGTCGGTGATCTGGGTCTGGGTCATGCGGGTGGTGACGGGGATGCCGAGGTAGCGGGCGAACTCGGTGATGAGGGTCTTCGCTGTGGCGCCGGGCGGGACGAGGACGTACGCCACGGGTGCTGCGGCGTGGGCTGACCCGGGCGGGGGCGGGTTTTTGCGGGTGTGGGCGAGGTGGCAGGTGCGGCCGACGTTGAGCAGGGCGGTGGTTTTCCCGGCTGCGGCGGGTCCGGTGACGATGAGGGAGGGCCGTGCGGTGGTCGGCTGGTGGCGGCCGAGGATCATCAGGGTGCGGACCTGGGCGGCGAGCTGGCTGATGGCGGGAGTGCGGATGGTGACGAACGCGGAGTGGTAGGCGAGGCGTTCGTCGGCGCTGCGGGGCGCCTCGCCGGGTCGGGGAGGTGAGGGCGGGTCGGTGGTGGCGAAGCGGTGCCAGCCCTGCCAGGTGGTCAGGGGCCAGGACGGCTCGGCCGTGTTGCCGCTGCCTGCGTCGGCGGGTGCGCTGGACGGTTGGTGCGCTGCGGGGTGGGGGCGGCTGTTCACCACTTGTCGGCTTCCTCGTGTGCGTCGTAGAGCCCGAATCCGGCGGCCGCGGCGGGGCGGGTGCCGGATTCGGGGAGGTCGTCGATGCTGTCGTCCTCGCCGTGCTGCGCCGACTCGCCGGTGATGGGGCCGGTGCCGTATCGGGGGTGCCGTGCGGCGGGAACCGGCGGCGTGGTGGCGCGGGCGAGGAGGGCTTGTTCGGTGGTGGTGGCGTGGCCGGTGTGGAAGCGGCGCATGAGCTGGTCGAGGGCGTCGGCCAGACCGGCCTCATGCTGCTGGCTGTCGTCGTGGTTGTTGTGGTGGGCGTGGGTGCGGATGTGCTGCCAGGTGTGGTCGTTGAACGGCTGGTGGACGTGGTCGCGGTGGATCCAGGGGATCTCGGTGAGCTCGCCGTCGGGCAGGCGGATCCAGATCTGGCGCACGTCGTGGGGGTTGTAGTGGATCTCCCATTTCCCGCCTCGGCCGGCGACGGGGGAGGCCTGGCCACGGTAGGGGGCGAGGAGATCGTGGTCGTAGGTGCGGTGGTGGATGGTGATGCCGGCGGGAGTGATGGCCTGCCAGCGCACGGGCAGCAGTTCGAGGTAGTCGCGGCCGGTCAGCGGGACGGGCACATGTCCGGCGACGGCGACGAGCGCGGCCCACATCTGGTTCGGTGTGAGCGCTTTGCGGGGCATCAGCGGGTGGCGCAGGCCTTCGTGGGGCCGGTGGTGGTAGTGCACCAGCCACTCATCGAGGAGGTCCTGGAGCTGGGCGACGCTGTAGCAGGCGTCTTTCTCGGTGTCGGGGCCGCGGCGGGTGACGTCGGAGCCGGTGTAGCCGGGCAGGTGCTGGCAGAACAGGTGGTTGATGGTGCCGAAGGTCCGCTCCACGATGCCTTTGGCGGTGGGGGCATGAGGCGGGGCGGGCTGGACGCTGATGCCGAGGTGTTCGCAGGCGGCGGTGAACGCGGCGGAGACGAAGACTTTGCCGCGGTCGACGACGATCGTCTCGGGCAGGACGACGGGCCGGGCCGCAGCCCCGGCCAGGCGCTCATCCAGTGCGGCCAGCCTCTGGTGGGGGAGCGCGGGGGCGTGGTCCATGCGCAGGATGTCCGGCCAGGTGGGCCGGGCGGGATGGGGGACGGCCATCTCCGCGAGCAGCAGGGCCGCGTCCACGGCCTTGGTCGCGCTCGGGCACAGCACGGCGGCGAGGACGGCACGGGTGGCGACATCGACGGCGATGGTGAGCTCGGGCCGGGCCAGACGCCCGTCGTCGAAGAGAGCGAGGACGTCCAGGCGGGTGGTGTCGACCTGGACCTGCTCGCCGGGCCGCAGCGCCGTGGCGGGGGTGAAGGCCCGCCCGTCGACGCTCGCGGGCACCTGTCTCACGGGCCCGGAGGGCAGTTCACCGGGCCGGGCCAGGGCGGTGACCAGCCGGTACAGCGTGGCCTGCGACGGCGCGGGCACCGTACCGGGCCCGTGCCGGTCCTGAAGGATCTGGTTGATCAGCGGGAACAGGCCGTTGATGGTGCCGCGGGAGCGGCCTCGGCGGCGGCGCAGCGCTTCGCCGGCTGGCGGCGAGGACCCGTTCGTCGGCCCGGCCGGTGGGGCTGGAGGCGCGGGTGGTGCGGTGGTCGAGCAGTCCCCACAGGCCTTGTTTGCGGTAGGCCAGGCGCATGCGCTGCACCGTGGTGCGCGACACCCGGCCAAAACCCAGCGCGGTCAGCTCCTCGGCTTTGGCCTGCTCCCGCTCGGCCAGCGTGTGCCGCTCCGGGTCGTACTGCTCCCGGACCACTCCTTCGCTGCCGGGCCCGCCGGTGAGCCCGCATTCGACTTCCCGCACGTGCCGCTGCCAGGCCAGCGCCTTCTCACGCGCCGCGGCGGGGGCGGTCTCGAACAGCCCCCACTGCGGGGCCGCCTGCGGCGCATCGGCCCCGATGACGGCGAACCCGGGGTCGGCGAACAGATGCCCGGCGAGCACGACCTCACCACCGCCGTCCGGGCCGAGGAGGTGGACGTCCTGCCCCGAAAGGGCGACCACTTGCCACTTCACGCCACGGAAGCGGACGTGAGCACCGACCTTCACGGCCGGCCGGGCATTGCGCCGCGCGCTCACCGGGCACCTTCCTTCTTGTCCGGGTCGCTCCAGCCCTGCGGGCCGACGAGGATGCGTTCGTGCAGTGGCGTGTCGAGATCAACCGTCAACCGGCCGTGCCACAGAGCGTGAAAGACACAGGGAAGCACTTCGATCGGGTCGCCGACCGCTTCAGTGCCCTCAACCAGCGGCCGCGGCCGCGCAAACGTTTCAAGGACGGCCGCCGTCAGGCCGGGGCGGCTGGCGTTGCGGGGGTGGCGGTAGCCGGCCAGCCACTTCAGGTTGGCGGCCATGACGTCGTCGAGCGGTGGGATGCGCCGGTAGGCCCAGCCGACGTCCGCGCACGCCTGCGCCACCGCCGCGGCGGCCTTCACCGCGCGTTCGCCGACGGCGCCCGCGTGGCCGGGGCAGTCGGCGAGCAGCGCGGTGCCGTCGGCACAGCGGGCGAACAGCTGCGGCACCCAGGAACGCACCCGCCCGCGCCGATCGCGCCACAGCAGCCGCACCGGCCGCCCTGCCAGCCCCGTCACGTCGGGGTCGCGGTCCAGGACCATCAGCTGGACGCGCATCGCGTTCGACCTCGCGGCCACGTGCCGTCCGGTGGTCGCCGACCACCACAGGCCCGGCCCCCAGCGCCGCCCCGGCACCACCGGGAACGCCGACACCGGCGGCAAGTCCTCGAACGCCACGGTCATGGCGGCATCCGCCCACCGCTGCTGCACTGCCTGCCCCACCGGGTCGAGGAACACCGCCTCGAACCCGCCCACCTGGTCCACGCCCGCCCGCCCTGCCCGGCTCTGAGGCCGGGCCGCTCCTGTGCTGGTCACCCGCGCCAGCCAAGCCGCCCACGCCCGCCCGGACGGCCGTTTTCAGTGTTTCTGCCACGAACGAGTGCCGTATCAGCTAACAGCCGACTCGCCCCTGGAGCACGTGCTCAGCCGCCCGCCTCCCGCCCGCCCGCGGCCAGCATCTCCCGGAGCGCCTCGACGGGCATGTCCACCCACCGGGCGACCTCCTCAAGGGGCACCCCGCCGTTGACCGCCGCCACCGCGGTCCGTTTCCAGGCGTTCTCGATCAGGCCGGCACTGTGACCGAGACCGCTCAGCAGCCGCCGCGCGACGTCGGCGGTCGGGCCGGTCTGCACACCGCGCAGCTGTAGCAGTTGCTCCTGGGCGCTGTCGACAGTGCTGGTGATCAGCATGCGCTGCTCGGCGGGCACCGCAGCCCGCCACATCGTCCCCGAACCGGGCGCCTTCTTCTCCTTGCCCAGCACCCGTAGCTGGGCCGCCATGGTTGCGGCCTGGTGTTCCTGGCGCAGCCACCACGGGTCGTTGTCGTACCCGGGCGGCCCGCCTGCGCCGCGGCGAAGACGGATGACACTGCCCATCCACGCGATGAGCGGCCCGCCGTGGTCCGCCGCGGCCAGCGGCCCCAGCCACGTACGCCCCAGCCGTTCACCGAGCCTGCGGCCAAACAACCCGTCGGCGGGCAGCACCCGCGGCCGATCGGCACCGCTGTCGGCCCACACCAACTCGGCCATGGCCGGGTCCAGCAGAGCCTCGGCCACCGTCACCACCTCTGGGAAGACGACCGCGTCCCGCCCCACGATCCGCCACCGCTCCAGATCACCACCTGCATCCCCGCCCGCAACCTGGTGCAGGCGCCGCGGCCAGACCGTCTCCCGCTCCCAGCCAAAGGCCTGCTCCCACCACCGGGCCACCACCGCCCGCGCCAGCGCGAACACCCGCTCCGGCTCCGCACCGGCCCGCACCGCCCGCCGCGCCACCCAGGCCCACCGCCGCTGCGCCGCCACCACCTCCGGCAGACCACGCAGATCGAGATGCTCCAGCGGCTGGTCGGCGGCCGCGTCCAGCAGCCACCGCCCATGCCGCATGCACACCCGATCCCACCGCGGCGCATACCGCACCACCCGCACGGCCGACCCCGTACGCCGGGCCGTGCACAGCCGGCAGCCGAACGCCACCGGACCGGCCACCGCACCACCGACCCGCCACACCCCCACCGGATCGCCATCCTCGGCGCGCAGCTTGGCGTCTTCCTCTCCCCAGGACGGCAACGCCCGCGCCAGCACGCCTTCCTCGACGCCGCACAGGCCCGCCAGAAGCCGGCGTCCAGCCGCGTTCAGCAGCACCTCGGCATCGGCCCGTGCGCCTCCGCCCTCGTGCCCAGGCGAGTAGTTGCGCCACTTCCAGCAGGCCCGCAACACCTTCGCTTGCATCCCGTAGCGATGGGCGATGCGGCAGATCAGAGAGGAAGTCATCTCCCTCCGCACGGGAGCGATCCTCAGGAGGCCAGGATTACAGATCACCCCACCACGATTTCGTGTCCACCGCACCCAGCGGGCGTTTTCGCAACGACCGTGCAGCGGACCAAGCAAACCGGACCCGCACGGGACTGTATCGATCCGCCCCTTCCGCGACCTGCTGTTGACTCTCCTATGGGGCGGTCTGCCCGCCAACACGGTGAGCAGGCCGCCCCCTTCGGCGTGCAGGGGGATCTACCAGCGCATGCCGAGGGCGGTCCACTCCGCGCGCTGCTCGTCGGTCAGCTTGTCGGCGCGGCGCCGGGTGTTGTCGACCACGGCACCCAGCTTGATCTCCGTTCCGTCCGGCAGCACTTCCACGTGCTTGCGCGGCACCCGCAGATGTCCCTCCCGCTCGAAGAACTGCCGCGCCGCTGCCAGGTTCACCGCGCGCGCCTGCTCCCGCCGCCCCACCGGCCGCGCCGCCTCGGCCTCGGCGGCGGGGGCGGGTTCCAGGCCGAGGGTCTCCAGGAGGTACTGCTGCGCGGGCATCAGCCGTTCCCACTCGCTACGCTGCGCCGCCGCCCACGCGCCGAGGTCTTCGCCCTGCACGATCACCCCACCCGCGACCTCGGGAAGCGGAGCGCCGGCCCGGCGGTGGGCCTGGCACAGCCGCAGCACGCGCTGCCATCCCGCGTCCCACACCGGGCACCATCCCGCGTCGATGGCCTCCAGGGCCTCCCTGCGCCTCTCGGGCAGTTCCCCGGTAGCGGGTACGCCCGTCTCGCCCGCCGCCCGCCGTGCAACGTTCTGAACTGCCTTACGGGCCGCTGCGCGCTGGTTCTTCAGCCACGTCCCGACCGGTTGTCCCTCCCACACGGCCGTGGCCGGCGGGACGAGGTGCCCGTGCGCGTCCGCGTACGAGCGGGCCACCTCCAGCATGTCGTCCCACGCCGTGTACACCGACCACACCATGCCCAGCTTCTCCAACTCGGCGACGCGTACGGCCTCCAGCGTCCCGGCCGCGTAGTACCGCCGCTGATCTGCCAGCCACGCCCCCAGCGGATACGACCCCACCGCCCCCCACTCCACAGGCGTCACGTACGTCACCGGCACCGACAGCGCCCGCCCCACCATCTCCTCCAGCGAGCCGGCTCCGCCGTCCGGCACCGGCGATGCCGTCTCGCCGGTCTCCCGCAGCCACCGCTGCGCGGCCTCGATACCGCGCCGCCAGTACACCCGCTCCGGGTCGATCAACCGGAGCCGGATGAACGTGGACAGCGCCGTCGGGTCGCGTTCCTCGCTGAACTTCAGGACACCCGCCGCCGCCGCACTCACCCGCGCCGCACCCTCGTCCTCCAGCTCCTGGTCCTCGTCAACGTCCCCCACATCCTCACCCAACCCGCCCTCTTCACCGCCTGGTTGGATGTTGGGGCGGCTGCTGCGCGGGCGGGGGTCCGCCAGTGCCTCGATCGTCTCGGTGTCGTGCGCCCGCAGTGCCCCGAGGACCTTCGCCAGAGTCCCGTACGCATCCGACGTCACCATCTGGTTCGGGTCCTCGTCCGGCCCGAGAAATACCGGAACGATCAGCGTCGCGATTTTCCCCTGCCCGGGATGCTTACGCAGAGCACGCCCGACCATCTGCACGATATCCACCATCGACCCCCGGGCGTCCGAGAAGAGAACCGCGTCACATTCCGCCGTGTCCACCCCCTCCCCGAGCACACGAACCGAGCAAAGAACCCTCAGTTTCGCCGGAACATCACGCCCACGGAATTCCTCACCACCGAGGAAATCCGACGCGAATTCATCGAGAACTTCGCGCCGGTACGCGGGGCGGTGATCACCGTAGAGCCAGTCCGCCCACACCTGGCCCGGCGGCGGGTACTCGCCCGGCTCGTCCTCATCGAGGCGCGCCGCGACCGACGGCACTGCCCGTGTCATCGCTTCCGCCTCCGCCACCCGCGAATGGAACGACAGCACCCGCCGAAACCGCTCCTGCACCGCCGCCCGCATCATCCCCGTCGCGATCGCACCCAGCCGCGCCCCGCGCACCGCATCCGACGCCGCATCCCCAGCCTGCAGCGCCGCCCACACCTGCGGGTCCCGGATGTCCAAGCACAGCACCTGATACGGCGCCACCAAGCCCATGCGGATGGCATCCGACAGCTTCAGCTTGTAGGCCACCGGCCCGAAGACGGGGGAGTCCTCGTCCATGCTCGCCACCAGCCGCGGCGCCTGCCCCTCCGCCTCCCACACCCGCGCCGTCGCCGTCATATACAGCCGCCGCACCGCCGGGATCTGCGCCTGGTCGTGCACTGCCGCCCACGGCCGGCCCGCATCCCCACTCGTCCGGTGCGCCTCATCGGCCACCAACAGGTCCCACCCGGGAAGGCCGGCCTCGTGCGCCCGCTGAAGGATCCGCAGACCCACCGACGCGTACGTCGCGAACACCGTCACCGGCTCCGTCCCCGCCGTCCACGCAATCAGCTCATCAGGGCTCGTCGTGCACGGGATCCCGTCCGACTGCCCCGGAGGCAGACGGCACACCCCGACCATGGCACCGCGCCGGCCACCCGCCCGCCACGCCCGGGCCATCTGCGTAAGCAGGTCCAACGTCGGCACCAGCACGAGCACCCTGCGCGCGGAAAGCCGGTTCGCGACCTCGGTCGCCATGAGTGTCTTACCGGATCCGGTAGCGGCGATGATCTGAGTCCGCAGCCCCTCCGCCGGAATCGTCCCGCCCGGCGGAACCGACAGAAACCGAAGGGCCGAATCCACGGCCTCAACCTGATGCGGGCGCATGTCCATGCGGGTCATATCTGCTCCGTCCTCCGCTGAAATCCTCCGGTCCTTCACAGCGCCCCGTGCGGAACGCACGCCCCGCCCGAGTCGCTCCAGATCACCCCATCCGCCTTGTGCCAGCCGCCCGGCTTTCCGTCCTTGAACGGCGGCCTGTCATCCACGTCGTAGTGCCCGGCCTCGAGCGTGCACACGATGACGTCTCCGTCCGCGTCCCGCGTCCGGGCGGTGCACAGACCGCCGGCCTCGCCTAGCGCCTCCAGCACACGGCGCCGCGCCGTGGTGTGCGGGTGCGTACGCGGCAGCACGCTCTCCCGCACGAGCGCCTCCAGCCGCATCAGGTCGGCCCGCTCACGCTGCCGCACCCCGCTGTCCGGGCTCTCCTCCACGACCTCCACCACGCGGTACAGACCCGCGTCCCCGTACAGACCGCCGGGCTTGTCCAGCACCTTCCGCACCTTCGTGAGCACCTCCTCGACCGACCGGCCGTAGGCGTAGTTCGTCAGCCGGACAGCACCCGGGTGCTCCGAATCGGTCCGCTGCGCCACGATCCGGTAGCGGACCAGTTCCGGGGCGATTTCCTTCGACGCTTCAAAGTGCTTTTCAAAGTTCAACGGATTCAAGGCTTCCTTACTTTCCGAGAATCTGCGGGAGACATTCGGTGCAGAGTGTCCTGTGTCGTTATGGTGGCGTTTCCTGGACATGGAGATGCAGATTTTCCATGGAGAGTGGCCCGTAGGAGGCACCCGGCTACGATCCCAAATCTATCGGCCCACTTCGAAGTGACGCACAGGTTGTCTGAAGGTGGTGAGATGTGGTTGAGTGTGTGCGTTCCTCGAGGGTCGGCCGACCATCGGGGGAGAGAAGGGGGCAGACGTGACTGACCGTCACGTCACTTCCGCCCGCACGGGAAATTGACGTGACGTCAATCCGTTCCGCCTACGAGCCGCTCCCCTCTCGTCCTTACTGCTGTTTGGTTCGGGGCGCGGAGCGTTCCGGACTCTCCGGGTGCGGCGGAGCCGTGCCCGGACTGCCGGGCCACGGAGTGGACCGGCAGCGCCGGAACGGAGTTCCGGCCTCCCGGCGCTTGCGCCGGGACAGCGGCGCGTAGCGCCGCCGCGTCGGTCTGCTCCGCAGACGCGACGCG
>NZ_JBFACU010000069.1:0-18744 GCF_040641015.1 Streptomyces sp. NPDC021356 | reverse complement strand
AGCCGGTGGCCGTTCATCTATGCGGGCACCATCCCGATGCCGGAGCAAACCCCCGGATCAGGTCGAACCCGTACACCACTTCCCTGGACGCAACCTTGGCCCTAGCGCGCCCGGGGGCAGGCCTGTGGATAACTCCGAGGTTGTCGGCGGCGCCCCCTATCGTGGAGGGAGTGGTCGAGGGACGACGTACGGGGGACGAGACGATGGACGGGACAGGCGGTGTCACCGAGATGGCAGTGACGGACAGCGAGGCGCTGGCCACGCTGCGCCGGGTCTTCGGGTACGAGGCCTTCCGGGGCGAGCAGGAAGCGGTCATCGAGCACGTGGTGACCGGCGGCGACGCGGTCGTGCTCATGCCCACCGGTGGCGGCAAGTCCCTGTGCTACCAGATTCCGGCCCTGGTCAGACCCGGTACGGGCATCGTGGTCTCGCCGCTGATCGCCCTCATGCAGGACCAGGTGGACGCCCTGCGCGCCCTCGGTGTGCGCGCCGGCTTCGTCAACTCCACGCAGGACTTCGACGAGCGGCGGGTGGTCGAGGCGGAGTTCCTGGCCGGCGAGCTGGACCTGCTCTACCTGGCGCCGGAGCGGCTGCGCCTGGACGCCACGCTCGACCTGCTCTCGCGTGGCAAGATCTCCGTCTTCGCCATCGACGAGGCGCACTGCGTCTCGCAGTGGGGCCACGACTTCCGCCCCGACTACCTGGCCCTGTCGCTGCTGGGCGAGCGCTGGCCGGACGTGCCCCGCATCGCGCTCACGGCGACCGCCACCCGCACCACGCATCAGGAGATCACCGCGCGGCTGAACATGCCGCACGCCCGGCACTTCGAGGCCAGCTTCGACCGGCCCAACATCCAGTACCGGATCGTCCCCAAGGCCGACCCCAAGAAGCAACTGCTGGCCTTCCTGCGCGCGGAGCACGCGGGCGACGCGGGCATCGTGTACTGCCTCTCGCGCAACTCGGTGGAGAAGACCGCCGAGTTCCTGTCGGCCAACGGCATCCAGGCGGTGCCGTACCACGCGGGCCTGGACGCGGGCACGCGCGCCGCGCACCAGTCGCGCTTCCTGCGCGAGGAGGGCCTGGTCGTCGTCGCGACCATCGCCTTCGGCATGGGCATCGACAAGCCGGACGTCCGGTTCGTCGCCCACCTCGACCTGCCCAAGTCCGTCGAGGGCTACTACCAGGAGACCGGCCGCGCGGGTCGCGACGGCCTGCCGTCCACGGCCTGGATGGCCTACGGCCTCAACGACGTCATCCAGCAGCGCAAGCTGATCCAGTCCGGCGAGGGCGACGAGGCCTTCCGCCGCCGGGCCGCCGCCCACCTGGACTCGATGCTCGCCCTGTGCGAGACGGCCACCTGCCGCCGCGGACAGCTCCTCGCCTACTTCGGCCAGGACCCCGACCCGTCCGGCTGCGGCAACTGCGACACCTGCTTGACCCCGCCGGAGACCTGGGACGGCACGGTCGCCGCCCAGAAGGTGCTGTCGACGGTCGTCCGGCTCCAGCGCGAGCGCGGACAGAAGTTCGGCGCCGTGCAGATCATCGACATCCTGCTGGGCAAGCGCACCGGCAAGGTGATCCAGTTCGACCACGACCAGCTCTCCGTCTTCGGCATCGGCACAGAGCTGTCCGAGGGAGAATGGCGCGGCGTCGTACGGCAGTTGCTGGCGCAGGGCCTGCTCGCGGTCGAGGGCGAGTACGGCACGCTGGTGCTGACCGACGCGAGCGGCGCGGTGCTGCGCGCCGAGCGCGAGGTGCCGCTGCGCAAGGAACCGAAGCGGCCGGCCACCTCGCGGTCGGCCTCGTCCTCCTCCGGGCGGAGCAAGGGCAAGACCGCCGTGGCCGAGCTGCCCGAGCACCTGCTGCCCGCCTTCGAGGCCCTGCGCGCCTGGCGCGCCGAGCAGGCCCGCGAGCAGGGCGTCCCCGCGTACGTCATCTTCCACGACGCCACGCTCCGCGAGATCGTCACGGTCTGGCCGGACTCGGTCGCCCAGCTCGGCACGGTCGGCGGGGTCGGTGAGAAGAAGCTCGCGACGTACGGGGAGGGCGTGGTCGGGGTCCTGGAGTCACTGGCGGCCCCGGCCGGCGACCGCCCAGGCACGGTCCCCGGCACGGGACCCGAACCGGAAGCGGGCCCCGAGCCCGAGCCCGAACCGGACGACGACTGGATATAGACGGCTGGGCACAGGGGACGGGAGGGCCGAGAGTGGCCGCACGCCGCATGGTCACAGCGCGCGTGAGGCGTACGCCCTGACATCCGCGTCCGCCGTGGCCGTGGTCAGGGCGGCACGGGCGGGGGCCGACGAGGCGTGCCGCGTCAGCGCCAGGAACGCGGCCTTGCGGACGTTGCCGTCGGGGTCGGTTCGCGGAGGGCCTTGGCCAGGGCGGGCACGGCGGCTTGTCGATGGCCTCGTCCGGGCCGACGCCGACGCGTCGCGGGGCGCGTACGAGGGTGCCGTCGGCGGCGGAGCCGATGCTGGTGGAAACCTTCGCTGTCGGCCGGGGCCTGCGGGCGCGCCGCGTCAGCCCAGTGCCGTCAGCCCCGGCGCGAACGTGATCAGCAGCGGAAGCAAGGGCACCAGGGCCGCCACGGTCGTGGTCAGCGCTCTGCGCCTGCGGTCCAGCCGGGGCGGGGGCTCCAGGAGGCGGTCCACCCGCTCACCGAGCAGACGGTGGCTGGAGGCACAGGAGAGGACCCCGCGGTGCTGGTTGAGTTCGATCAGGGCGAGAGCGGTGGTGAGGTGGCCGTGGCGGCGGGACGCGGTGTCGTCGGCGGCCAGTTCGACCAGGCGATGGGTCTGGTCGCAGAAGTGCGCGAAGAGCGGGACACGCGGGAAGCCGGTCGCCAGCGCCGTCGACAGGTGCAGCAGCCAGTCGTGGTGCGCGCGGGCGTGCCCGCGTTCGTGGGCGAGCACGGCGTCGAGCTGGTGGCCCGTCAGACGACGCAGCGCGCCGGTGGTGACGACGAGCTGGGGCGGGTGGCCGGGCATCCACCAGGCGTCGGGGTACTCGTCCTCCAGCACCAGCATCGGCCCGCGCGCCAGGGGAAGGCCCGCGGGCAGGTCCGGGGCCCGCTCCCGCAGGTGCGCGCGGGCCAGACCACGGCGGCGGCGGGCCTCGGCCAGTTCGCGGCCGAGCATCGCGGTGGTCCAGGCGGCGCCGCACGCAAGCAGCAGGGTGAGGGCGGCGGCCCAGGCCGGCGCGACCGACAGGTCGTAAGCGGCGGTCACCGCGGGCGGTGCGGGGGCGAACACCCGGTCGCGCACGGTGTGGAAGACGGCCGCCGCGCCCAGCACCAGGGCGGCCAGGCAGCACAGCAGGACGGTGGCCACCAGGCACTGCCAGACCCAGAGTGCGACCACGGGTTCCCGCTCGGGCCACTCCGCCCGGGTCAGAGCGCGGGGAACCGGCACGGCGGCCGTCAGAGCGACGGCGCTCAGCAGGAGCAGGCAGACGGTCATGCCACGGTCTCCGGTCCTGATCGGAGGTGGGCGGATGTCGGGTCGTGCGGTGGGGCGTGATGGGCGGTGCGGTGCGTGGTGCGGTGGAGCGGGATGTGGCTGTGCGGTGCGGTGCGTGGTGCGGTGGAGCGGGATGTGGCTGTGCGGTGCGGTGGAGCGGGATGTGGTGCGGGGCGTGCTGTGCGGCATGCGATGCGGTGGTGCCGGGAGCCGGGCCGCGGTCGTACCGGCGGGTGGTTCGCGGTGGTGCCGTGCGGACCGTGCGGGCGTGGTGCGCGCGCCGGTGTGGTGCGCGCGCCGCGCGGCCTACCCAGTATGACGGGGACGGGCCCCACGAGTCATGGTCCGGCGGCAACCGACCCGCACGGCATCCGCAATGACGGCTACGGCGTCACCCCGCCACGATCCGCCCCGTCACCTCTCCCAACCCCACCCGGGTCCCGTCCGCACCCGGGGCCCACGCCGACAGCGTCACCACGTCCCCGTCCTCCAGGAACGCACGCTTGCCGTCCGGGAGTTCGAGCGGTTCACGGCCGTTCCACGTGAGTTCCAGGAGCGAGCCGCGCTGGGCGGGCTCCGGTCCGCTCACCGTGCCCGACCCGTACAGGTCGCCGGTGCGCAGCGAGGCACCGTTGGCGGTCATCTGGGCCAGTTGCTGGGCGGCCGTCCAGTACATGGTGGAGAAGGGCGGTTCGGACACGACGTGGCCGTTGATCGCGATGGAGATCCGCAGGTCGTAGCCGCCGGGCTCCTCCCCGGTGTCGTCCAGGTACGGCAGCAGCCGGTGCGTGCGGTGCGGTGGAGCCAGCCGCGCGTCCTCCAGGGCGTCCAGCGGAGTGATCCACGCCGACACCGACGTGGCGAACGACTTGCCGAGGAAGGGGCCGAGCGGGACGTACTCCCAGGCCTGGATGTCCCGTGCCGACCAGTCGTTGAGCAGACAGAGCCCGAAGACGTGCTCGCGGAAGTCCGCCAGGGCCACCGGCTGTCCGAGCCGCGAGGGCACGCCCACCACGAAACCGACCTCGGCCTCGATGTCCAGCCGGACGGAGGGCCCGAAGACGGGGGCGGGGTCGGTGGGCGCCTTCCGCTGTCCCGAGGGGCGTACGACGTCCGTGCCCGACACGACCACCGTGCCGGAGCGGCCGTGGTAACCGATCGGCAGGTGCTTCCAGTTGGGGGTCAGCGAGTCCCCGGCGTCGGGGCGGAAGATCTGGCCGACGTTGCGCGCGTGGTTCTCGGACGCGTAGAAGTCGACGTAGTCCGCGACCTCGAACGGCAGGTGGAGCGTGACCGAGGACAGTGGGTGCAGGAACTGTGCCACCGTCTCCTGGTGGGCGGGCACGGTCACCCACGCCGTCAGCGCACGCCGCACGTCCGACCAGGCGGTGCGGCCCGCGGCGAGCAGCGGGTTCAGGGTGGGCCGCGCCAGCAGGGCGGCGTAGGGGGAGCCGAGCGCCAGTGCCGCCGCGCCCGCGTCGAGGACGTGGTCGCCGAGCCGGACGCCGACGGTCCGTTCCTGCGATCCGGCGCGGGAGAAGACACCGTAGGGAAGGTTGTGTGGACCGAAGGGGTCGCCCTCGGGGACCTCGAAGGGGGGCATCGGGTTCTGCCTCTCTTTCGTGTGCCGTGCGTTCCGTGGGGCGCAGGCGGCGGCCGGGCCACACGGTCATGTGGTCGCGCCACACGTTACGGAAGAGGTGCCGTCTTGGGCAGGGGACAAAGAGTCCGCAATGTCTGGATTGGGCTTGCCGGGGCGGTCAATTGCGCCTCAGTGCCCTTGGAGACGGACGGGGCGGGCGGGGCGAACGGGGTGGGTCCGTCCCGCAGGAGGACGAACTGTGCGCGGAGCACGGCACCCCGAGCCCGACGGCCACCTTCCCGCAGTCGTACGACGGCACCGTGGCGTTCGCCGAGAAGGCGCGCTCCCGTTGGCGGCCACCCGGCCACCCGGCCGTCACCCGCCACCGACCCGGCCTCACCACCCGGCACCGACCCGGCCCCACCACCCGGCACCGCCGCCGCATGGGCGCGGCCCACCGGACACGACGCCCCGTTCCCGTGCGTCACCCGCGTGGCGGATGATCCGTATTCTCTGATCATGCCCGTTCGCCTCGCCCCCGCCCTCATCGCCACGGACCTGGACGGAACGCTGCTGCGCGGCGACGACACCCTGTCCGAGCGTTCCCTCGCCGCGCTCGCGCGGGTGGCGGCGGCGGGCGCCCGGCACCTCGTCGTGACCGGCCGGCCGGCACCGAGGGTGCGGTCGCTGCTCAAGGACCTGGGGTGCACGGGGCTCGCGGTCTGCGGCCAGGGCGCGCAGCTCTACGACGCCGGGGCGGACCGCCTGCTGTGGTCGGTGACGCTGGACCGGGAGACGGCCGAGACGGCGCTCGGCAAGATCGAGGCCGAGGTGGGCGAGGTGTACGCGGCGGTCGACCAGGACGGGGTGGACGGGCGCACGCTCATCGAGCCCGGGTACCGCATGCCGCACCCGACCCTGCCCGCCCAGCGGGTGGGGCGGCGCGACGACCTGTGGCGCGCGCCCATCAGCAAGGTGCTGCTCCGCCATCCCGGCCTGTCCGACGACGAACTCGCGGAGGCGGCCCGCGGTGTGGTCGGTTCCCTCGCCACGGTCACCATGTCGGGCCCGGGGACCGTGGAACTGCAGCCCCGCGGCATCACCAAGGCGACCGGTCTCGCGCTGGCCGCCGGGCGTCTGGGGCTGGGGCCCGAGGACACCCTCGCCTTCGGGGACATGCCGAACGACATCCCCATGTTCCGGTGGGCCGCCCGCGGGGTGGCGATGGCCGACGCCCACCCGGAGCTGAAGGCGGTCGCCGACGAGGTCACCACGTCGAACGAGGACGACGGCGTGGCCGTCGTCCTCGAGCGACTGTTCACCTGACTCGGTCGGCTCAGTACGCGCTGTAGACGTTGTCGATGGAGCCGTAGCGCGCGGCTGCGTAGTTGCAGGCGGCCGTGATGTTGGAGACCGGGTTGTAGATGTCGAACGACGTGCCGGCCACGTGGTAGGCGTTGAAGGTCGGCTGGATGACCTGGAGCAGGCCCTTGGACGGGATGCCCGCGGCGGCGTTGGAGTCCCAGTTGTTGATGGCCATCGGGTTGCCGGACGACTCGCGCATCACGTTGCGGTAGATGCCGTTGTACGTGCCGGGGATGCCCTTCTGGCCCATGATCGCGAGCGACTCGCGGATCCAGCCGTCCAGGGTGTTCGGGTAGGCGACGCTGCTCGCCGCCGTGGCGGTGGTCGTGGCCGTCGTGGTGGTGGCCGCGGAGGCGCTGGCGGCGCCGATCAGGGGCAGGGCGAGGACGGCGGCACCCGTGCCGGAGACGGCGAGGGTGCGGACGAGGCGAGCGGTGCGGGAACGGCGGTGACCGTTTGCGTGCATGGCGGATTCCTCTCCGTCGCCTGCGAGGTGAGCTGTCGGGTTCGGGCGGGGAGGTGCCCGGCCGCGCCCCGGAGGGCGCGGCTTCACCCCGAGCCGTTCCGGCGCGGCGTACGACGTGGGACGACGTACGCCGCTCCGGCCCGGCGACTTACCTGGGTCCCCCGCTCCTGCCATGAGTGGTTCGGTCGATGGATATCGGGCGGTGGCAGGATTCGGCGGTCCGCCCGACTGGCCGGGAACGTATGCGAGAGCACATGTCCCGAACAAGTACCTGATTCATACATCGCCCTAGTTGACCTTGTTCTGGGGTGTTTCGGGTGCTTGATCCTTTGCATTCGCCAAGGGTCAACTGGCTTGCGGAGGAAGGGGAGTGGGGGGTGTCCGGGGGGTGATGGGTCGGCGGTGCGAGCGTGACTCAACTCACGGAATAATCCACTGAGGAGCATTTACGGCCAAGAGGAATTGAAATACCAATAGGGGTAAATCGGACTCGCGGTGGTGAGGGTGAAGCGGAGGGGAGGGGGAATCGGGAACGAGGGTGTGGTGCGGGACGTGATGCGAAGGGTGGAAGGGTGACGGTCGTCACGCTTGGTGAGGCCGTGGCCCTGTTCGTACGTATGTATAGGCGGGGGCGGGTTCCGGGGAAGGGTGAGAGCAGGGAGGGGGCCGGGTAGGGAGGAGGGAGTCGATAAATATCTGTTCATATGTGGTGATCGAAAACATATCGGTCGTGATCCGATACCACCTGGCCTGTATCGGTGGGCGCTATCGGTGATCGAAACGTGACCGGATACGCTGACTTGAGTGATGGCAGCGACCTATCGACAAACCGTGTAACGCCAGCAGACACCAGCAGACAGGAGACCCCTCGTGACCGTCGTCGGGCCGTTCGGGCTGAGCGTGCGGGACCAGGCTCTCGAAGCCGATGTCCAGGCCGGGTTGGCGGCTGTCGAGGAAGGGCTGCTCGAAGCCACCAAGAGCGAGGTCCCGTTCATCACGGAGGCCGCTCAGCACCTCGTCAAGGCCGGCGGGAAGCGGTTCCGTCCGCTGCTCGTGATGCTCGCGGCCCAGTTCGGTGACCCGTACGCGCCGGGGGTCGTGCCGTCGGCCGTCGTCGTGGAGCTGACCCACCTGGCCACGCTCTACCACGACGACGTCATGGACGAGGCCGCCGTGCGGCGCGGAGTGGCCAGTGCGAACACTCGCTGGGGCAACTCGGTGGCGGTGCTCACCGGCGACTTCCTCTTCGCCCGGGCCTCGCAGATCCTCGCCGACCTCGGCCCGGAGGCCGTCCGGGTGCAGGCCCTGGCGTTCGAACGGCTGGTCACCGGGCAGATCCTGGAGACGGCGGGCCCGCAGGACGGCAGGGACCCCGTCGAGCACTACCTGGACGTACTGGGCGGCAAGACGGGATCCCTGGTGGCCGTGTCGTGCCGGTTCGGCGCGATGATGTCCGGGGCCGACGAGACCGTCGTTGACGTGCTCACGCAGTACGGGGAGCGGCTCGGCGTCGCCTTCCAGCTGGCGGACGACGTCCTGGACATCGCTTCCGACTCCCACGAGTCCGGCAAGACACCCGGCACCGACCTGCGCGAGGGCGTCGCGACCCTCCCGGTGCTGCGGCTGCGCGAGCGCGCGGCGCGGCTGGGGCTGGCCGAGGACATCGCCCTGTGTGAACTGCTCGACTCCGACCTGAGCGACGACGCGCGGCACGCCGAGGCGCTGGCGGCGCTGCGCGCGCATCCGGCTCTGGAACAGGCGCGCCGCGACACCGTCCGGTACGCGGAGGAGGCGCGGGCCGCACTGGCGCCGCTGCGCGAGTGCGACGCGAAGGCGGGGCTGCTCCAGCTGTGCGACGCGGTCGTGCACCGGGCCGGCTAGCCGGGCCCGGACCTCCAGGGGCCACCGGCTACCGGCCACCACCGGCCCGGCCCCGCTCACCTGGGCCGGAGGGCGGCGTCTCCACCCCGACCCCTACGGGGTGGTGGAGACTCCGCCCTTGTGTGTCATACCGCAGAGGTACACGGAGTTGGCTCCGGGGTCTGACGCTTTCGCGCGGCCGATTTGGTCAGATGGAAGCACGGACCACACCACTCCTCACCGATTCGGGTGAGAATGGCGGCTTGGGGTGGGAGAAGTGCACACGGGCAGCCGCCGCCGACGACGGAGGTAAGGCACACATGGCACCGTACGAATCCGACGACAGCAGGGACGCCGCGGAGGCCGACGGCAGGCACTCGGTGCGCCGCAAGGCCGCGCGCTACGTCGTCCCGGTCGCGGTGGTGGGGGTGGCGGCGGCGACCATCGGGCTCGTCCCGGCACTCGCCGACTCCGGCGACCCTCACCTGCCGAAGATCACCGCACAGCAACTGATCGAGAAGATCGCCAAGTCGGACGTCGAGCGACTGTCCGGCACGGTCAGGATCACCACCGACCTCGGCCTGCCGAACCTCGGCGGCCTGGAGAGCAGCCTCGCCTCCGGCGCCGTCAAGGGCGGCGGCGACGGATCGTCCGCCGATCCCACCTCCAAGCTGACCGGGCTGATCTCCGGCACGCACACGCTGCGCGTCGCCGCCGACGGACCGGACCGGCAGAAGCTCTCGCTGATCGAGAACGCCGCCGAGTACAACCTCATCCACAACGGCAAGGACATCTGGGGCTACGACAGCAAGTCCAACGAGGTCTACCACGGCACCGCCGCCCAGGACGGCGCCAAGGGGAAGGACCGGAAGGTCCCCGCCACGCCCAAGGACTTCGCCGACGAGGCCCTGAAGTCGGTCGACGACACCACCTCGGTCACCGTCGACGGCACCGCACAGGTCGCCGGGCGGGACGCCTACAAGCTGGTCATAGAGCCCAAGCACGCCTCCGGCACCACCGTCGGGGCGATCAGTATCGCGGTGGACTCCAAGACCGGGATGCCGCTGAAGTTCACGCTGACCCCGGCGAGCGGCGGCGCCGCCGTGGTCGACGCGGGCTTCACCCAGGTCAGCTTCGCCGCGCCGGCCGCCTCCACGTTCGACTTCACCCCGCCCAAGGGCGCGAAGATCACCGAGGAGAAGGACGACAAGGCGGGCGAGCACGGGCTCAAGCCCGGCGCCCCGCACCAGGACTTCACCCCGCCCAAGGACTTCTCGCAGGACAAGGGCCTGGGCAAGGACGGCGTGAAGGTCATCGGCAAGGGCTGGAACTCCATCGCCGCCTTCGACACCGGCGGCAAGGGCGGCCTCCCGACGAGCCACTCCGGCAGCGGTGACCTGAGCGGCTTCCTGGGCTCGCTCGGCGACCACGTGAGCGGCAAGTTCGGCAAGGGCACGGTCTTCTCCACCCGCCTGGTCAACGCTCTGATGACGGACGACGGCAAGGTCTACGTCGGAGCCGTCACCAAGGACGCCCTGGTGAAGGCGGCGAACACCGGGCGGTGAGCACGCCGGAGACTCGACGGAGCGGGGGAGCCGATGGACGACGCGGACGGCGGGCGCGCCCGTGAGAGCGGCGGCGGGCGAGGCCGTGACGGCAGTGACGGTGACGGCAGTGTCATCCGCACCCGCGCCCTCACCAAGCGCTACCGCGGCGGCCAGCTCGCCGTCGACGGTCTCGACCTGACCGTTCCGGCGGGCAGCGTCTTCGGCTTCCTCGGTCCGAACGGCTCCGGCAAGACCACCACCATCCGGATGCTGATGGGGCTCATCGAGCCCACGTCCGGCACCGCGCGGGTCCTGGGGCAGCCCATGCCCCGGTCCGCGCGCACCGTGCTCCCGCACGTCGGCGCGCTGATCGAAGGACCCGCCCTGTACGGCTTCCTCTCCGGCCGGGACAACCTGCTGCGCTACGACGCGGCCGACCCGACCGCCGACCCGCGCACCCGGCGCGCCCGGACCGCCGCCGCGCTGGACCGGGTCGGCCTGACGGCGGCCGCAGGCAAGAAGGCCAGGACCTACTCCCTGGGGATGAAGCAGCGCCTCGGGCTCGCCGCCGCACTGCTCCGGCCCCGCAGACTGCTCGTCCTGGACGAGCCGACCAACGGACTCGACCCGCAGGGCATGCGGGAGATCCGCTTTCTCGTGAGGGAGCTGGCCTCCGACGGCACGACGGTCTTCCTCTCCTCCCACCTCCTCGACGAGATCGAGCAGGTGTGCACGCACGCGGCGGTGATGACCCAGGGCCGGCTCGTCACGCAGGGCGCGGTGGCCGACCTGGCCGCCGGGGCGCGCGGCCGGCTGGTGGTCACCACGCCCGACGGGGCGGAGGCGGCCCGGGTGCTCAAGGAACGGGGCATCGGCGACGTGGTCGTCACGGAGGACCGGGTGACCGGCGAGCCACCGGCCGGCGATCTGGCCGAGGTGAACGCGGCGCTGGTGGCGGCAGGTGTCCGTGTCCGCGGTTTCGGAGTCGAACGCGCCTCGCTGGAGGACGCGTTCGTGGCACTCACCGGGGAGGGATTCGATGTCGCGGACTGAGGCGGCGGGCCTGACCGAGCCACCGGTGCGCGGGGCGGTCGGAGCGCACCCGCACCCCCTGTGGACCCTCGGCCTGCTGCGCAACGAGCTGACGGCCACCTTCCGGCGTCGGCGCACGCTCGCCCTGCTGGGCGTGCTGGCCGCCGTGCCCGTCCTCGTCGGGGTGGCCGTGCGGATCGAGACGCGCAACGGCTCCTCGGCCGGGGGAGGCGGCGGTGGAGGACCCGCCTTCATCGCGCAGATCACCAACAACGGACTGTTCCTGGTCTTCACCGCACTGGCCGCGACCCTGCCGTTCTTCCTGCCGCTGGCGGTGGGCGTGATCGCGGGCGACGCGATCGCCGGCGAAGCCGGGGCCGGCACCCTGCGCTACCTGCTGGTCGCCCCCGCGGGCCGCACCCGACTGCTGCTCACCAAGTACGCCACGACCATCGCCTTCTGTCTGGTCGCCACCCTAGTGGTCGCCCTCTCGGCCCTCGCTGTGGGCGCGCTGCTCTTCCCGCTCGGCGACCTGACGACGATCTCCGGCACCCGGATCACCTTCACGGATGGGCTGGGCCGCGCCCTGCTGATCGCCGTCGTCGTCGCCGTCTCCCTGACCGGCATCGCCGCGCTCGGCCTGTTCGTCTCGACGCTGACCGACAGCGGCATCGCCGCCATGGCGACGACCGTGGGCCTGCTGATCACCGTTCAGATCGTCGACCAGATACCTCAGCTGCACGCGGTCCAGCCGTACCTCTTCCCGCACTACTGGCTCTCCTTCGCCGACCTCATGCGCGAACCGGTCTACTGGGACGGGCTGGTCAAGAACCTGGAGCTGCAGGCGCTGTACGTGGGGGTGTTCGGCTCGGCGGCCTGGGCACGGTTCACGGCCAAGGACATCACCGCGTAGGGCCGCCGGCGGCCGGTGGTGGACTCATACCGTGCCGGTGAGGCGGGCCAGCGGCTCCGTCCCGCGCGGCGGCCGGCCGCTCAGGTCGCCCAGGCGCCAGGCCGCAATCCACGGCACGCGGTGGACGTCGACGACGGCCTCGATCGGCCCCACCCGCTGCGCGAGCGGGCGCGGCAGCCGTCCCGGCGCGTCCGCGACGAGCACCACGGCGTCCAGGTCGAGGCCGGCCGGCGCCCCGCCGCCGCGGAACACCTCGACCGCCCGGACGACGGCTTCCAGCCCGGCCGCGTGCGTGCGGGCGACGAGCAGGACCGAGCGCGGCGCGTCCGGCCCGGGCCAATGGCGTCCGCAGTCGTGACCGCCGTAGACGGCGGCGAGCGTGGTGGTGCCCGCGCCGCCGTGCGTCGCCACCCAGGAGTACCGCCTGGGCGTCGCCCGTGGGAGCGCCCCGGCGGCGACCGGCCCCGCCGGCGCCGGCGCCCCGGCGTCCGCTCCGGTGGCCACCGGCCCGCGGACCCATATCTCCGGTCCCTGCCGCATGTCCGTTCGCATGCCCGTTCCCTCCGTGGTCACCACGACGATCTTGGCGCTCGCAGCGTTACCCCGATCACAGGGCAGCGGTTCCTGGTGCGAGTCTGTGACGTCGCGGTGACGTGGAAACCGCAGGCGAGCAGGGAGACTCGACAGTACGCGCAGGACCGGATGGCACGCATCCGAGTGAGGGAGCCATGTACCGACTGAGCCGCGAGAAGAAGCGGGAACACAAGCGCGCCGTGCGCTCGGCGGCGGCCACGGCGACACCGATCGCCGTCCACGTGCCCCCGTCCGGGCCCGTGGACACCGCGGGCGGCAGCGCCTGGGCCTCGGTCGGTGGCGTGCGGGTGGACTCGGCGCCCGGCGAGGAGATCCAGCAGGCGGTGCTGAACCACCTCCACCGCATCGCCCTGACCACTGGCCGCCCCGTCCTCGCCACGGTCACCGACGAACGCATCGGCTACGTCGTCCCCCTCCGGGTCCACGGCGACGGTTCCAGCACGTTCACGGCCCAGCCCCTGCGCACGACGCCCCCGGAGCCGGGGCACGGGCCGCAGCCGAGCCCCGGGGCCCGCGCGGCGCAGCCGCCGAAACCCGAGGAGCCGCGGGGCCCGGGCGGACCCCAGCCGGACAGCGTGACGCACGTACTGCGACAGGTACCGCAGCCGTCCCGGGGTCCGGCGGCGCCGCAGCCGTCCCCGGAGCCGGTGGAGCCGCCGCAGCCACCTCAGGCAGTGCCCGCGGTGCGGTCCTCCGCGGCGCCCGCGCCCGCCTTCGTGCCGCGCTCCGAGCCTGCCCCCACGGACGACGGCCGCGACGACGGGACGGCGCAACCCTCCCCGGCCACCCCGCCCGGTACGGCCGCGGCCCCGACGGGGAGTTTCGGGCCGCCGCCGGTGATGGACGCGGGGCCGCCGGCCGCGGCCGGTCTGCGCCCGGCGGCGCCGAACCCCGCGCCCCTGCCCGCCGAGCCCGCACCCCTGCCCGTCTCCGCCCCCGTCTCCCGGCCCACCCCGGCCATCGATCCCGCGGCCGTCGTCGACCTCGATCCTGATCCCAAGCCCGCCCCCGCCCGCGGGTTCGACGCCGTGGCCGAGGCCGTGCTCGGCGACGACCCCAGGACACTGGCGGGCGAAGGAGGCGCGGTCCTGCTCGCCGAACCCCTGGCCCAGGTCAACGAGGCCGTGCGGGCGGGCCGCATCGACGAGGCGGCGACCCTCGCGGAACGCACCGTCACGGAGGCCTCCGCCACCCTCGGCGCGACCCACCCAGAAGTGCTGCGGGTGCGCGAACTGTCCGCGTACATCGCCTACCTGGCCGGTGACCCGCTGCGCGCCTTCGTCCTCTCCCTCGACCTGGCCCGCATCCACCTCGGAGCGGGCGACGCCGAGGGCGCCTACGGTGACGTCCGCAGCGCGGCCACCGCCTGGCGGGCCGTCCGCGATCCCGAGGAGGGCCTGCGCCTCGGTGATGAGCTGCTCGGCCTGTGGACCGAGCTGGCCGCCGAGGACGGCCCGGCCACCGAGGACGTCGACCAACTGGAGTCGGCCCGCGCCCGCATGGACCGCCTCACCGAGCGGGCCCGCAGGCAGGCGGCCTCCGGCCAGGCCGACTGACCGCCGCGGCCGGCCGGGCCGGACCGCCGCGGTCCGGCCCGGCCGCAGCCCGGCTCCGTGCCGGACGCGGGCCGGCCGCGTCGGGCGCTCAGTGCACGCAGAACTCGTTGCCCTCCGGGTCCGCCATCACCACCCACTGTCCGGCGCTCTCCCGCACCTCCCGCAGGACGCTCGCGCCGAGTGCCTTCAGCCGCTCCACCTCCTGCGCCCGCCGGCCGTCACCGGGGTGCAGGTCGAGGTGGAGGCGGTTCTTGCCGGCCTTCGGCCCGGGCACCCGCTGGAAGAGCAGCCGGCGCCCGAGCCCGGTGCCGCGCTCGGGGTCGTACGGGTCGTCCGGATGCCGTACGGCGATCAGGTCCCGGAAGGCCGGGCGGCCGTGGTACTCGACGGTGGCCGCGCCCGGCAGCGCGCCGAGTTCCAGCAACCGTTCGACGAAGGCGCTGTTGTCCTCCGTCTCGTAGTGCAGCGCGCCCGCCCAGAAGTCGGCCTGGGCGTGCGGGTCGGTGGCGTCGATGACGAGTTTCCAGTGCACCGGCGCGGGTGTGGGGGCCGTGGACGTATCTGTCTCGGTCATGTAACCAGTTATATTGGTTACATGAACCCGCGGGCAACGGAAACGCCGGAACCGGCTCCCGGACTGACCCTGACCACGCACGACGGCAGGCCCTACCGCTTCGACCCGGGCGCGCTGTGCCTGGAACTGCTGGCCACGGGCGGCCCCGGCCCCTTCGCCCGCCACGAGACGCTGCACGCCCCTGCAGACCTGGCCGACTGGGCCGCTCGCAGCCGGCTCGCCGACGGTCTCGGCCTCACCGTCACCGACGACGAACTGGCGCGCGCCCGTGCCGTCCGTGACGCCCTGTTCCTGCTCACCGCGGACCGCGCGCACGGGCGCCCGCCGCGCCGCGCGCACCTGGACGTGGTCAACGAGGCCGCTGCGGCCCCGCCGCTCGTCTCCCGGCTGACCCCCGAGGGCACCCGCGCCTGGGCGCCGGGCGCCACCGGCGCCCGTCTGCTCGCGACGGTCGCCCGTGACGCGATCGACCTCTTCACGGGTCCGTACGCCGACCGCGTCCGGGAGTGCGGCGCCCATGACTGCTACCTGCTCTTCGTGGACACCTCGCGCCCGGGCCGACGGCGCTGGTGCGCGATGGAGCACTGCGGGAACCGCGAGAAGGTCAGGGCGCACCGCGCCCGCACCGGCGGTACCGGCCGAACCGCACAGGACGGCCCCTGACCTGGGCCCCGCCGCTCCCGACGCCCCGCCCCCTCCCGACGCCCCGGCGTCTCGCTCGACGTCCTAAGCCTCCACCGCTCCGGAGTCCAACGGCGCGGCCCCGGCGGGACCGCAACCAGGAGCGGGGGCGGGAGCGGCCCCGGGAGCGAGGGCCGGATCGGGAGTGGCAGCCGGGTCGGAAGCGAGAACTGCATCGGGAGCGTGAGCCGGATCGGGAGCGGAGTCCACCGCCGGTGCCTGCCCCGCCACGACCCTGCTCGGCGTCCCGCCGCCCGCCGAGCGGTCGTCCGGCAGGACGCTCCCGGGGGCGCGGAGACCGGCGCGGACCTGGGCGGCCCGGCGGGCCGAGCGCAGTCCGTCCCAGGTCAGCAGGGACAGCGCCAGCCAGACCAGGGCGAACCCGGCCCACCGCTCGGCCGGCATGGACTCATGGAAGTAGACGACGCCGAGCAGGAACTGGAAGACCGGCGCGAGGTACTGGAGGAGGCCGAGGGTGGACAGCGGCACGCGGATCGCCGCCGCGCCGAAGCAGACCAGCGGCAGCGCGGTGACCACACCGGTGGAGGCGAGCAGGAGGGAGTGGCCGGCGCCCTCGCTCGCGAAGGTGGCGCCGCCGTGCGCGCCCAGCCAGAGCAGATAGGCGAGCGCGGGCAGGAACTGCACCGCGGTCTCGGCGGCCAGCGACTCGATGCCGCCGAGGTTGACCTTCTTCTTCACCAGCCCGTAGGTGGCGAAGGAGAAGGCGAGGCAGAGGGAGATCCACGGCGGCTGGCCGTAGCCGATGGTGAGCACGAGCACGGAGGCGGCGCCGGTGCCGACCGCCGCCCACTGCACGGGCCGCAGCCGTTCCTTGAGGATCAGCACTCCCATCGCGATGGTGACCAGCGGGTTGATGAAGTAGCCGAGCGAGGCCTCCACGACGTGCCCGCTGTTCACCGCCCATATGTAGACGCCCCAGTTGACGGTGATCACCGCGGCGGCGACCACGATCAGCGCGAGCCTGCGCGGCTGCCGCAGCAGTTCCCCGGCCCAGGCCCAGCGCCGTACGACGACGAGCGCGACCACGACGAACGCCAGGGACCACACCATCCGGTGGGCGAGGATCTCCATCGCGCCGGCGGGCTTGAGCAGCGGCCAGAAGAGCGGGACGAGTCCCCACATCCCGTAGGCCGCGAAGCCGTTCAGCAGTCCTGTGCGCCCCTCGCCGCCCGACTTGTCGGTCACGGGCCCTCCCCCTTCGTGGCTTGCCTGGCCGCCTCCTGGTGCGGCAAGCAAGAAGGTAGCGCCGGGCACTCCCGCCTGTCATGCCCGTATCGCCATACGGTCATGACAGGCGGATGGGCGGGAGCGAGCCGAGTGGGCGGGCCCCAGCGGGCCTCAGCCCTTGAGGGCGGCGCCGATCGCCTCGGCCAGCGGGGTGGTCGGGCGGCCGGTCAGGCGGGACAGGTCACCGCTGTCGACCACCAGTTCGCCCTTCTCGATGGAGGCGTCGACGCCGGCGAGGATCGCGGCGAACGGCTCCGGCAGCCCCGCGCCGGTCAGGATGCCCTGGAACTCCGCCACGGAGACCTGCCGGTACACGATCTCCTGGCCGGTCTGCCGGCTCAGCTCGGCGGCGAACTCCGCGAAGCCCCATGCCTCGTCGCCGCCCAGTTCGTACGTCTTGTTCTCGTGGCCCTCGCCGGTGAGCACCGCGACGGCGGCCGCGGCGTAGTCGGCGCGCGAGGCGGCGGAGAGCCGGCCGGCGCCCGCCGCGTGCACGACGGCGTGGTGCTCCAGGACGGGGGCGAGGTTCTCGGTGTAGTTCTCGTGGTACCAGCCGTTGCGCAGCAGTACGTACGGCAGGCCGGAGGCCAGCAGGGCCTCCTCGGTGCCGCGGTGGTCGTCGGCGAGGGCGGCCTTCAGGCTGCCGGGCGCGCTGGTGTAGGCGAGCAGCGCGACACCGGCCGCCTTGGCGGCCTCGATGACGACCCGGTGCTGCTGGACACGGCCCTTGTCGAACTCGTTGCCGGAGACCAGCAGCACTTTGTCGCCCGCCGTGAACAGGCCGTCGAAGGTCTCGGGCGCGTTGTAGTCGGCGACCGCGATCCGCACGCCGCGCCCGGCGAGGTCGGCGGCCTTCTCGGGGGTGCGGACGACCGCGGTGATCCGGTCGGCGGGGACCTTCTCCAGCAGTTGCTCCACGACGAGGCGGCCGAGGTGTCCGGTGGCTCCGGTGACGACGATGCTCATGAGGGGAATCTCCTTGTGGGGTGCGTCTGGAACTAACCCTAGGAGATGCGCTAACTCAGCGAAAGTACCCACTTTGAAGTAAGGTACCCCCATGACCGTAAGTGTGAGTGCGCGGGCGAACCGGGCGGCGGCCACCGCGGGGGCGCGGCCGGTTCAGGACGCGGCGCAGTGCCCGTACCGGCTGGTCCTGGAGCACGTCACCAGCCGCTGGGGCGTGCTGGTCCTGATCGAGTTGCTGGAACGGCCCTACCGGTTCAGCGAGTTGCGCCGCGCTGTCGGCCGGGTGAGTGAGAAGGGGGTCAGCGAGAAGATGCTGACCCAGACGCTCCAGACGCTGGAGCGCGACGGGCTGGTCCACCGCGACGCCAAGCCCGTCATCCCGCCGCGCGTCGACTACTCGCTCACCGGGCTCGGCCGCGAGGCCGCCGAGCAGGTGCGGGCGCTCGCCGAGTGGACCAAGGAGCGCATGGCGGACGTGGAAGCGGCCCGGGAGGCGTACGACGAGGCCCGGGAGGCGTACGACGAGGCCCGGCAGGGCTGTGACGAGGCCCGGGCGTTGAACCCCCGGGCCTCGTGAGCGACCGCCGGACTCAGCCGGTGACGGTCCAGGTGTCGCTGCCGGTGAGGAGGGCGGTGAGGTCGCCCTTGCCGTGCTGTTGGGCGGCGGTGTCGAGCTGGTCGGCCATGAGGGTGTCGTAGACGGGACGTTCGATGTCGCGGAAGACGCCGATCGGGGTGTGGTGGAGGGTGTCGGGGTCGGCGAGGCGGGACAGGGCGAAGGCGGTGGTGGGGGAGGCGGAGTGCGCGTCGTGGACGAGGAGGTCGGCTTCGTTGCCGGGGGTGACGGTGACGACGTGGAGGTCGCCGGTGCGTGGGTCGCGCAGGACGCCGTGTTCGCC